>NZ_CP104174.1:916730-1222307 GCF_025200925.1 Bradyrhizobium sp. CB1015 | reverse complement strand
GCGGGCTCGGCTATTCGATCGGCCGCAACAAGCCCTATGCCGGCGGATTCATCACCGAGCATTACGGCAATCCCGCGAGCGGCCTGCACGCGGTGCAGCTCGAGCTCAATCGCGCGATCTACATGGACGAGCGGCGGCGCGAGCGCAGTGCTCGCTTTGCGCAAGTGGCCTCCGACTTCGGCATTCTCGCCGACGTGCTGGCAACCACGATTCCGTTCGCCGACCTCGGCCCGTTCCAAGCCGCGGCGGAATAGGACGCAGCTTCTCTCTCAAACGACGAGGCCTTGCGCGCGAGTGCGTTTTCGCTTCGCAGGCTTGCGCGCCCCAAAATGAAAACGGCGGCGGCAAGAAAAAAGGGCCGCTCGCGAATGACGCAAGCGGCCCAAGTCTAGGGAGGAAACGCCCAAGGAGGGCAGCGGTAACGCGAAGCGCTACCGCACCGCAACAATATGCGACCGCGCCGCACAAAGTGCAAGGGCTTTTGCGCCATTTCCCATGCAAATCGCACATGGCTCAGTTGCTTCCATGGAAACCCAGATTCAGTTTGTTTGATGAGGAAATTCAATGGGTTGATAGTCATTTGCATACGAACAAGGCAACCTCGGAACTAAGTTTTCAACTCAATGATCGATATTTGGCCAGCAGATGACTGGAATGGGGCAGCGCGCTTCGGCATCCAAAATACCAGGGAGCAACATCAAGTCAGCGCTGCACGCGGCAGGCGAATTGAGCTAGGCAGGAGGCAAGCTCCATCCAACCTTCGCTTCGAGGATTTCGCCTGTGACGGTGATCGACTTCTCCGCCTTCATCGGTCGGCTCGCAACCGCCTCCGGCGAAACCATCCTGCCGTTCTTCCGCACCTCGCTGTCGATCGACGACAAGAGCAAGACCAAGGATTTCGATCCCGTGACCGAGGCCGACCGCGCCGCCGAGGCGGTGATGCGGCGGCTGATCAAGGCCAACTTCCCCCAGCACGGCATCGTCGGCGAGGAATTCGGCAGCGAGCACGAGGACGCCGACTACGTCTGGGTGCTCGACCCCATCGACGGCACCAAGTCCTTCATCGGCGGCTTTCCGATCTGGGGCACGCTGATTGCGCTCTTGCACAAGGGCTCGCCGGTATTCGGCATGATGCACCAGCCCTTCATCGGCGAGCGCTTTTCCGGCGACAACGGTTCGGCCAATTATAAGGGGCCGTCGGGCGAGCGCCGGCTCCAGGTCCGCCGCTGCGCTTCGCTGGGGGAGGCCACGACCTACACCACCAGCCCCCTGCTGATGAACGAGAGCGACCGCGCCATCTTCGGCCGCATCGAGAGGAGCGCGCGGCTGTCGCGCTATGGCGGCGACTGCTACTCCTATTGCATGCTTGCCGCCGGCCACGTCGACCTCGTGGTCGAGACCGAGCTGAAGCCCTACGACATCGCGGCGCTGATCCCGATCGTGACCGGCGCCGGCGGCGTCGTCACCACCTGGGAAGGCAAGCCGGCCCAGGGCGGCGGCCGCATCATCGCGGCCGGCGACGCGCGGGTTCACGAGGAGGCGTTGAAGCTTCTGAACCAATAGTGCGCGAGGCTTGCATGATCAACGCGGGCGTGGAGACGGCGAGCTAGGTGTTCTTACCCTCCCCTGGAGGGTAGGGCTATCGCATTTGAGAGCTTTTCCCTGCAGCCATCCTTCGAGACGCCCGCTTTGGGCGGGCTCCTCAGGATGAGGGCGGAGTGCGCGGCAGCAGTTTCAACGAACACTGACGCTGATTAGCCTCATCCTGAGGAGGCGCGTAAGCGCCGTCTCGAAGGACGAGGCGTGCGCGCAGGCCGCCGCCACAAGTCATATGCGATAGCCCTGCCCTGGAGGGGGAAGGGTCGCTTCGCCTTGAGCGAAGCGAGAGGTGAAGCGGGGTGGGGTGATCTCTCCACACGGGCACCGCCTCAATGGAGAGACTGTCACCCCACCCGCTCGCGCTGCGCGCGATCGACCCTCCCCCTCCAGGGAGGGTAAGAGTCACCTCACATCGCCTCTGCTCGCAAATGCTCCACCAGCATCTTGGCCGGCCGCGGCAGCGTCTTGAAGCTGCGCGCGCAGATCACGAGGCGGCGGTTGGCCCAGGCATCGCGCAGGCGGACCATGGCGAGCGGCATGGTCTTGGCGCAGCGGCGGGCGGCGGCTTCCGGCACCAGCGCCACGCCGACATCGGCGGCGACCATCTGGCAGATCGCGTCGAAATCGCGCAGGCGGGCGCGGACATGCGGGCGGATGCCGAGCCGCGCGGCGTGCCTGGAAATATGCATCTGGAGCGCGGTGGCGCTGGTCAGGCCGACGAAGTCGCAAGCCCCCGCCTCCTGAAAGTCGATCTGGCGGCGGCCGGCGAACGGGCCGCGTTTTGACGTCACCAGCGTCAGACGATCCTCGCTGAAGACAAAGCGCTCGATATGCTCGGGCAGCGCGTGCTCGGCGGCGAAGCCGAGATCGGCGGCGCCTGCGGTGATGGCGGCTGCGATATCGGTGCTCTCGCGTTCCTCGATGTCGACGGCGACGTCGCGATGCTCGCGCAGGAAGCCGGCGAGCGCCTTCGGCAGATGCTCCGACAGGCCCGACGTGTTGGCGAGAAAATGCACGCTGGCGCGCACGCCGCTGGCAAAGCCGGCGAGATCGCCGCGCATGGCGTCGATCTGATGGATCACGAGCCTGGCATGATCGAGCAGGCTCTCGCCGGCCGCGGTCAACTCGACGCCGCGGCGGCCGCGCTTGAGCAGCGCGACGCCGAGCGCATCCTCGAGCCCCTTGATCCGCGCGCTGGCCGAGGCCAGAGCGAGATGCGAGCGCTCCGCTCCGCGCGTGATGCTGCGCTGGTCGGCCACCGCGATGAAGAGCTGGAGATCGACGAGGTCGAAGCGCATGAGATGTCTCCTTGAGCCTTCGCCGCTGACGAAGGCTTTCTCCGTAACCTCCAGATTGTGCGCCCGCGCGGCTTCGGTCAATGTGCGGAGATGATCGACCCGCTGCTCATCCTCATCGCCGCCGTCTTCCTGCTTGCCGGATTCGTCAAGGGCGTGGTCGGGCTCGGCCTGCCGACGGTGTCCATGGGCCTGCTGGCGGTCAGCATGGCGCCGAGCCGCGCCATCGCCATCGTCATTGTGCCGGCTATCATCACCAACATCTGGCAGACCTTCGTCGGCCCGTATTTGCGCGACATCCTGCGGCGGCTGTGGCCGCTGATGATCGGCACCGTGGTCGGCTGCTGGCTCAATGCCGGCGCGCTGACCGGGCCTCACGCGCGCTACGGCACGATCGTGCTCGGCGCTCTGCTCGTCCTCTACGCCGTGATCGGGCTGAACAAATTCCACTTCCGCGTCACGCCCGAGAACGAGAAATGGGTCGGCGGCGTGGTCGGCGTCGTCACCGGCGTGATCTCGGCCTCGACCGGCGTGCAGGTGATCCCCTCGATGCCGTTCATGCAGGCAATCGGCATGGAGAAGGACGAGCTGGTGCAGGCGCTCGGCGTGTTTTTCACCACCGCAACGCTGGCGCTCGCCTTCAACCTGACCGCGGTCGGATTGCTGACGCCGGCCAATATCGTGCCGGGTGCGATCGGCCTCGCCATGGCCTCTGCCGGCATGTTCATCGGCCAATCGGTGCGGGCGCGGATGCCGGCGGATGCGTTTCGACGCTGGTTCCTGATCGCGATGATCCTTCTCGGCCTCTATCTCGCCGGTAGCGCGCTGGCGAAGGAGTTTGCCTGAAGGAGTTACCGGCTCTCCAGCGTGGCGACACGGATGCCGAGATAGACGAAGAGGCCGCCGAGCGCGCGGTTGACCCAGGCGATCGCCCCTTCGGACTTGCGCAGCCGGTGCGCGGCCTTGGCGGCGAACGCGGCGAGCACCAGGCACCACAGCGTCCCCGTAAAAATGAAGATCAGGCCGAGCGTCAGGAAGGCGAGCGGCTTGTGCGGCGCATCGGGTGCGACGAATTGCGGCAGGAAGGCCAGGAAGAACAGCGCGACCTTGGGATTGAGCGCGTTGGTGAAGACGCCCTGGAGGAACACCCGCGAGAGCGAGCTGCGCACCGGCTCGTCGATGCCTGAAGCCAGCACCGGGCGCGACCACAGCATCTGGAGGCCGGTGACGACCAGATAGGCTGCGCCGACCAGCTTCAGGATCGAGAAGGCCGTGGACGAGGCCATCAGCAGAGCCGAAAGCCCGATCGCCGCGCCCGCGACATGGACAAAGCAGCCGCAACTGATGCCCAAGGCGGCAGCGGCGCCGCCCCGCCAGCCCATCTGCATGCTGCGGCCGATCACATAGACCGAATCCGGCCCCGGCGTGATGTTGAGCAGCACGCCCGACAGGACGAAAAGCCCGATTTCGTGAATACCCAGCATGAAGGTGCCCCGCTGCCGTCCCGGCGGTCCTGGTTCCGCTTAGTCGGTTCGCCCCTCCCCGTCCACCGCCGGGATTGCGTAGGATTTACCTCGAATTTGCAATGCGGATCATGCTTCCGCTGCGGCGCATCTGCTCTATAAAGGCAGGGTTCTTGAAATGCGGGATTCGCGGCAACCGCCACGGTGTGGCCGGTCCCGGATTCCTCACCCAAGTCCCCTTGGAGCTCTGCGGATATGGAAAGACGTCTGGCCGCCATCGTCTGCGCCGATGTCGCCGGCTATTCGCGCATGATGGGCAGCGACGAGGCCGGCACGCATGCCGCCTTCAAGGCCCATCGCGCCGCGATCCATCCCATCATCCTCAATCACGGCGGCCGCGTCGTGAAAAACACCGGCGATGGCTTCCTGCTGGAATTCCCCTCGATCGTCGGCGCCACCGAGGCTTCGATCGCGATGCAGACGCTGATGGCAGAGCGCAACCGCCATCTGCCGGCCGACCGCGCCATGCAGTTCCGGCTCGGCATCCACATGGGCGACGTCATCGCCGACGAGGACGAGGTCTTCGGCGACGACGTCAACATCGCCGTCCGCCTCGAATCGGTGGCGAGCCCCGGCGGGTTCGCGATCTCGGCCAAGGCCTATCGGGAGGCGAGCAAGCATCTCACCGTGCCGCTGACCGATGCCGGCAATCATCGCTTCAAGAACATCAAGGATGCGATCGGGGTCTTTACCTGGACGCCCGAAGGCGCGCCGGCACTTGCTCCCGAGCTCCGGGAGGCCTCGGTGCTGTCGCAGCAGTACCGTACCGCGATCGTCGGCGTGCTGCCCTTCGCCAATCTCAGCGACGCCCAGGACGAATATTTCTCCGACGGCCTCACCGAGGACCTGATCCATGCGCTGTCGCTGCAATCCTTCTATCGGGTGCTGAGCCGCAACTCGACCTTCGCCTTCAAGGGTAGGAACATCGGCACCCGGCTGATCGCGCGCGAGATCGACGCCACCTATCTGATCCAGGGCTCGGTGCGGCGCGCCGGCGCCAAGATCCGCGTCACCGCCGAATTGATCGCGCCCGAGACCGGCGAGCAGCTCTGGACCGGCCGCTACGACCGCGACATCGGCGACTTGTTCGCGATGCAGGACGAGATCACGACCAATCTGTCGGCCGCGATCGCCACCGAGATCGTCCGTGCCGAGGCCTCGGCGCCGGCGCGGCTCTCGACCGACGTCTCCGCCTGGGACCGCTTCCTCAAGGGGCTGTCGCATTACTACCGGCAGACCAAGGAGGATCTGGCCGCCGCCGTCGAGCTGTTCCGTGAGGCGATCCGGCTCGATCCCAAATTGTCGATCGCACACGCCTATCTCGCCACGATCCAGATCCAGAGCATCCAGTTCGGCTGGGTCAAGGGCACGCGCGAGATGTGGGCCGAGGCAATGAACCTCGCCGAAACCAGCGTGCGGCTCGACCCGCGCTCCTCCTTCGCGTTCTCGATCCTGTCCTGGGCGCATGCGATGGAGGGGCATCACGAGGCCGCGATGGACGCCGCCAAGCGCGCGGTCGCGCTCAATCCTTACGACAACGGCGCACGCGGCGTGCTCGGCATCTGCCATTTCATGGTCGGCGAGCACCGCGAGGCGATCGAGCTGTTCTCGATGGCCGCGCAGCGCGACAACAGCGACCCGCGCTATCAATGGGCGGCGCTGAACGCGTTCAGCCATTATTTGTTGCGCCAATATGACGCGACGCTGTCATGGGCGCGCGAGCAGCTCTACATCAACCCGAATCACATGCAGGCGCTGGCGATCCGCGCCGCGGCGTTGGCGCAGCTGGGACGAAGCGACGAGGCCAGCGAAGCCGCCCGCGTGCTGATGGCAAATTATCCAACGCTGAACGTGGACAGGCACTTGCGCAACTTCCACTGGAAGCGGCCCGAGGACATCGGCCATTATCGCGAGGGGCTGCTGAAGGCCGGTGTGCCGCTCGGCAAGCTGACGCTGGTTCAGGGCGACCTGAAACGGGCCGCCGAATCCTGAGCGAAAGGCCGCAGACCCCCGCGGCTTTGCAGCGACCGCCTGCTCTTGTTGACACGACAGTGAAATTCGCCACACTTCGTCACACGCTGAAGTAGTATATCGTGCTGTGGGTTTGTTAGGACTTTCCGCGCTCTAACGGCGCGCCTGCTTTCCACGATTCGCTGTTTTCAGGATTTGGGCCATGCACGACCCCGCTTCGAAACCGCCCTTCGACCCCTCGATTCAAGTCTCGCCGAACAATCCCTGCCCATTCCTGCGCGGCCTCGTCGGCGAAGGCTTCGTCGAGGGCGGCACCGTCCCGCTCAACACGCTGTCGCAGACCATCGCCAATGCGAGCGGCGAGACCGGGCTGAAGAAGGTCTCGGCCCGCATCCAGGTTCGCGGCGTTGCGATGATCGCCAACGGCATCAAGCACATCCTGAAGAGCATCTTTTCGGGCGCGCAGCTCGACGCGCTGCGCGGGGGGCCGCTGGACAAGCGCGGCGCCGGCTCGCGCATCCTCGGCGTCGACGGCAAGGTCAACGAGGACGAGATCGCGCGGCTGGCGAGCTTCGGCCGGACCTACACCGACCCGAACACCGGCAGCAGCGAGCCGGGCCTCAACGCTGCGGAAATCAAGACCTTCATGCGCGACAATCTCAAGCGCGCCGGCAGCGCCGCACGGTGGTACTACCCGCTGCTGATGAAGTTCGAATGGCCCATCCTTTTGAAGATCATCGGCAAGGGCAAGCAGGGCGAAGAGCGTTATCTCAGCGTGGCAGACGTGCGCACGCTGTTCGAGCAGCGCCAATTCCCCGACC
Source organism: Bradyrhizobium sp. CB1015 (assembly GCF_025200925.1). Taxonomy (GTDB): domain Bacteria; phylum Pseudomonadota; class Alphaproteobacteria; order Rhizobiales; family Xanthobacteraceae; genus Bradyrhizobium. Next base: position 1,215,098 of record NZ_CP104174.1, on the reverse strand, counting down.
GCATCAACCGGCGGATCGTGTCGCAGCCGCTGCTGTCGTCCTGCCAACTCCGTTTTCGCTGGGCGGTCGCGCTCACGGCGTTCGTCATCGGCCTTGGCCTCATCGCCTTGGTGGCCGTCGCCGAATTCCCCAACCAGGTTCGCGCCATGCTGCCCCAGAAGGGCGTGCTGGTGAATCTCCTGCCGCCGCCCCTGCCCGCAATGCCCGAAACCAAGGCTGCCTACTGGCTCGAGCAAAACTGGTCGCTGAAGGACCGGCACTGGTTCCACCACGCCAGCCAGGGCACCGCGACGTTCCCGGTGCCCTATGAGTGGTTCGTGGCGCTGGAGCAGCCGCAGCTCCATCTGTTCTCGAAGCCCGGCATGATCAAGGACAGCGCCTATCTCGAGCGCTTCGGCTTCATCCCGAGCCCGCAATCGGTCCAGGTCGACACGGCGACGCTGCGCCGCTTCGGCTACGCCAATGTGTACGAGACGACGCAAGCGTCGGATTGGTCGACGCGATGGACACCGGCGGAGAACGTCGACGGCCTGCCCGTCGGCTTCGCGCGCATGACCGGCGTCGTCGATCCCGCGACGGGTCGGCGCGAAGAGGACAAGATCGGGCTGACCTGCGCCGCCTGTCATACCGGCCAGATCCACTATCAGGGTGTCGACGTCCGCTTCGACGGCGGCCCGGCGATGACCGACCTGAAGAAGCTCGAGCTCGCAACCGGCCTGTCGATCGCCTACACGCTGTACGTCCCGTTCCGCTTCCAGCGTTTTGCCGATCGCGTGCTCGGCCCCGACGCCAGCAAGAAGGACCGCGCCGCTCTCAAGCAAAGGCTCAGCGCGATCGGCAGCTTCCTGATCGACTGGGCCAAGAACTACGAGAAGACGATCGAGGCCAAGAAGACCTGGGACGGCAAGCAGCAGCAGGACACCGAGGAAGGGTTCGGCCGCCTCGATGCCCTCAACCGCATCGGCAACCAGGTGTTTTCGCAGGACCTCGCGCTGAGCGGCGTCAAGGGATTCGAGAGGAACCTGCATGCCCAGGACGCGCCCGTCAGCTACCCCGCGATCTGGACGGTGCCGTGGTTCAAGTTCGCCCAATACGACGCCTCGATCGAGCAGCCGCTGATCCGCAACGCCGGCGAAGCCCTCGGCGTGACCGCCCTGCTCAACCTGTCCGATGCCTATCCGACGGACAGGCTGTGGCGCTCGTCGGTGAACATCAGGACGCTCGGCTGGATCGAGGACATGCTGAGAGGCCCCGATCCATTCAAGGCGGCCGATGCCGCCACGGGTCCGAAGTTCGGCGGCCTGCTCGCACCGAAATGGCCCTCGCACATCCTCGGCGACGCCTGGAAGCTGAAGCCCGATCGGGTCGAACGCGGCCGCGCCATCTACGCCGAGATGTGCTCCGGATGCCATTTGCCTGATATCAACAGTCCGGCGTTCTGGTCGTCGAAGCGCTGGGAGCCGAGCGGCGACAGCAAGGTGCTGAATGCGGTGACGATCCCGCTCGACGAGATCAAGACGGATCCCGAGCAATCCCTCGTTCTCAGCAAGCGGACCGTCGACGTGCCCGGCTTCCTGAAGGTCAACACGGCCGACCTGCAGACATGGTGGCAGTGCGAGATCCCGACCGCGAGCGCTTCGCCCAACGAGATGGTCTATGCGCTCGGCCTCATGACGGTGGTGGATCTCGTCGCCCGCAAATGGATGGACGATGCGGACATCCCGGAGGCCCAGCGGGCGCAGATGTGGAATCTCGCGCGCAAGAACTGTCTCAATCCGGCGCCGGATCCGCGCTATCGCGCGCGACCCTTGAACGGCATCTGGGCCACCGCGCCTTACCTGCACAACGGCTCGGTGCCGTCGCTGTACTGGCTGCTGAAGCCGCAGAACGAGCGCCCGCAGACATTCTGCATGGGCCGCCGCGACTATGACCCCGACACCCTCGGTTTCGCCGTCACCGCCAACGAGCGCTGCAAGACCGGTGAAACGGAGTTCTCCGCGACTGATACCGACGGCAAGCCGATCCAGGGCAACAGCGTGCTCGGCCATTCCTTCGAGCGCAAGGACGGCGAGCCGAAGCGCCCCGGCGTCATCGGCCGCATGTTCAAGGACGACGCCGAGCGCTACGACCTGATCGAGTATCTGAAGACGCTGTAAGCTGCTTTCACCTCTCCCCGCTTGCGGGGAGAGGTCGGATCGCTCTTGCGATCCGGGTGAGGGGGTACCGGTCTCTCGACGATCTCGCGTGCGGAGAGAAGCCCCTCACCCCAACCCTCTCCCCGTAAGAACGGGGCGAGGGAGCCCACCGTCTTCTCACTTGAACAGCGGCGTGCCCGGCACGAAGGCGTCGAAGGCGGCCCAGAACTGGGCGCGGTAGCGGTCCTGCTCCTGGAGGATCTCGTGCTTGGCGCCGGCGATCACGAGATGGGAGCCGGCGCGCAAATGATAGGCAAACTCCTCGATCGCCGCGGTCGAGACCACGGTGTCGTTGGAGGCCGCCAGCATCAGGATCGGCTGGCGGATCTGGGAGGGGTAGTGCACACGCTTGAAGGTGTGCATCGCGCGGAAGGCGGTATCGGCCCAGGCGACCGTCGGCGAGGCCAGTCCGAGCGTCGGGTCTTCCTCCAGGATCGCGGCATTGCGCGCATAGCGGACGGGATCGCTGGTCAGCGGATTGTTGATGAAGGGTTCGAGCCCGGTGAGGCGGTCGCTGCCGCCGGGAACGTAGCGGCCGCCCTGCCCGAGCAGGCGCATCGTCTTGAGCAGCGCACGCACCGGAAACGAGGTGGTGCGGCCAGGCAGGTCGATCATCGGCGCGGACAGCACCATGCGGTCGAACCAGCGCTTGCCGGCATGCGCCACCCGCAGCAGCACCGTGCCGCCCATGGAGTGGGCGAGCGCGAAGAACGGCGGCGGGCAATCCGGCAGCACCACCTGCTGCACGAAGGTCTCGACGTCGATCTCGAAATCGGCGAAGTCGCGCACATAGCCCTTGCGCGGATCGCGCAGGGGACGCGACGAATGGCCCTGCCCGCGCCAGTCGATCATCGCCACCGCAAAGCCGCGGTCGCGCAGGTCGCGCACGGTCTCGAAATACTTCTCGATCTGCTCGCTGCGCCCGGTGAAGACGCAGACCGTACCCTTGCGGTTCGCCGGCGGCGCCCAGCGCGCAAAGCGCAGCTCGACGCCGTCGGGGGTCTTGATGGTACCGCTGACGACGTTTTCGGGGACGGGATTAGCGGGAATCGAGACCAGCGTCATTGGGCGTGCTTGGGCGGGAAGTGCTGCAAATCAAGGGGCCAAAGCGCCGAAAAGGCGCCTGTCCCGCCCTCTTGAACGCCGTCTCGTTCCACCCATATCACCTTCGTGCAGGCCGCTACCAGTGTTTCGGAACCGGAACATCAGGCTGCACACAGACTAAAGCCCGGCCCGATTGGCGGGCGGGTTACCAATAGTCGCTCAATGGAGGACTTGACCATGCGTACCTACGATCTCACTCCGTTCTACCGTTCCACCGTCGGCTTCGACCGTCTCTTCAACCTGCTCGACCAGGCCAGCTCCGACGGCAGCCCCGGTTATCCCCCCTACAACATCGAGCGCACCGGCGAGAACGCCTACCGCATCACCGTTGCGGTTTCGGGCTTTGCCAAGGATGAGCTCTCCATCGTCGCCAAGGAAAACACGCTGACGATCAAGGGCGAGAAGGTCGCGAACGAGAACTCGAAATCCGAAGTGCTCTACCGCGGTATCGCCGCGCGTGCCTTCGAGCGCGCCTTCCAGCTTGCCGATTTCGTGCAGGTGAAGGACGCCTCGCTCGAGAACGGGCTGCTTCACGTCGACCTCGTCCGCGAGATTCCCGAGGCCAAGAAGCCGCGCCAGATCGCGATCAACGCCGGCGCCAAGGCGCAGGTGATCGAGAACTCGGCCGCGCAAGCCGCCTAAGCCAAGCGAACCAAGCGACTTCCACGTTGCGAAAACGCCCCGGTGCCCCGGGGCGTTTTTTCATTTTGCATGGCATCACAGAAGGGTGAAGGCGTAACACCGCCGTCCTCGTCTCCGTCCTTTGGGCATCGACCCCAAACAAGACGGAGAAAAGATCATGTCACTCTGGCGCAGCCTTTTCGTCGCCGCGTGCCTCTTGGCGGCTCCTATCAACCTTGCTCATGCCCAGACACCGCAGACGGTGAGGGCGAAGAACATCGTGCTGGTGCACGGCGCCTGGGCCGACGGATCGAGCTGGTCGGAGGTGATCCCGATCCTGCAGGCTGCAGGCCTGCATGTGACGGCCGTGCAGAATCCGCTGTCATCGCTCAGCGACTCCGTCGAGGCGACCAAGCGGGCGCTGGCCGAGCAGGACGGGCCGACGGTGCTGGTCGCGCATTCCTGGGGCGGCACCGTGATCAGCCAGGTCGGCACCGACCCGAAGGTCACCGGCCTCGTTTACGTCGCTGCACGCGCGCCCGATGCGAACGAGGATTTCGTCGCGCTGTCGAAGCAGTTTCCGACCGGGCCGGCGCGCGCCGGTATCGTCGAGCGCGACGGCTACACCAAGCTCTCGGAAGAGGCCTTCCTGAAGTACTTCGCCAATGGCGTGAAGCCGGAGCAGGCCAAGGAGCTCTACGCCGTGCAATGGCCGACCGCGGCCTCGATCTTCGCCGGCCGCACCACGGAAGCGGCCTGGCGCTCCAAGCCGAGCTGGTACGCGGTGTCGAAGAACGACTACACCATCAACCCCGATTTCGAGCGCTTCCTCGCCAGGCGCATGAACGCCACCACGATCGAGCTCGATGCCGGCCACCTCTCGCTGGTGTCGCATCCGAAGGAGGTGGCGAATCTGATCCTGGATGCGGCGGGGTATCCGCGGAGCTGAGGTGATCGCCGAAATGCAGAAGGCGCCTGAATTGCTCGGGCGCCTCTTGTTTTGGCCAACTCTCTCCCCGACGTCGTCCCCGTGCGCAATTGCGCACTCGGCGGGGACGACAGCGAGGATGTAGCTGGCACTGTCGTGTCAAACTCGCGTCGCCCTAGTCCAGCCCCTGCGCCGCCGGCATCTCCTGTGTCGGCAGGATCGTCGGCGCGGGCTTGATCTGACTGACGGTGGGTGCAGCGGCCTCGGCCGGCTTCGCCTGCACGGCAGCGGTCTGCTGCGGGACTTGCGCCTGCTGGGCTTGCACCTGCTGCGCCGCGGGCTCAGCCGGCTTCGCAGTGATCGGCGTCTCGGCGCGCCGCGGGGCGGGCTTCGGCAGCGGCACGGCGCGGCTTGCCACATGCGGGATCGAGGCCGGCGGGCGCGGCGGGCCGCTGCGGATCACGGTCGGCGGCGGCAACGCGGTTTGCGGCCCGTACGGTGCGACCGCGCGTTCGTCATAAGCTGGCGCCATGCCATAGGCATTGGCGGCGGGCATGAAGCGGATGATCCGCCCATCGCGGGCGTCGATCACCAGCCGGCCATCGTCGCCGCTTCTGTCGATCACCGCGATGGTGTAGACGCTGCCACGCAGGCGCGGAATGCCGAGCGGCGAGAAGCCGTTCTCGCGCAGCACGGCGTAAACCTCGGTCGGCGGCAACAAGGCCAGCGCCGGGCCGCGTTCCTCGTAGCCATAACCGTAGCGCGGCGGCGGGGCGGCCTCCGGCGGGGCATAGGGCCCGTCGAAATCCGACACTGCGATGACGGCCCCTCTCGCAATACCGCTCGCGGGAACCTGGGCATGCGCCGCACTGGCCAGCGCCAACGCGGCGGCCGCCACACATCCTGTGAAAAACTTCATGATCGAGACGCTCCTGTCAGGCCTCCCGGCGACCGCCCTCTTTCGCTTCTCGCGGCGTGGGGCGCCTTCCGAAGGTTGATCCGAAGCTTCATTGCGGATTTCGGCGCCGGCGGGGCCGGATCAGGGCGCGTTTGCCTCAAAACCGGGGCTGCGCAACTTTTGGAAAGCGATTGATTGACTTCTGCGGAATCGGGACTTCCGCGCGCTTGTGTGCTAGACAAAAATTTGGCAAGGTGATGGTTAGGACAGGAAGACTGTCTCAATTTTGCTTGCGGTTCCGGCATAGGGATTGCAGCGAGAACTGGTGCTCTCGAGCGCCGGCAAGGTACCAGGCAAAGCCGTTCTCGGGGACGAAGAACGCCTAGGCCTGAATTTAAGAAAATGCGGCTCGCAGAGGACGAGCGGTGGCCCAGGAGCGGGTGCCGCGGGACGCCAAAGGTGCGCCGAAGGTGGCGGTGAGGCAGCTTGCCGCATGGAGAGGACAGGAACAATGAACGGGTCGCAATTCGAGCGCGCAAACATCGTGGCAGAAGAGCTGTCGGCGACGGTCGCCTCGAAAACGACCGATCCGATTACCTCACCGATTCAAGAGCACAATTCGCGCCCCAAGGCCGAAGGCCTGTACGATCCGAGCCTGGAGAAGGATTCTTGCGGCGTCGGCTTCATCGCCAACATCAAGGGCAGGAAGTCGCACGAGATCGTCTCGGACGCGCTCAACATCCTCTGCAACCTCGAGCATCGCGGCGCCGTCGGCGCCGACCCGCGCGCCGGTGACGGCGCCGGCATCCTGGTGCAGATTCCGCACGCCTTCTTCAGCCGCAAGGCGAAGGAGCTCGGCTTCGCGCTGCCTAATCCCGGCGAATACGCCATCGGCGCGCTGTTCATGCCGCGCGACACCGCCTGGCGCAACGTCATCAAGAGCATCATCGCCGACCAGATCAAGGAAGAGGGCCTGACCCTGCTCGGCTGGCGCGACGTGCCGACCGACAATTCCTCGCTCGGCGTCACCGTGAAGCCGACCGAGCCCGCCTGCATGCAGGTGTTCATCGGCCGCAACGGCACCGCCAAGACCGAGGACGAGTTCGAGCGCCGGCTCTACATCCTGCGCAAGTCGATCTCGCAGGCGATCTACCAGCGCCGCGACCGCGGCCTTGCCGGCTATTACCCGTGCTCGATGTCCTGCCGCACCGTGATCTACAAGGGCATGTTCCTGGCCGACCAGCTCGGCAAGTACTATCCCGACCTGCACGAGAAGGACTTCGAGAGCGCGCTCGCCCTCGTGCATCAGCGCTTCTCGACCAACACCTTCCCGGCCTGGTCGCTGGCGCATCCCTATCGCATGATCGCGCATAACGGCGAGATCAACACGCTGCGCGGCAACGTCAACTGGATGGCGGCGCGGCAGGCCTCCGTCAGCTCCGAGCTCTACGGCAAGGACATCAACCGGCTGTGGCCGATCTCCTACGAGGGACAGTCGGACACCGCCTGCTTCGACAACGCGCTCGAATTCCTGGTGCAGGGTGGCTACTCGCTGCCGCATGCCGTGATGATGATGATTCCGGAGGCGTGGGCCGGCAATCCCTTGATGGATGAGAAGCGCCGCGCCTTTTACGAATATCATGCCGCGCTGATGGAGCCGTGGGACGGCCCCGCCGCGATCGCCTTCACCGACGGCCGCCAGATCGGCGCCACGCTCGATCGCAACGGCCTCAGACCGGCGCGCTATCTCGTTACCAAGGACGAGCGCATCGTCATGGCGTCCGAGATGGGCGTGCTGACGATCCCCGAGGACCAGATCATCACCAAGTGGCGGCTGCAGCCGGGCAAGATGCTGCTGGTCGACCTCGAGCAGGGCCGCCTGATCCCGGACGACGAGATCAAGGCTTCGCTCGCCGCCAGCCATCCCTACAAGGAGTGGCTGGAGCGGACCCAGATCGTGCTCGAAGACCTGCCGAAGGTGCCGACCACCGGCGTGCGCTCCAACCTGTCGCTGCTCGATCGCCAGCAGGCGTTCGGCTACAGCCAGGAAGACATCACCATCCTGATGACGCCGATGGCGGCCACCGGCGAAGAAGCCGCGGGCTCGATGGGCAACGACACGCCGATCTCTGCGCTGTCGGACAAGGCCAAGCCGCTGTTCACTTACTTCAAGCAGAACTTCGCGCAGGTCACCAACCCGCCGATCGACCCGATCCGCGAGGAGCTGGTGATGAGCCTCGTCTCGATCATCGGGCCGCGGCCGAACCTGTTCGACCTGCAGGGCATGGCAACGACCAAGCGCCTCGAAGTGCGCCAGCCGATCCTGACCGACGCGGACCTCGAGAAGATCCGCTCGATCTCTGATGTCGCCGACTCCCACTTCAAGTCGCGTACGCTGGACACCACCTTCCACGCCGGTCTCGGCGCGGCCGGCATGGACCAGGTGCTCGACGAGCTCTGCGCGCGCGCCGAAAGCGCGGTGCGCGAGGGCGTCAACATCATCATCCTGTCCGACCGCATGGTCGGCACCGACCGGGTGCCGATCCCGGCACTGCTGGCCTGCGCCGCCGTGCATCATCATCTGATCCGCGTCGGACTGCGCACCTCGGTCGGCCTCGTCGTCGAATCCGGCGAGCCGCGCGAAGTGCATCACTTCGCCTGCCTCGCCGGCTACGGCGCCGAAGCGATCAATCCGTACCTCGCGTTCGAGACCATCATCGCGATGAAGGACCGCCTGCCCGGCTCGCTCGACGACTACGAGATCGTCAAGCGCTACATCAAGTCGATCGGCAAGGGCCTTCTCAAGGTGATGTCCAAGATGGGCATCTCGACCTACCAGTCCTATTGCGGCGCGCAGATCTTCGACGCCGTCGGCCTCAAGGCCGACTTCGTCTCGAAGTTCTTCGCGGGCACGCATACTCGCGTCGAAGGCGTCGGCCTCGCCGAAATCGCCGAGGAGGCCGTGCGCCGCCATGCCGACGCGTTCGGCGAGGCGCTGGTCTACAAGACCGCGCTCGACGTCGGCGGCGAATATGCCTATCGCAGCCGCGGCGAGGACCATGCCTGGACCGCCGAATCGGTGTCGCTGCTGCAGCACGCCGCGCGCGGCAATTCGCAGGAGCGTTACCGCGCCTTCGCCAAGATCCTGAACGAGCAATCGGAGCGCCTGTTGACGCTGCGCGGCCTGTTCCGGATCAAGAACGCGGAGGAGGAGAAGCGCAAGCCGATCCCGCTCGACCAGGTCGAGCCGGCCAAGGACATCGTCAAGCGCTTCGCCACCGGTGCGATGAGCTTCGGCTCGATCTCGCGCGAGGCACACACCACGCTCGCGATCGCCATGAACCGGATCGGCGGCAAGTCGAACACCGGCGAAGGCGGCGAGGAAGCCGACCGCTTCAAGCCGATGCCGAACGGCGATTCCATGCGCTCGGCGATCAAGCAGGTCGCCTCGGGCCGCTTCGGCGTCACCACGGAGTATCTCGTCAACTCCGACATGATGCAGATCAAGATGGCGCAGGGTGCCAAGCCCGGCGAAGGCGGCCAGCTGCCCGGCCACAAGGTCGACGCGACCATCGCCAGGGTGCGGCACTCGACGCCGGGCGTCGGCCTGATCTCGCCGCCGCCGCACCACGACATCTACTCGATCGAGGACCTGGCGCAGCTGATCTACGACCTCAAGAACGTCAACCCGACCGGCGACGTTTCGGTCAAGCTGGTCTCCGAGATCGGCGTCGGCACGGTCGCCGCGGGCGTTGCCAAGGCGCGCGCCGACCACGTCACCATCGCGGGCTTCGAGGGCGGCACCGGTGCTTCGCCGCTGACCTCGATCAAGCATGCGGGCTCGCCCTGGGAGATTGGGCTCGCCGAAACCCACCAGACCCTGGTGCGCGAGCGGCTGCGCAGCCGCATCGTGGTCCAGGTCGATGGCGGCTTCCGCACCGGCCGCGACGTCGTGATCGGCGCGCTGCTCGGGGCCGACGAGTTCGGCTTCGCCACCGCGCCCCTGATCGCGGCCGGCTGCATCATGATGCGCAAGTGCCATCTCAACACCTGCCCGGTCGGCGTCGCGACCCAGGACCCCGTCCTGCGCAAGCGCTTCACCGGCCAGCCCGAGCACGTGATCAACTACTTCTTCTTCGTCGCCGAAGAGGTCCGCGAGATCATGGCGAGCCTCGGCTTCCGCACCTTCAACGAGATGGTCGGGCAGGTGCAGCTGCTCGACCAGACCAAGCTGGTTGCGCATTGGAAGGCCAAGGGCCTCGACTTCTCCAAGCTCTTCGTCAAGCAGAAGGAAGAGAAGGGCCAGAAGATCTATCACTCAGAGCGCCAGAACCACCATCTGGAGGCGGTGCTCGACCGCTCGCTGATCGAGCAGGCGACGCCTGCGCTCGACCGCGGCGCGCCGGTGAAGATCGAGGCCGCGATCAACAGCACCAACCGCTCCGCAGGCGCGATGCTGTCCGGCGCGGTCGCCAAGATCTACGGCCATGCCGGCCTGCCGCACGACACCATCCATGTCAGCCTCAAGGGCACCGCCGGCCAGGCCTTCGGCGCCTGGCTCGCCCACGGCGTCACCTTCGAGCTCGAGGGTGAAGGCAACGACTATGTCGGCAAGGGCCTCTCGGGCGGCAAGATCATCGTCAAGCCGCCGAGGAACTCGGCGATCGTGCCGGAGGAGAGCATCATCGTCGGCAACACCGTGATGTACGGCGCGATCGAGGGCGAGTGCTACTTCCGCGGCATCGCCGGCGAGCGTTTTGCCGTGCGTAACTCGGGCGCAGTCGCCGTGGTCGAGGGCGCCGGCGATCATTGCTGCGAATACATGACCGGCGGCATCGTGGTCGTGCTCGGCAAGACCGGGCGCAACTTCGCGGCCGGCATGTCCGGCGGCATTGCTTACGTGCTGGACGAGGCCGGTGATTTCGACAAGCTGTGCAACCTCAGCATGGTCGAGCTCGAGCCGGTGCTGTCGGAGGAGCTGATCAACGCCGGGACCTATAACCACGCCGGTGACCTCGAGGCACATGGCCGGGTCGACGTGTTCAAGAACCTGCTCGCCTCCGACGTCGAGCGGCTGCACGTCCTGATCTCGCGCCACGCCAAGGCGACCGGCTCCAAGCGCGCCGCCGAGATCCTTGCCAACTGGAAGGACTGGCTGCCCAAATTCCGCAAGGTGATGCCGGTCGAGTACCGGCGCGCGCTGCGCGAAATGGCCGCCAACGCGGACGCCGAGCCGAAAATCGCGATCGGGGCGTAAGAAAAAGCCCTCATGGTGAGGAGCGCGTAGCGCGTCTCGAACCATGAGGTCACCATCCGGGCCTCTATCCTTCGAGACGCGGCGCGAAAGGCGCGCCGCTCCTCAGGATGAGGAGTGAGAGAACAAAGAATTTAAGCGGCAGGGACTTCGGGTTTAATGGGCAAGATCACGGGTTTTCTGGAAATCGAACGGCACGACCGCAAGTACACCCCGGTCGCCGAGCGCGTGAAGCATTACAAGGAATTCGTCGTTCCGCTCTCCGAGAAAGAGGTGCGCGACCAGGCCGCGCGCTGCATGAACTGCGGCATTCCCTATTGCCACGGCACCGGCTCGGTCGCGCCCGGCACGCCCGGCTGCCCGGTCAACAACCAGATCCCCGACTGGAACGACCTCGTCTATCAGGGCAATTGGGAAGAGGCCTCGCGCAACCTGCACTCGACCAACAATTTCCCGGAGTTCACGGGGCGCATCTGCCCGGCGCCGTGCGAAGCGTCCTGCACGCTCAACATCGACGACAACCCCGTCACCATCAAGACCATCGAATGCGCGATCGTCGACCGCGCCTGGGACAATGGCTGGCTCAAGCCTGAGATCGCCGCGGAGAAGACCGGCAAGAAGGTCGCGGTGATCGGCTCGGGCCCCGCCGGCATGGCCTGCGCGCAGCAGCTGGCGCGCGCCGGCCACGACGTCCACGTCTACGAGAAGTACGCCAAGGCCGGCGGCCTGCTGCGCTACGGCATTCCCGACTTCAAGATGGAAAAGGGCGTCATCGACCGCCGCGTGGCGCAGATGGAAGCCGAAGGCGTCACCTTCCACTACAACAGCCATGTCGGCGCTGAGGGCAACGTCGATCCACGCGAGCTGCTCAACGAGTACGACGCCGTGGCGCTGACCGGCGGCGCGGAAGCTCCGCGCGACCTGCCGATCCCCGGCCGCGAGCTCGCCGGCATCCACTACGCCATGGACTTCCTGCCGCAGCAGAACCGCCGCGTCTCCGAGGAGCCGCTCGGCGGCGTCCAGGAGATCCTGGCCGGCGGCAAGCATGTCGTCGTCATCGGCGGCGGCGACACCGGCTCCGATTGCATCGGCACCTCGCTGCGCCAGGGCGCGCTGTCGGTGACGCAGCTCGAGATCATGCCCGCGCCGCCCGAGCGCGAGAACAAGGGCCTGACCTGGCCGAACTGGCCGCTAAAGATGCGGACGTCCTCGAGCCAGGCCGAGGGCGCGGTGCGCGAATACGCCGTGCTGACCCAGAAATTCTCGGGCGAGAACGGCCAGGTCAAGAAGCTGCACTGCGTGCGCGTCGACGACAAGTTCAAGCCGATTGCCGGCACCGAGTTCGAGTTAGAGGCCGAGCTCGTTCTGCTCGCGATGGGCTTCGTCCATCCCGTGCACGAGGGCCTCTTGAAGCTGCTCGCGGTCGAGCTCGACCCCCGCGGCAACGTCAAGGCCAACACGCTGGACTACCAGACCTCGCGCCCCAACGTGTTCACCGCCGGCGACATGCGCCGCGGCCAGTCGCTGGTGGTGTGGGCGATCCGCGAGGGGCGGCTGTGCGCCCGGTCGATCGACACGTTCCTGATGGGGAAGACGGATCTGCCGCGGTAGGGTCGGTCATTCCGGGGCGCGCGAAGCGCGAGCCCGGAATCCATTCAAACCCAGACGCCCGATGGATTCCGGGTTCGCGCAAAGGCGCGCCCCGGAATGACGATTGGAGAGTGCCGCACCTTTCCGGTTCGTCTCGTGAGACGCGCAAGCAGGCCGCCCCCTAATTCTGCAGCCTCACCCCCAGCATCACCACCGTCCCCTGCGAACTCGATCCTGCCTGGTTCGAATCCAGGATGTCGTGGCGCAGCGTGCCCTTGATCCAGACGTTGCGGTTGAGCTTGTAGATCAAATTGCTTTCGAGCGAGTAGGTCTTGTCGTTGCGGTTCTGGCCCTGATAGTCGAGCGTGCCGTAGGTGAACTTGCCGACCGCCGTGAGCCAGCGGCGGAAGTCGTGGTCGACTTCGGCGGAATAGGTGCGCACCAGGACGCCGGAGGAGCCGGGGACCGTGGTCTCCGATATCTGGGTGTCGGTGAAGAACTTCACCGTGGTGAGGCCGCTGGCGCTCCAGATCAGGGAGCCCGTGGTGAGAAACCCTGCGAGCTGGCTGAGGCGCGGGTCGGTGTAGCTGCGCGCGGAATAGCCGACCGAGATCTCGCCGGTGAGGATGCGCGAGAACTCGAAGGACGAGCCGACCTTGGCATAGCCGCCGTTCGAATCGCGCAAGTAGCCGTTGCGGTCGGCGGCCTGGTCGTGGACGCGGGTATCGCCCTGGATCTCGACGAAGGGCTTCAGCCCCGGCTTGAGGTCGTAGGAGAAGCGTCCGACGCCGCCGTACTGGTTGAAGTTGCGGTCGTCGTTGCTGGAGGTCGAGCCGTCGGTGAGCTTGGAATCGGTGTAGGCGGTGCGATCGATGGTGGCGCCGGCGGCGACCTGGAAGCGGTTGAAGGTCTGGTCGAAGCCGAGCGTCGTGCCGTAGGCGGCGTAGACAGGGTATTTCTGCAGGCCGGCCTGCACGTTGGGGCTGCCGGGATTGTCGGTGGCGAGACGCAGGCGCAGCTGCGAGGTCAGCTTGAAATCGCGGGTGACGTCGAGCCGGCCGTCGACATGGCCGTTGAAATCGGGACGGTTGGCCTCGACCGGCGACGGCGAGGCGAAGCCGTTGATCGTCGCCGGCATGTCGTTGGTATAGCCCGAGAACGAGCCGCGCAGATCGGCGACCAGCGCGTGGCGCTCCCAATCCGACACCACGAGCAGATCGGGCGCGATGACATAGGCGGGCGAACCGACCGGCTTGTTGAGGCGCGTCGGATTGCTGTCGTAGCCGGCGGAGAGCTCGAGCCCGCCCTTGATCAGGAAGCTGCCGGCGTAATCGCCGACCGCGCCGAACGGATCGTCATCGGCCTTGAGGCGGCGGCGCAGCGGCTGGCCGGGCACGTTGCCCGCCATCGCCGCCGGCACCGGCACCTTGTGCGCGGTCTCGGACGGCGGCGGCGCGATGCGCGGCGGGCCGAGCGTCGTGGCCGGCGTTGCGGGCGGCGGCGGCGAACCGGGACCGACGCGCTTCGGCTTCGGCTGGCCCGGATAGAGCTTGGGCTGCTGCCGCTTGCGGTTGAGCGAGTCGTAGCCGGAGCCGCTCGCGCCGGTGGCGGCGGGCAGGCCGTAGGTTGGGACCTGACCGACACGCGAGCTCGCCGGCGTCTGCTGGCGCTGGCGCGGGTCGGCATTGGGATCGGGCAGTTTCGGCAAGGCGTCGGAGGGCGCCTGCAGAACGCCGGCGGTGCGGCGGGTCGGCAGCGTATCGGGCGAGGCAAAACCGCCGCGGTTGGGATTGAACAGGTCGGGCGTCAGGCTCTGGGCGGCCGCCGGGCAGCTTGCGAGGGTGGTCAGCGCGAGGCACGGCAAAGCGGCGCGCAGGAAACGCGCGACAGTGCTCCGGCCGCTGCCTGGAGACGACCCCACGATGGAATTACCCCAACGAAATCAAACACTTTCTCGATCATCCCCGCCGGCTGGCGGGAACCATCGTTAATGGAGTTACAACAATTATGGTTAATGACCAGTTGAGGGCGTTGGGGCGCGCGTCGCCTCGCTGATCGGGGCGTGCTAAGCAGGCGCCAATGGGCGAACGCCCCTCCTCCCTGGACCAGACCATGCCGAGCTCGAAACCGCTGATGACCCAATCATCCGGCTCCATTCCTGATAGCGTCGAATCCGCGCTCCGCACCCTGGAGACGGAGAGCGGCGGCATCAACGCGCTCGCCGCCGCGCTGCGCGGACCGCTGGGCGAGCCCTTCGCCAAGGCCGTCGAGCTGATCCGCAACGCCAAGGGCCGCGTCATCGTCACCGGGCTTGGCAAGTCCGGCCATATGGGTCGCAAGATCGCGGCGACCCTGGCCTCGACCGGCACGCCCGCCTTCTTCGTGCACGCCGCCGAAGCCGGCCACGGCGACCTCGGCATGATCACGCCCGACGACGTCATCATGGCGCTGTCCTGGTCCGGCGAGCAGCCGGAGATGAAGAACCTCGTGAACTATTCGGCGCGCTTTGCGATCCCCATGATCGCGGTGACCTCGAACGCTTCGTCCTCGCTCGGCCAAGCCGCCGATCTCGTGATCGAGCTGCCGAAGGCGCGCGAGGCCTGCCCGCACAATCTGGCGCCGACCACCTCGACGCTGATGCAGGCCGCGATCGGCGACGCGCTTGCGATCGCACTGCTCGAGGGGCGCGGCTTCACGGCGCTGGAATTCGCGCATTTCCACCCCGGCGGCAAGCTGGGCGCGATGCTGAAATTCGTCCGCGACTACATGCGCACCGGCGCGGAGATTCCGCTCAAGCCACTCGGCACCGAGATGTCGGAAGCCGTGGTCGAGATGTCGGCCAAGGGGCTCGGCTGCGTCTGCATCGTCAACGATGCGGGCGAGGCGGTCGGCATCATCACCGACGGCGATCTGCGCCGCCACATGCGGCCCGATCTTCTGACGGTGACCGTCGATGAGATCATGACGAAACAGCCCAAGACCGTGCCGCCCTCGATGCTCGCGACCGAGATGATCGAGGTGCTGAACACGCGCAAGATCACCACGCTGCTGGTGACGGAAGCCAACAAGGTGGTGGGGATCGTGCACCTGCACGATCTGCTGCGCGCGGGCGTGGCGTAGTTTCTTCGCCTCTCCCCGCTTGCGGCAGGGCTATCGCATTTGAGAGCTTTTCCCAGCGGCCATCCTTCGAGACGCCCGCTTTGGGCGGGCTCCTCAGGATGAGGGCGGAGTGCGCGGCAGCAGTTTCAACGAGCACTGACGCTGATTAGCCTCATCCTGAGGAGGCGCGTAAGCGCCGTCTCGAAGGACGAGGCGTGCGCGCAGGCCGCCGCCACAAGTCATATGCGATAGCCCTGCCGCTTGCGGGGCGAGAGAGTCTACCGCGGAAACCGCTCCGCGTTCTCCTCCAGCGGCATTCGCAATCCGTTCGCCAGGTACGACACCGTGCGATAGAAGCCGCACAGCAGCATGATCTCCAGGATCTGCGCGTCGTCGTAATGCGCGGAGAGCGCGTCGAATTCCTCGTCGGCGAGCGTCGCGCGATGATGCAGCGCGTCGACGGCCGCGATCAGCGCCTGCTCGGCCGGCGACCAGCAGGCCGACCTCGCATCGCCCAGCACCGTCGCGCGCACCTCCTCCGCGGTAAGCTTTGCCGGCCCGGCGAAGATCGCGACATGCACGCCCCATTCGTATTCGCAGCCGTTCAGCGCACAGGTGCGGTCGATGACGATCTCGCGCTGGCGCAGCGAGAGCGGCCCCGGATCAAGAAGTCCGCCGGCGCGAAACTTGTCCCAGGCGCGGCCATGGCCCGCCATCACCCGGAACAGCATCAGCGGCGGCGCACCGCGCATGATACGGTCGAACTGCGCCTGGGTTTCCGGGGGATAAGGCGGCGAGAGCGGAGCGATGCGCGGTGAGGCCTGGGACATCGCGGCAGACATGGGCCGAGCTCCTATGCTACATTTATCGTAGCAACACGCTACATTATCTGTAGCGCGACGGAAGAGGCGGCGATGGCGAAACAGGCCGGCACGGCGACACGCAGCGTCCGCGGCTCGCGCACCGGGCGGCCGATCATGGCTTTGCTCGACCTGCTCGGCCGGCGCTGGAGCCTGCGAATCTTGTGGGAGTTGCGCGGAGAGCCCCTCACCTCGCGCGCCCTGCGCAGCGCCTGTGACGAGGCCTCGCCCACGGTGCTGCAGGCACGGCTGACGGAGCTGCGCGAGGCGGGCTTCGTGGAGCTGGGCGACGGTGGAGGCTACGGACTGACGCCGCTGGGGCACGAATTGTGCGAGACGTTCTTGCCGCTGCACAAGTTTGCGGAGCGGTGGAAGCGGTGAGGCGCCTCTTACTGATCTTCCCCCGAAAAAGTGGACGGGTTTAAGCGGCTTTTAGCTCCATCTCGATCGGGGCGATATATCCGATTGCGGAATGGAGCCGGGTTCGGTTGTAGAAGCCCTCGATGAAGGCGAAGATGTCGCGCTGGGCCTCGGCGCGGGTGTTGTAGTCGCGATGATGGATCAGCTCGGTTTTCAAGGTATGGAAGAAGCTCTCCATCGGGGCATTGTCGTAGCAATCGGCCTTGCGGCTCATTGATGCCACGATGCCGGCGCCGGTGAGGACCTTGCGATAGGCATGTGAGGCATACTGCACACCGCGATCGGAGTGGTGGATCAATCCGGCCAGCGGCCGTTGCTGCTGGATGGCCATCGTCAGCGCCGCGGATGCGAGCTCGACCTGGATATGGTCTTGCATGGCCCAGCCGACGATCTTTCGGCTGAACAGATCCATGACGGCCGCCAGATACAGCCAGCCCTCCGCGGTCGGGATGTAGGTGATATCGGCGAGCCAGACCCGGTTCGGGGCGGGAGCGGTGAAGTCGCGCGCGATCAGGTTCGGTGCGATCGGGAGGTCGTGACGGCTGTCGGTGGTGCGCACCCGGCGTGGCGGCGCCATGATGGCGCGGATACCGTGCCGGTGCATCAGCCGCTCGATCCGGCCACGGCTGGCGCCGCGGCCCTGCTTGCGCAGGACGGCATGGACGCGAGGACTGCCGTAACGCCCGCTGCTGTCTTGATGGACTTGCCGGATCGCGGCCAGGAGGCTGGCATTGGATTTGGTCCGCTCGCTCACCGGGCGATCGCGCCAGGCGTAATAGCCGGCCGGCGAGACCTCGAGCACGGCACACATCAGCCGCACCGGATAGGCGTCGCGGTGGTCTTCGATGAAGCGGAAGCTCATGTCCGGGTTCCGGCGAAGATCGCGATCGACTTTTTTAAAATGTCGCGCTCCATGCGCAGCCGTTCGTTCTCCTGACGCAGGCGGGCGATCTCCGAAGCCTGGTCCGCCGACATCGGCGTCGCCTGCGTGGTGGGGCGCCACGCCGCCGATGTCGGCTCCTGCCGGAGCTTGTCAACCCAGCGCCGCAGCACCGAGTCGCGCAGACCGAGTTCCTTGGCAACCGACCCGATCGAGCGCCCGCTCGACAAAGCCAACTCGACGGCTTGGTGCTTGTACTCTTCGGTAAATGACCGACGTTGACGTTCCATTCGACACCTCCGGGCTCAATGAGCCTACTACAGGTGTCCACTTATTCGGAGGAGCTTCATACCCTCCCCTGGAGGGGTCCGGGACGAGCGTAGCTCGCCCGTGGTCGATCGCGCGGAGCGCGAGCGGGGTGGGGTGATCTCTCCACACGAACACTGTTGGACGTGGAGAGACCGTCACCCCACCCCGTCTCACATTTCGCTGCGCTCAATGTGAGCCGACCCTCCCCCTCCAGGGGAGGGTAAGCGGAGCTACGCCGCGGCGACCGTCAGGTTGGCGCCGTCGACCTGCACCACTTTTACCCGCGTGCCGGCCGGTGTATCGGGGCCCGCCACGCGCCACACCGTGTCGCCGATGCGCACGGTGCCGGTGCCGTCGATGATCGGCTTCTCCAGCGTGAACTCACGGCCGAGCAGCGCTTCGGTGCGCTTGTTGAGGAACGGGCTGGCGCTGGCATCCGGCTTCGGCTTGGCCAGGCGGCGCCAGACCGGCACGGCAGCGGCGGCAAAGATCGCGAACATCACGAGCTGGATCTGCCAGGAGATCGCAGCCGCGAACGAGATCAGGCCGACCAGCAACGCTGCGAGCCCAAGCCAGAACAGGAAGATGCCCGGCGCCATCACCTCCAGCGCCATCAGGATGAAGCCGAAGATCAGCCAATTCCAGTTGCCGAGCGATACGAACATGTCGGTCATGACACGACCTCTGTGAGACAGCCCCGTTACTGCGGCGGCACTGCGGGCGGCGTCGGACCCGACGACGGGACCGATCCGCCGCGGCGCGCGGCAGCGGCTGCGGATGCAGCACTCTCGCCGAACGTGGCCTTGGCGATCTCGCCGATACCGGCGAGCGAGCCCAGCATGCTCACGGCCTCCACCGGCAGCATGATGATCTTCTGGTTCGGCGCATCCGCGAACTGGCCGAACGCCTTGATATATTTGTCGGCGATGAAATAGTTCAACGCCGCAACGTCGCCCTTGGCAATGGCTTCCGACACCACTTGAGTCGCCTTGGCTTCGGCCTCGGCGAGACGCTCGCGCGCCTCGGCGTCGCGGAAGGCGGCCTCGCGGCGGCCTTCGGCCTGGAGAATCTGGCCCTGCTTGGCGCCCTCGGCGCGCAGGATCTCCGACTGGCGCTGGCCTTCGGCCGCGAGAATGTCGGCGCGCTTGACTCGCTCGGCCTTCATCTGCCGGCCCATGGCTTCGACGAGGTCGGCGGGCGGCACGATGTCCTTGATCTCGATGCGGTTGACCTTGACGCCCCAGGGCGACACCGCGGCGTCGACCACGCGCAGCAGCCGCTCGTTGATCTCGTCGCGGTGCGACAGCACCTGGTCGAGGTCCATCGAGCCCATCACCGAGCGGATGTTGGTCATGGTGAGCACCGTGATCGCCTGGTTCAGATTGGCGACCTCGTAGCTCGCCTTGGCGGCATCGAACACCTGGAAGAAGGCGACGCCGTCCACCGTCACGGTGGCGTTGTCCTTGGTGATCACCTCCTGTTCGGGAATGTCGATCACCTGCTCCATCATGTTGATCTTGCGCCCGACGCGATCGAAATAGGGCACGATCAAATTGAGCCCGGGGCTCAGCGTCTGGGTGTACTTGCCGAACCGCTCGATGGTCCAGTCATAGCCCTGCGGCACCGTCTTCACGCCGGCGACCAGCGTGACGATGACGAGCAACACCAGAACAATCGCGAAAATGTCGAAGCCGCTCATATCTCCTCCAAGGCCGGGAAAAAGGCCCTTCCGGCGCTGTCATTTGGTCGGGATCGATAGCCTACCGGTTCAGCGGTCGTGCGTAACGTCGGCATCAGGCCAAATCCGCACAAGGCGTACGGAAAGGGAATGGCGGGGATTATGAATTTGGACGAAAGCTCTTGAAAGGATGCCCGGGCCGACCTAGCGCCAAGGTTAAGTTTTGCCGCCCGCCGTCACGTCAGATCCAGCCCTGGAGCTCGCGCAGCACCAGGGTGCGGATCACGTCCATGCCCGGCCCGCTGTCGTTGAGGCAGGGGATCGCGGAAAACTGCTCGCCGCCATTATGCTTGAATATCTCGGCGTTCTCCTGCGCGATCTCCTCCAGCGTCTCCAGGCAGTCGGCGGAAAAGCCCGGCGTCACCACCGCGATGCGGCGCACGCCTTCCTTGGCGAGCCGCTCCATGGTCTTGTCGGTATAGGGCTGCAGCCACTCGTCGTTGCCGAAGCGCGACTGGAAGGTCAGCAGCAGCTTCGTCTCGTCCATGCCGAGCCGGCGGCGCAGCGCCTCGGTCGTCGCGATACAGTGCTGCTGATAGGGATCGCCCTTGTCGACGTAGGATTTCGGCATGCCGTGGAAGGACGCCACGATCAGCTCCGGCTTGAAGGACAACGCCGCCAGATGCGCCTCGATCGAAGTCGCGAGCGCCTCGATATAGGCCTCGTCGACGTAATAGGGCGGCGTCACCCGCAGCGTCGGCTGATTGCGAAGCTGCGCCAGCACGCGGAAGACTTCGTCGCAGACGGTCGCCGAGGTCGAGGCAGAATATTGCGGATAGAGCGGCACGGCCAGGATGCGCTCGCAGCCTTTCGCGATCAGCGCATCTATGCCCGACTTGATCGAGGGATTGCCGTAGCGCATCGCCCAATCGACAACGACGTTGGCGCGATCGGACAAGGCGGCTGCGAGCTTGTCGCTTTGCGAGCGGGTGATGGTTTTCAGCGGCGACTCGTTCCGATCATTGTTCCAGATCTTCTGGTAATCGAGCGCCTTGGTGCGGGGACGGCTGCGCAGGATGATCCCGTTCAGCACCAGCTTCCAGATCAGGCCCTGGTCCTCGATGACGCGGGCGTCGCTGAGGAACTCCTTGAGGTAGACCCGCACGCCGGGCGCATCGGCCGTCTCAGGCGTTCCGAGATTGATCAGGAGCACGCCGACCCGCGGCAGGGCGGATCGGGTGGCCGGTTTCGCAGTCTCGAGGGGGACGACGCTGTTCATGGCTGGTTGGGTCGCGCGTTGGTCCGAACTTGTCAAGATGAGGCTGGTTTCGCTAGGGTCGCACCCAAGGGGGGAGGGACGATGACGCTCGCGGAATGGTGTGTCTTCGGGGCGCTGCTGCTCTATCTGTCTACGATCGCCTCGGTCAAATGGATCAGGTTTCGCCGCTTCGACAATTCCCGGCCGCGCGATCCCGCCTTCTACGAGGACGCCCTGTCGCAACGCGCGCTCGGCGCGCACCAGAACGGCATCGAGACGTTTCCGTTCTTCGCGTTCGCGGTGCTGCTCGCCGAATACAGGGACTCGCCGCAGCGGCTGATCGACGAGCTCGCGGCGCTGTTCCTGATCGTGCGGATCGCCTATGTGCTGACCTATCTCGGCAACCGCCCGACGCTGCGCTCGATCCTCTGGAGCATCGGCTTTGCGATCAATCTCGGGATCTTCTTCATGCCGGCGTTGAAGCGGTTTCTGCCGGTGTGACTCTTACCCTCCCCTGGAGGGGGAGGGTCGATCGCGCGCAGCGCGAGCGGGATGGGGTGATCTCTCCGCACCGGCACCGTTTGATGTGGAGAGACCGTCACCCCACCCCGCTCCGCATTGCGCTTCGCTTCATGCGCAGCGACCCTCCCCCTCCAGGGGAGGGTAAGAAAGAGTGGCTCAAAAACACGTGGTCCGTTCGGCGGCGATGTAGCCGAACAGGAGGCCGACGCCGAACAGCAGGACCAGACCTGCGGCGCCGAGCTCGATGCCGCGCATGAACAGCGCGCCGCCGCCGTCGCGGCCGGCGCTGAGACGGGCGGCGATGTCCTTGGCGGAGACGGCGATAACAGCGATGGCCGCCACCGTGATCGCGGTGCCCAATCCCATCAGGAAGGTCGCGGCAATTCCAGCCCAGAACAGGCCCTGGGCGAGTGCAAACACGAGGACCAGGATCGCACCCGAGCAGGGGCGGATGCCGACGGTCAGGATCGCGGCGAAGCCGCGCCGCCAGCCGCCGGGGCCGGCGAGCTCGCTTGGCGTGGGTCCGTGGGAATGGCCGCAATGCTCGTCATGGACGTGGTCATGCCCGTGGTGATGGTGAGCGTGGCCGTGGCCATGGTGGTGATCATGGCCGTGATCGTGGTGATGATGATCATGCGCATCACGGTGATGGTGATGATCGTGATCGTGGTCGTGCGGCACGCCCGCCATCGCCGGCACCGGCTGGGTCGCCTGAAGTGCGCGAATGAAGGTGCGGCCTTTGACCCAGACCAACCGCAGGCCGAACAGCGCGATCAGGGCGTAGCTCGCGATCTCGATCACGCCTTCCGCCTTGCACATGGTCTTGGCGGTGGCATTCAGGATCCAGGCCGAGATGCCGACGATGAGGATCGCGACCAGCGACTGCATCAGCGCCGAGGCAAACGACAGCGCGATGCCGCGGCGAGCGGTCTCGCGGTTGGCGACCAGATAGGAGGCGATCACCGCCTTGCCGTGGCCGGGACCGGCGGCATGGAAGATGCCATAGGCGAACGAGATGAAGAGCAGCGTCCACACCGCCGAGCCGTCGGACTTCGCGGCGCGGATGGTCGCCGACATCTGGCGATAGAATTCCGACTGCTTGGCGAGGAGCCAGCCGATGAGGCCGCTTGCTTCAGGCTCGGCCGCCTGCGCCGGTCGCGGCGCGCCGAACGGGTTTTGCGCGAGGAGATCGTGAAGCGCGGCGTCTGTCACACCCACGGCCAGCAGCACAGCGGCAGAGACGAGCAGCCCGCGTGCGAGCGGAGAGAGTTGCGGCTTCAAGGGCAATCCACCGTGATCCTGTTGGCGAACATCATGCCGAAATTCGAGTTCTCCCCGTTCAGGAACGTCTGTTCGTTCAGCTTCTGCGCGCTCGCGGTGCCGTCGTTCGGCCGCTCCAGCTTCATCTGGCAGCCCGCGGGCGCACCGACCAGCTTGACCGGACTGTCCTTGGCCATCTGGAAGTCGATGAAGAAGGAGCGGTCGAACACTTCGAGCACCAGCTGCCTGGGCTTGACCGGGTTCTTCAGCGGCAGCGTGAAGTGCAGGGTCAGCACCGTGTCCTTGTAGTCGAGGAAATAGTCGATCGGCTCCTGGAAGCGCTCCTTCTTGCCGTCGGCCTTGGCGAAGGTGAAGTAGGCGTATTCCTTCAGCGACTCGACATTGGTCTGAGCCAGCGGCGTCAGCTCCTCTCGCGTGTAGGCGCCCTTGGTCTTGCTCTCGAGCCCCTGCACCGCATAGGCCGAGAACATGTCGTCGAAGGTCCAGGCGTGGCGCACGCCGGTGATGCTGCCGTCGGCGGCGTACAGCAATTCGCTGGTCGCGGTGATCCAGACATGCGGATGCGCATTTGCTGCCCCCGCCGCGAGCGTCACCGCGGCGGCGAGCAGGCATCCGAACAGGCGGCGCATGCTCATCAGGCCGCCTTGGCGTCTTCGAGCAGACCGCGGCGGCGGAGCAGCGCATCCGGCTCGGGCGGACGGCCGCGGAACGCCTGGTAGGCGGCTTCCGGATCGACCGATCCGCCCGACGAATAGATGTCGTCGTGCAGACGCTTGGCGACGGCGGGATCGAAGATGTCGCCGGCCTCCTCGAAGGCGCCGAAGGCGTCGGCGTCCATCACCTCCGACCACATGTAGCTGTAATAGCCGGCGGCGTAGTGGTCGCCGGTGAAGATGTGGCCGAACTGCGTCGGACGATGACGCAGCGCGATCTCCTCGGGCATGCCGATCTTCTCCAGCTCGCGCCTCTCGAAGGCGCGGACATCCTGCGCGGCGGCAGCCGGCTGGGTGTGGAATTCGAGATCGATCAGCGCCGACGAGACGAACTCGACCGTGGCAAAGCCCTGGTTGAATTTTCGCGCGGCGAGGAAGCGCTGCAGGAGATCGTCCGGCAGCGGCTCGCCGGTCTGGTCATGGCGGGCGAACTTCTGCAGCACCTCGGGCCGCTCCTGCCAGTGCTCGTAGAGCTGCGAGGGCAGTTCGACGAAATCGGTGAACACGGAGGTGCCAGACAGCGAGGGATAGGTCACGTTGGAGAGCATGCCGTGCAGGCCGTGGCCGAACTCGTGGAACAGGGTGCGGGCATCGTCGGGCGACAGCAGCGACGGCTCGCCGCCGGCCCCCTTGGCGAAATTGCAGATGTTGAGAACGAGCGGCGCGACGTCGCCGTCGAGCTTCTGCTGGTCGCGCAGCGAGGTCATCCAGGCGCCGGAGCGCTTCGACGGCCGGGCGAAGTAGTCGCCATAGAACAGCGCCTTGTGCTTGCCGTCCGGCCCCTTCACCTCCCAGACCCGGACGTCCGGGTGCCAGACCGGAATGTCCTTGCGCTCCTCGAAGGTGACGCCGAACAGGCGCGTGGCGCAGTCGAAGGCGGCGGCGATCATGTTGTCGAGGCCGAGATACGGCTTGATCGCGGAATCGTCGAAATTGGCGCGCTGCAGACGCAGCTTCTCGGCGTAGAAGCGCCAGTCCCAAGGGGCGAGCTTGAAATTGCCGCCCTCTTGCGTGATCAGCGCCTGCATCTCGTCGCGGTCGGCAAGCGCGCGGGCCCGGGCCGGCTTCCAGACCCGCTCCAACAGGCTGCGCACCGCGTCCGGCGTCTTGGCCATGGAATCCTCCAGCCGGTAGGCGGCGTAGGTCGGATAGCCCAGGAGCTTGGCGCTCTCCTCGCGCAGCTTCAGGATCTCGACAATGGTCGCGTTGTTGTCGTTGGCGTTGCCGTTGTCGCCGCGCGCGATGAAGGCCTTGTAGACCTTCTCGCGGAGGTCACGCCGGGCGGAGCTCTTCAGGAACTGTTCGACCGAGGAACGCGACAGCGTGACGATGGCCTTGCCTGCCATGCCGCGCTCTTCCGCCGCAGCCTTGGCGCTGGCGACGAAGCTCTCCGGCAGGCCCTGGCAGTCGGCCTCCCCGAGCTCCAGGAACCAGTCCTGCTCGTCGCCGAGCAGATGGTGGCTGAAGCCGGTGCCGAGCTGGGCCAGCCGCTCGTTGATCTCGGCCATCCGGGTCTTGGCCTCCTCGGAGAGGCCGGCGCCGGCGCGGTGGAAGCGGGTGTAGGTGCGCTCCAAGAGGCGGAGCTGCTCGGGCGTGAGACCGAGACCCGCGCGGTTCTCGTGCAGATGGGCGATGCGGCCGAACAGCACGGCGTTCATCATGATCGGATTCCAGTGCCGCGCCATCCGCAAGGAGACCTCCTTGTCGATCTCCAGGATGGCCGGGTTGGAATGCGCCGAGACGAGGTCGTAGAAGACCGCCGCGACCTTGCTCAAGAGCTTGCCCGAGCGCTCCAGCGCCGTGATGGTGTTGGCGAAGTCGGGCGCCGCGGGATCATTGGTGATCGCCGCGATCTCGGCGGCATGGTCGGCGAAGGCCTGCTCGAAAGCGGGGAGGAAGTGCTCCGGCTTGATCTCGTCGAAGGGCGGGGTCGCGAACGGCGTCACCCAGGCCTTCAGCAGCGGATTGGTCTCGGCGTCCGTAATTTGGCGGGGTTCTGACATCACAAGTCCCGGATTTCGTGGCTCGATCGTTGCGGCCAGCTATAGCACGCGTGGGGCTTTTTTGGGCCGTTTGCCCTTGCTCCCGGCCGCCTTTTCGGGGAGATTGCGGCCCTCGAAGCCAGGACCCTCTGAAACCATGAACGCGCCTTCTTCATCGTCCCGCCAGATCGTCTGGCCCAGCGTCATCACCGTCATCAGCGCCGCCATCCTGATCGGCGCGGAGGTGTTCGGCGCGGCCTTTGCCGGCGGCTGGGCGCTCGCAATCCTGTTCGGGCTCGGCGACCAGGGCGCCCATATCCTGCAGGCCGTGCTGTTCGCACTCGGCGTGCTCGTGATGACCGCCTTCATCCGCGGCGCTCAGCGCATCGAGCCCTTCACCAAGCGCCGCTGACGCTTCTCGCGCGTGGGCAACACGCGCAGCGCGGCGAAAACTTAACGCGTGTTCATCTTCCGCGTCGCTCGCGCAACAGCGCGCAAGCAGACGTTAGGCAATTATGTCCGCAGCCTAAAAAAATTCTTGCGAAGCAGAGTCAAAACGCTTATGTGCGGACTTGCCCAATTTCGCACGTGCCTGTGGTCGTGTGTCAGTCGGTAGGTATCCGGACAAGAGGCCGGACAGCCGCCAAGGGGTGAAGAAGCCGAGGGGCTCTTCGGAAGTGCGGAAGTCGGAAGACTGAGGTCGCAAGACCGGAAGGTCGGACGACGAAGCAAACCCGGAGCGCCCAGCATCTCTCTCAAAGAGATGCCATGTCGAAGGTGACTTCGCTCTTTGCAACCGTGACTGGCAGCCGGAGGCGAACCGGCGCACCCCGCTCTCAACGGGGGACGCGACTTAAAGCAACGACGGATCGGGCTTTTTTGGTCTCTACCGGCAGTCCAACGCCGGCGCGGGCTACTGAAAAGGCTTGTCCTTCATTGCCAGGTGAGCGGGCGGGAAACTCTCCCAACCAATCCACGGCAGCACAGTCTGGTTTGAGTTTTTCGGCTTCAGCGCGCCTCCATCGCGCGATGCGGCCGAGGCATTCTCATCAGACGTCATGTTGATACGGCTCCCGTCGCTGGGACCGTTGGAGAGTGCCATGACCGAACGTATCCAGGAATTCCTGCGCAACCGCCGCAACGAAGGCCTCGACACCGAGCCGTGCCTCGTCGTCGACCTCGATGTCGTGCGCGACAATTACCAGAGCTTCGCCAAGGCGCTGCCCGACAGCCGCGTGTTCTATGCCGTCAAGGCGAACCCGGCGCCGGAAGTGCTGTCCCTGCTCGCGTCCATGGGCTCCTGCTTCGACACCGCCACGGTCGCCGAGATCGAGATGGCGCTGGCCGCGGGTGCGACGCCCGATCGCATCTCCTTCGGCAACACGATCAAGAAGGAGCGCGACATCGCGCGCGCCTTCGCGCTCGGCATTCGCCTGTTCGCGGTCGATTGCGCCGCGGAAGTCGAGAAGGTCGCCCGTGCCGCCCCCGGTGCGAAGGTGTTCTGCCGCATCCTCTACGACTGCGCCGGTGCCGAGTGGCCGCTGTCGCGCAAGTTCGGCTGCGACCCGGAAATGGCGGTCGAGGTGCTCGACCTCGCCAAGCGCTTAGGGCTGGAGCCGTGCGGCATCTCCTTCCATGTCGGCTCGCAGCAGCGCAAGGTGAAGGCGTGGGACCGTGCGCTGGCGATGGCCTCGCAGGTGTTCCGCGACTGCGCCGAGCGCGGCATCAACCTGACCATGGTCAACATGGGCGGCGGCTTCCCGACCAAGTACCTGAAGGACGTGCCGCCGGTCGTGACCTACGGCCGCTCGATCTTCCGCGCGCTGCGCAAGCACTTCGGCAACCAGATCCCGGAGACCATCATCGAGCCGGGCCGCGGCATGGTGGGCAACGCCGGCATCATCGAATCCGAGGTCGTGCTCATCTCGAAGAAGAGCGACGAGGACGAGGTGCGC
The DNA here is from genome assembly GCF_025200925.1 of Bradyrhizobium sp. CB1015. Taxonomy (GTDB): domain Bacteria; phylum Pseudomonadota; class Alphaproteobacteria; order Rhizobiales; family Xanthobacteraceae; genus Bradyrhizobium. The sequence continues at coordinate 1,187,551 of NZ_CP104174.1, read as the reverse complement.
TGGGTGTACCTGGACATCGGCAAGTTCGGCGGTCTCGCCGAGACCATGGACGAGTCGATCCGCTACGCCATCCGCACCCGTCACGACGGCGCGGACATGACCCCGTGCGTGCTCGCAGGTCCGACCTGCGACAGCGCCGACGTGCTGTACGAGAAGAACCCGTATCCGCTTCCCGTCACGCTCGAGATCGGCGACAAGGTGCTGATCGAGGGCACCGGGGCCTATACGTCGACCTACTCGTCGGTGGCCTTCAACGGCATCCCGCCGCTGAAGACGTATCACATCTGATTTGCCACATCTGATCCGCCTCTCTTTTCCAGGGGCCTGACGAACCCGGGAGCCGGTCCGCCGGCTCCTTATCCAACAGCTCGATTTCTGACGACGTCTTGGACAGGCGTGCTGCGCGCACGCCGGTTCAAGCGGGGACTGACGTGCCATGACTGCTCCTCGGAAGCCGCAAGTTGCCCTCACCTCGAAAGCCGCTCCGTTCGTGATCCGTGCGGAACGTGCTGCCGACGTCGCGACGCGCGAAGCGCTGCTCGATGCCTGCTTTGGCGAGACCCGCCACGGCCGCACCTGCCAGCGCCTGCGCGACGGACGCGCGCCCGCTGCAGGCCTTGCCCTGTCGGCGATGCGCGAGGGCAAGCTCGTGGGAACCGTGCGGCTGTGGCATGTCAGCGCCGGAGGCAGGCCCGCTCTGGTCCTCGGACCGCTGGCGGTCGACCCTGCCTGCCGCGAGCTCGGGATCGGCGCCGCGCTGATGCATCAAGCGCTGGCTGCCGCCCGGGCGCGCGGGCATGACGCCGTGATCCTGCTCGGCGATGCCCCCTATTACGCCCGCTTCGGCTTCTCGACTGAGAAGACCGCCGAGCTGTCGCTGCCGGGCCCGTTCGAGCGCGACCGCCTGCTGGCGATCGAGTTCACCGATGGTGCGCTCGATGGCGCCGCCGGGATGATCGTCCCGACCGGCGCGGCCCTGCCCAAACGGAGGTCGGTTCGCGCCCCTGAGGCGCACGCGGCCTGAGGGATCGCTGGCGTAGCGAAGACCGCAGCCGCATCGCGCGGCAACGCCCTGCCGCGCCTGCGAGGCCCGTTCCTTTGGGGTTGCGCAGGCCCGCGAAACGCCCTTTAACCCCGCGAAACACCCCTTCAGCCGAGGCCCTTGACCATGTCCCGTCGCCTGATCTCCACCGGCTCCCCGCTCGAGAAGACCGTCGGCTACAGCCGTGCCGTGATCGACGGCGAGTTCGCCTTCGTCGCGGGAACCACCGGCTATGACTACACCACGATGACGATGCCGGCTGATGTCACGAGCCAGTCACGCAACTGCTTCAAGACCATCGCCGCCGCCCTGAAGGAGGGCGGATTCGAGATGGCCGATATCGTCCGTGCGACCTATTACGTGACCGACGCCAGCACCATCGATGCCCACTTCGCCGTCTGCGGCGAGGTCCTCGGCGACATCAGGCCGGCGGCGACGCTGCTGGTCGTCTCTGCCCTCGCCAAGCCCGAGATGAAGGTCGAGATCGAAGTCACCGCCAAGCGCCGCAGCATCTGACAAGCGCCGCAGCGCCTGATCCACCCCTCACTGCCAGCACTTTCCGGAGAAACCATCCCATGAGCCCTCCCTCGCAGATCTACGCGAAGATCACCGGCCCCATCGTCATGGTCGGCTTCGGCTCCATCGGCAAAGGCACGTTGCCCTTGATCGAGCGGCATCTCGACTACGACAAGTCGCGCATCACCGTGCTCGATCCCAAGGACGAGGGCCGCAAGGCGCTTTGCGAGAAGCACAATGTCCGCTTCATCCAGAAGGGCCTGACCAAGGACAATTACCGCGAGGTGCTGACCCCGCTGCTCACCGAGGGCGGCGGCCGGGGCTTTTGCGTCAATCTCTCGGTCGATACCGGCTCGACCGACATCATGGAGCTCTGCAACGAGCTCGGCGCGCTCTACATCGACACCGTCAACGAGCCCTGGCTCGGCTTCTATTTCGATTCCTCGAAGGGCCCTGAAGCGCGCTCCAACTACGCGCTGCGCGAAACGACGCTGGCTGCCAAGAAGGCCCGTCCCGCCGGCTCGACCACGGCGGTCTCCTGCTGCGGCGCCAATCCCGGCATGGTCTCCTTCTTCGTCAAGCAGGCGCTGCTCAATGTCGCCGCCGATCTGAAGCTCAATGCACCCAGGCCGAAGACCAAGGGCGAATGGGCGGATTTGATGCGGCAGGCCGGCATCAAGGGCATCCACATCGCCGAGCGCGACACCCAGCGCTCGAAGAAGCCGAAGGAGCCTGACGTCTTCGTCAACACCTGGTCGGTGGAAGGCTTCCTGTCGGAAGGCATGCAGCCATCCGAGCTCGGCTGGGGCACCCATGAGAAATGGATGCCCGAGAATGCGCACACCCATGAGGCCGGCTGCGGCGCCGCGATCTATCTGATGCAGCCCGGCGCCAACACGCGCGTGCGCACCTGGTGCCCGACCCGCGGCGCCCAGTATGGCTTCCTCGTCACCCACAATGAGTCGATCTCGATCGCCGATTACTTCACCGTGCGCGACGCCTCAGGCAAGGCGATCTACCGGCCGACCTGCCACTATGCCTACCATCCGGCCGACGATGCCGTGCTGTCGCTGCATGAAATGTTCGGGCGCGCCGGGAAGATGCAGGAGAAGCACCACATCCTCGACGAGAACGAGATCGTCGACGGCATCGACGAGCTCGGCGTGCTGCTGTTCGGCCATGACAAGAATGCCTATTGGTACGGCTCGCAGCTCTCCATCGAAGAGACCCGCGAGCTCGCGCCCTACCAGAACGCCACCGGCCTGCAGGTGACCTCCGCCGTGCTCGGCGGCATGGTCTGGGCGCTGGAGAACCCCAATGAAGGCATCGTCGAAGCCGACGAGATGGATTTCGAACGCCTGCTCGAAATTCAGCTGCCTTATCTCGGCCCGGTGAAGGGCTTTTATACCGACTGGACCCCGCTGACGGATCGTCCGGGACTGTTCCCGGAGGATATCGACAGCAGCGATCCCTGGCAGTTCCGGAATATTCTGGTGCGGTGAGGGACGCTTTCTCCGCCCGGCGTTCCGGGGCGCGCCACTTGGCGCGAGCCCGGAATCCATCGGGCGGCAGACTCTGCGGGTAAATGGATTCTCAGGTGCGCAATTGCGCACCGTAGCTCGCGCTTTGCGCGCCCCGGAATGACGACGGGCTACTTCTTCTCAATCGGCGGCGCGATCTTCTCGGCCGGCGCTGGCGGCAGCGCGGGCTTGGCCGCTCCTGCCGCGCCCTGCGTCTGCGGCTCCGGCCGGGCGGGCTCGGGGGCCGGCGTGGTGGGCCGGTCGCCGCCGGGCTTGGACTCCGCGGGCACCTTGCTCTGCTCGTCGGACGGGGTGCCCTGAAGCGGGGGCGTCGCCTGGGCCAACTGCATCCGGCTTTCGGCGCGGATCTGCGCCAGCGACATCACAGAGACCACGACGCCGGCTGCGAACAGCGCACCGGCGATTGTCAGGTCGAGCTTCAGTCTGCGCTTGTCATCTTGGCCAGGCATGTCGATCACCGCGTTTGTCCACGGGATCAACGAAACCGGGGCGCGCCGGTTCCGGAACCGTAGATGCGGGGAACCACGCCGGCACGCGCCAAAACGCCGCGTCACTCCGTCGTGCTGACTTCCCAGGTTGCGTGCCGCACCCCTGGAAGATGCTGCAGATCGGTCGCGACCGCGTTCAGCTCGTTCGGGTCGACCGCGCTCGCGACCAGCCTGGCGGCGATCTCCAGAATATCCTCGCTGATCTCGGCGACCTCGATATCGGCCACCGCATATTTCGCCGCCTCGAGCTTGTCGACGAGGCGGTCGCGCATGTCGGGCAATGCGTCGGCTGCAACCGCGAGCTTGAAATAGTAGGTCGCCTCCAGCGCCTTCTCATTCAGCGGGATGCGGTTGATGGCGTTGACCAGCGGGCGCAGCATGGTGTTGCCGGCGATGACGAACACGGTCAGCGCGGCCGCCTGCGCGACCATGTCGGCGCCGGCGCAGGAGCCGACCGCGGCCGAGGCCCACAGCGTCGCCGCAGTGTTGAGGCCGCGCACGTCCATGCCCTGCTTCATGATGACACCGGCGCCGAGGAAGCCGATGCCGGAGACGACGTAGGAGATCACCCGGACCGCGCCCTCGGCGCCGTCCAGGTGCATGGCGAGATCGACAAAGGCAGCCGCTCCCACCGCGACCAGCACGTTGGTGCGCAGGCCCGCGGTGCGCTGGCGGTATTGCCGCTCGGCGCCGATGGTGTGCCCAGCACGAAGGCCGTGGTCAGGCTGATCAGCGTGTCGGCGAAATCGGCAAGCTGGAAGGTCGTCAGAAACCGCATGGTCCCCTATACGGCGGGAACCATGACAGATTAAAGCTCCAGCAGGCCACCATCCCCATTTTCGTCGGCAAACGCCAGCAGCGTGCCTTTGGCGTTCCAGGCGAGCGCGGCCACGGGCGGCGTGCCATTGCGGCGGACCAGGATCTCCGCGCCGTCTTCCATCCGGACCATCAGCACGGTGCCGTCGCTGTAGCCGGCGGCGAGGATGTCGTTCTTGGGATGACAGGCGACCACCGAGACGCGCGCCTGCAGCGGCGCGAGCATCGCGGGCTCCTTGCCCATCGGCCCGTCCTTGCTGCCGAACGGCCAGATGATCACGGTGTCGGCGCCCGAGGTCGCCAGCCCCTTGCCGCCGGCGCTCCACGACATCGAGCGGACGCGGCCGGGGTAGCCGGTCATGCGCATGTGCCTGTTGTCGGCAAGCCGCCAGCCGTGCAGCGCCGGCTCGTGCATCGCGGTGACCAGGAATTTGTTGTCGGGGCTGAAGGTGACCGCGTGATGCGAGCCGGCCCAGGGCAGGAATTCGGCCGATCCCGCCATGTTCGGAAACCACAGCGTCACGCCGTTGTAATGCGCGATTGCGAGCCGCAGGCCCTTCGGCGCAAAAGCAAGCCCGCCGACGGTCGAGGGCACGTCGATCGACTTCTCCTCGGCCTTGCCGCTCTTGACGGTCGCCGTCTTGCCGGCCGACCAGGCGAAGGCGCCGTCTGCGTGCAGCGCCACCGCGTCGATCCAGCGCCGCTTGGGGTCGGTGGCGAGCAGCGTCACCTCGCCCTTGGCATCGAGCGAGACGACCTTGCCGTCGTCGCCGCCCATGACGAGGGTCTTGCCGTCGCAAGCGGTCGAGAGAATGCCGCCGCTGTGCACTGCGACCGTGGTGATCTCACCCTTGGCGTCGACGAACGCGACGTTCTCCTCACCGCCGACGAAGGCGGCGCGAGGGCCCAGGAAGTACACCGAGGTCACGGCCATGCCGAGCGTAACAGGCTTGACGCGGTCGGTGACAGAGACGATCGAAGCGGACTCCGGGGACGGCGTAAACTCTTTCATCACGAGACGATGCAGCTCTCGAAACCCTTGCGGATGGCCTCTTCGGGCAATTCGCGGCCGATGAAGACGAGGCGACTCTCGCGCGGCTCTCCCTCCTTCCACTTCCGCTGGTGGTTGCCCTCCAGCATCATGTGGACGCCCTGGAAAACGTAGCGGTCGTCATCGTCGTGGAAGGCGAGGATGCCCTTGGAGCGCAGGATCTTGCCGCCCTCGACCTGCACCAGGTTCTGCAGCCAGGGCATGAACACGTTGGGATCGAGCGGCTTGTCGGTCTTGAGCGACAGCGACTGCATGTCCTCGTCGTGATAGTGCTTCAGGCCGTGACCGTGATCATGGTGGTGATGGTGGTCGTGGCCGTGATGGTGGTGATGATCATGGTCGTGATCGTCGGCCTCCAGGAAATCCGGCTCGATGTCGAGGATGCGGTCGAGATCGAACGCGCCGCGGTCGAGCACATCGGCCAGCGCGACCGAGCAGCGCTCGGTGCGATGGAGTTTCGCATAGGGATTGATGCCGCGGATGCGGGCCTCGACCTCGGCGAGCTCGCCCTTGTTGACGAGGTCGGTCTTGTTCAGAACGATGACGTCGGCAAAGGCGATCTGGTTCTTGGCCTCAGGCGCGTCCTTCAGCCGGTCGGACAGCCATTTGGCATCGGCGACCGTCACGACCGCATCGAGCCGGGCATTCTTCTGCACGTCCTCGTCGACGAAGAAGGTCTGCGCGACCGGCGCGGGATCGGCAAGACCCGTGGTCTCGACGATGATGGCGTCGAACTTGCCCTTGCGCTTCATCAGGCCGTCCATGATGCGGACGAGGTCGCCGCGCACGGTGCAGCAGATGCAGCCGTTGTTCATCTCGAACACTTCCTCATCGGCGCCGATGATGAGGTCGTTATCGATGCCGATCTCGCCGAATTCGTTGACGATGACGGCGTATTTCTTGCCGTGGTTCTCCGACAGGATGCGGTTGAGCAGCGTGGTCTTGCCGGCGCCGAGATAGCCGGTCAGCACGGTCACGGGAATCTTCTGGGAGGTCGCTTCAGACATAAAAACTCCGGACTTCAAGGCTTTTTTCGCGCGACGCGAGGCGGGGTGGCCCCTGCCCTAATGGTCAAGCGCGCTGGTCAGGGCCTTTATATTGTGCCTGACCATGTCAATGTAAGTGGGTGCAGGCCCCTTTTCGCCGGTCAACCCATCAGAAATCAGGGTCCCACCGACCCTGGCGCCGGTCTCGGCGGCGATCCGCCGGATCAGGCGATCGTCGGTGATATTTTCAAGGAACACGGCCGGGATTTTCTGGGCCTTGATCTGGCCGATGATGGCGGCGATATCGCGCGCGCTCGGCTCGGTTTCGGTGGAGACGCCCAGGGGCGCGATGAACTGGATACCGTATTCGGCGGAAAAATAGCCGAAGGCGTCGTGGGTGGAGATCACCTTGCGCCGCTCCGGCGGGATTTTTGCGACCGCCTCGCGGACCTCGCGATCGAGAGCTTCGAGCTTTTCCAGATAGGCCTTGGCCTGGCCGCGGAAGAACTCCGCGTCGTCAGGAGCGGCTGCGGCCAGCGCATTGGCGATGTCCGTGACGTAGACCTTGGCGTTCGGGACGGACTGCCAAGCGTGGGGATCAGCGGCCGAACCTAGTTTCAGCGGCGCGATGCCGGCGCTGGCGGTGATCACCTGCGCCTTGCTGCCTGCGGATTGCACGAGGCGCGGCAGCCAGCCTTCGAGGCCGAGCCCGTTGACGATGACGAGCTTCGCCGCCGCGATCCGCTTTGCATCGCTAGGGGCCGGCGTATAGACGTGGACGTCGCTGTCGGGGCCGACCAGCGTCGTCAGGTTGATGCGGTCACCACCGACATTGCGGACGAAATCGCCGAGGATCGAGAAGCTCGCGACGACGTTGAACCGCTCCGCGGCTTGCAGCGGCGAGGCGATCAGCAACAGCGCACAAATCAGGATGAGCCGCATCGTCATGCTTCCAGATGCCGGCCGGGAAACAGCTGCCGGACGATGCCGCCGACGCGGCCGAACAGGACGGAGACGATGTAGAGCACCGTCGCCACCAGAATGATCGCGGGGCCCGAGGGCACGCGGGTCTGGAACGACAGCACGAGGCCGGCATAGCCGGAGACCCCAGCAGCAATGACGGCGATGCAGATCATCGCGGTGAGATCGCGCGACCAGAACCTTGCGATTCCCGCGGGCAGAATCATCAGCCCCACCGCCAGCAGCGTGCCCAGCGCCTGAAAGCCGTTGACGAGGTTGATGACGACCAGTGCGAGGAAGGCGAGATGGGCCGGGCCGCCAGCCCGGCTCACGGTGCGCAGGAACAGGGGATCGACACTCTCGATCACCAGCGGGCGGTAGATCACCGCGAGCACCAGCAGCGTGACCGTGGCGTTGAAGGCCACCACCAGCAACGTCTGGTCGTCCATCGCGAGGATGTTGCCGAACAGCACGTGCAGCAAGTCGATATTGGTGCCCTTGATCGAGACGATGGTGACGCCGAGCGCAAGCGAAGCGAGATAGAAGGTCGCGAGCGAGGCGTCCTCCTTCAGCCCGGTCGAGCGCGCGACGACACCGGCGAGGATCGCGACGGCAAAGCCGGCGATCAGGCCGCCGGCCGTCATCGCGAACAGATTGAGGCCGGAGAGCAGGAAACCGACGGCCGCGCCGGGCAGGATCGCATGCGCCATGGCGTCGCCGACGAGGCTCATCCGCCGCAGCATCAGGAACACGCCGATCGGCGCGCCCGCCAGCGCCAGCGCGATCACCGCGGCGAGCGCCCGCCGCATGAACTCGAATTCGGTGAACGGACCGATCAGCGCGTCATAGAGCATCGGAGATCAGGCCGCCCGCGAGCCGATATCATCGGCGGCGCAGGCCGCGGCGCTGTCGTCGAAGGCCTCGCACATCCGCATCGCGACCAGCAGGTTTTCCGGCGTCAGCACCTCCGCCGTCGGTCCCCATGCCACCGGGCCGCGCGCCAGGACCAGCGTTTCGGTGAAATGGTTGCGCACCATCTCCATGTCGTGCAGCGCGGCGAGCACGGTGCGGCCCTCGCCGTGCCAGCGCTTCACCAGCGCGAGCAGATCGGCGGTGGTCTTGCTGTCGATGGCGTTGAAGGGCTCATCTAACACGATCAGGCTGGCATCCTGGAGCAGTACACGCGCGAACAGCACGCGCTGCATCTGGCCGCCGGAGAGCGTGCCGATCGGGCGGTTCTCGAACCCGCTGAGGCCAACCGCTCCGATCGCGCGGAGAATCTTGTCGCGCGCAGCCTTGCCGATGCCGCCGAACAGGCCTGTGCCACGCCACAGCCCCGTGCCGACGAAATCGAACACCGAGATCGGGAAGCTGCGGTCGATCTCCGCACTCTGCGGCAGATAGGCGATATCCCTGCTGTCGAGCCCGCCGAGATGGATGCTGCCGTCGAGCGGCTTGAGGATGCCGACGATGCCGCGCAGCAGCGTCGACTTGCCGGCGCCGTTCGGGCCGATCACCGCAACCAGCGCGCCCGGCGCAACCTCGCCGCTGAGATGATGCACGGCCGGGTGCCGGTCATAGCCGAGCGTGACGTTGTGGAAGTGCAGCGCTGCCATCGTCACCTCATCGCCAGGAAGACGATGCCCCAGAGCACGACGCAGACCGCGAGCGCGGCCGCGAGACGGCCCGCCATGGCCATGCGCAGGATCGACCAGGACGCGGCCTGGGCCGGATGCGGCGAGGCCGCATCGTGGACATGGGCGTGGCTGTGATCGTGCCCGTGCGAATGCCCGTGGCCGTGAGAGTGGGAGTGGCCATGAGCATGGTCGTGCTGGTGGGCATGGGACGCGGCGGGAGCCATTTGCGGACGTTATATTATAACATTACGCCTGTCCACGGCCGGGGCTAACGTCATTCCGGGGCGACTCGAGGAGCCGAACCCGGAATCTTGAGATTCTCAGGTGCGCAACTGCGACCAGAGTTCGGCTTCGCCGCCCCGGAATGACGGTCCCCGCCTCAAGGCTTGCCGATCACCATTGCGATCGCCGCTGCCACGAACGGGAACGGCACCGAGACGGCGCAGCGGAACCAGACGAAACGGGCCGGCATGAACGGGATCTCCCACAAGATCACCCGCTGGAAGGCAAACAGCGCCCAGGCGACGACATAGGCGACCACCTGCGGCACGCCGCCGCCCGACTTCAACGCCACGGTGCCGATGGAGAAGCCGACCACGGGGCCGCCGGGCGTCGCAGCGCCGGCGATCACGGCGGTGGCAACCCCGAGCCAGCCGCTATCCGGGCCGAGCCAGCCGGTGATCACCTCCTGTGGGATGATGGCGGCGATGTAGCCGGAGCCGATCACGCCGAGCGCAATCCGCGGCACGATGTTGACGAAGTCCATCGAACCTTCGCGCAAGGACGCCTTGAACACCGGCGGGCCGCGGCGGAAGGCGATCAGCCCGACGCCGAGCACCGAGCCCCACAGCAGGATGTCGATCAGGAGCGCTGCGCTCAACTCTCGTCGTCCTTCGCGAGCGGCTTCGGATAGAGCCTGATGTAGACGAATCGACCGAGGGCGCCGGCGAGCACCGGCAGCGGCAGCGAGATCAAAATCCGCCACAGCGTGAAATCGGTGCCCATGATCGGGATTTCCCAGGCGACCGCCCGGCCATAGCCGATCAGCGTCCAGCTCACGACCATGGCGATGGTTGCGCCGAAATCGGCGCCGACTGCGAGCAGCGCACTCGCCACCGGATAGGCGGTGAAGGGACCGCCGGGCAGAATTGCACCGAAGGCGGTGCCGATCAGCAGCCCCATCAGGCCGGATTTCGGCCCGAGCGAGCGCGAGACTTTCTCGTGCGGCAGGATTTCCGAGATGAAGGCCCCTAACAGGCAGCCGGCGAGCACGCGCGGCAGGATGCCCGAGAACAACGAGAGATCGTGGGTGAGAATGTCCAGAACGCCGTCGGTGCCGTCCCGCCGCCAGACCAGTGCCGCACTCACCGCGACCAGAACCGCGATAATGATCGTGGACCAGCCGATCGGCTTGCGGACCCGGCCCGGCCGCGGCTCGGATTCCGCGTCGCCGCCAGGCGCCGGATGGTTCGGGGAAGGTTCTGACAACGGGTGTGGAGCGGCTCGAGGGTGATGCCCGTCCTGATTAAGGGCGACGTCGCGGCGATGCAAACGGTACGATCACAGGCCGATACGCGCATCGCGCAGGGCAATTCCGCACAGCAAAAAGGCGGCCGCTGATGCGACCGCCCTTTTGTTGCTTCCGTCATTCCGGGGCGGCTCGAAGAGCCGAACCCGGAATCTCGAGATCCCGGGTTCGATGCTGCGCATCGCCCCGGGATGACGGAGTAAAGCTCACGCCTTCTCGAACAGGGACTCCACGTATTCCCAGTTCACGAGGTTCTCGACGAACGCCTTGAGATAATCAGGGCGGCGGTTGCGATAGTCGATGTAGTAGGAGTGCTCCCAGACGTCGCAGCCGAGGATCGGGGTGGCGCCGTGCACCAGCGGATTCTCGCCGTTCGGGGTCTTGGAGATTTCGAGCTTCCCGTTCTTGACCTGGAGCCAGCACCAGCCGGAGCCGAACTGGCCGACGCCGGCCGCCTGGAAGTCGGTCTTGAACTTCTCGAAGCCGCCGAGGTCCTCGTTGATCTTCTTCTCGAGCTTGCCCGGCAGCTTGGTGCCGCCGCCATTGGGCTTCATCCAGCTCCAGAAGTGGATGTGGTTGTAGTGCTGGCCGGCGTTGTTGAACACGGCAGGGTTCTTGCCGAACGAGCCCTTGACGATCTCTTCAAGGGACTTGCCTTCCCATTCGGTCCCCTTGAGCGCGTTGTTGCCGTTGGTGACGTAGGCCTGATGATGCTTGTCGTGGTGATATTCCAGCGTCTCCTTCGACATGTACTGGCCGAGGGCGTCATAGGCGTATGGAAGTGGGGGCAGCGTAAAGGTCATGGCTTCTTGTCCGCAACTGGTGGGGAACGAGTTCTAACGGTCACCCCTTATAGAAGGTTCCGCCGCCATTAAATACATCAGAATTTGCGAAAAGGCGTGACCGGACGAGCCTTGCCCGAATGCACAAATTGATCGCAACCGGCCAGCGTCGATCAGGCCTGCGGGGCCGCCGTGAAATATCATTGCCTTTGAAGCGCTTAAGACAGAACAAGCGCGCCACGAACGGAGCTGTGAAGGGAGCACGCCATGAGCATCGAGATCGACATTTTGAACGGCGACGCCTCGTGGCCGATTGCCGAGCCGCTGCTTCAGGCGGTCTGGGCACCGCAGTTGGTCGCAGGCAAGCCCTGGGCTCATGTCAAGTGGGCCAATGCCGATCTCCGCGTGCTGCTCGAGACGCCCGAGGACGGTCTCGTCTGCCACGTCGGCATCTACTTCCGCACCATCACCTGGAACGGACAGAAGGTTCACGTCGGCGGCATCGGCGGCGTCTCCACGCGCGAGGACCGGCGCGGCCGCGGCTACGCGACCATCGCCATCGACGCGGCGGTGCATACCATGCGCGCCAACGAGGCGGTCCGCTTCGGCCTGCTGTTCTGCGAGCCGCACAATTTCGCGTTCTACGAGGCCCGCAAATGGCAGCGCTTCAGGGGCGAGATCTACTGCCAACAGCCGGAGGGGCGGATCCGCTTCGACTACATGGCGCCCTACGTCTACGACATCGTCCGCGCGCCGACGCTGGGCACGATCGACCTATGCGGTCTGCCGTGGTGAGCCCTGCGTGAGGCAGGGCTGCGCCGGCCGCCGCGTGCCCCTATAATATGTTGATCATCATCCAATATTCCGCCCGGTGAACATGACGATCGAGGCCCCTCTAGACGCCATCCCGCCGCGCGCACCGGTCGCCTCCCCCATCGCCAGCCTCCTGACCGCGCCGATCCTGCCGACGCTGCTGCGGCTCGCGATCCCCAACATGATCGCGATGGTCGGCAGCACGCTGGTTGCGGTGGCCGAGACCTCCTATATCGGCCGGCTCGGCACCATCCCGCTCGCCGCGATCGCGCTGGTGTTTCCGTTCGCGATGCTGACGCAGATGATGAGCGCCGGCGCGATGGGCGGCGGCGTCTCCTCTGCGATCAGCCGCGCGCTCGGCGCAGGGGATCGCGACCGCGCCGCTACGCTGGCGCTGCATGCCGCCATCATCGGCCTTTGCGGCGGGCTGTTGTTCACGGTGACGATGCTCGCCTTCGGCCGTTCCTTCTTCGCGCTGCTCGGCGGACGCGAGCGCGTGCTCGAGGAGGCCAACGGCTATTCGCAGGTGCTGTTCTCCGGCGCGGTCGCGATCTGGCTCGTCAACACGCTGGCCTCGGTGATCCGCGGCACCGGCGACATGCGCCTGCCTTCGATGATTCTGATCGGGGCGAGCGTGCTCCAGATCGTGCTCGGCGGCACGCTGGGCCTCGGCCTGTTCGGCGTGCCGCAACTCGGCATGCCGGGCGTCGCCAGCGGCCAGCTGATTGCGTTCAGCTGCGCCGCGCTGTTCTTTCTCTGGTATCTGTCGTCCGGCCGCAGCCGGTTGCCGCTCAATCTTCGCGCCTTCCATTTCGAGCGCGCGATGTTCCTGGACATTCTGAAAGTCGGCGCGGTGGCCTGCCTGTCGCCGCTGCAGACCGTGCTCACCATTCTGATCTTCACCAAGATCCTCGCGACCTTCGGCACCGAGATGCTGGCAGGCTACGGCATCGGCTCGCGGCTGGAATTTCTGCTGATCCCGATCACCTTTGCCTTCGGCATCGCCTCGGTGCCGATGGTCGGCATGGCGATCGGCGCCGGACATCTGAAGCGCGCGCGGCGTGTGGCCTGGACCGCAGCAGCGGCCTCGGGACTCACGGTGGGCCTGATCGGCCTCGCCGTTGCGCTCGCGCCGTCACTGTGGGTGGGGCTCTTCACGCGCGATCCCGGCGTCACCGCCGCCGCGCACAGCTATTTCCACTGGGCAGGTCCAGCCTTCGTGTTCTTCGGCATAGGCGTGTCGCTGTACTTCTCCTCGCAAGGCGCCGCACGCGTCGGCGGGCCCGTGCTCGCCTCCACGGCACGGCTTCTGATCGTCGCGATCGGCGGCATCGGACTGATGACCGCGCAAGCTCCGGCCTGGACCCTGTTCGCGCTGGTCGGCGGCGCCATGGTCGTGTTCGGGCTCTCGACCGCCGCCTCGGTCGCTTTCGCGCGCTGGGGCAAATGATCGCAGGCAGATAAGCTCAGAAATGTGATTCCATCGGGCGTTGCACGCGCTCGATTTGCTGCTATGGAGACGCCTCCATTCCAGGGCTCCTCTCCATGACATTCAGATTCGCCGCTCTCACCGTCGTTCTGGCCGCGCTGATCGGTGCGCCTTCCGCCTATGCGCAGAGCGCCGAAGGGACCTGGCTCACCCAGGCGGGCGATGCGCGGGTCAAGATCAGCAAATGCGGCGGCGGCATCTGCGGCCACATCGTCTGGCTGCGCGAACCCATGGACACCGCGACCGGCCAGCCTGCCACCGACAGCAAGAATCCCAATCCTGCGCTCGCCAGGCGTCCGATGATCGGCCTGCCGTTGTTCAGCGGCATGGAGCCGGCGGGACCGAACAAATGGTCGGGCCAGATCTACAATGCCGACGACGGCAGCACCTATGCGAGCAACATCAGCCTGACCGGCACGGACGCGCTACGGGTCGAAGGCTGCGTCGGCGCGCTCTGCGGCGGTGAGACCTGGACGCGCACGGGGCGGTGAGCTTCTGAACTCTCGTGCCCCGGACGCAGCGCAGCGCTCTTGCGGTGCGCTGCGTCCGGGGCACGAGCGTTCTTCACATCATCGCCTTCAACGCCGTCGCCGCCGAGGCATAGCCGCCGCGCGCGCCGTCGATGAAATGGACGTGATCGCTGCGCAGCGCCGACGGCGTGAAGCAGGTCATCATCGCGGCGTCCTGCTGGTAGAGGCCGTAGCGCACGATGCCCTCGCGCGCGGCGGCTTTGAGACGATCGTTCAACGCGCGCTCGAGCTGCGGCGTGCAGTCCAGAATCATGCGCAGTCCGTCGTCATATTTGCGGAAATCCGAGTTCTCGACGACCTGGCGCTTGTAGAGGCTGGGCACGAAGCCGCCGATCTTGATGTCGAAGCGCATGATGAGATAGGCGAACAGCGTATAGGCCAGCACGCTGGCTCTGCGCGCGAGCAGCGGCCCCCCGCGCCTGGTGCGGGCCTCGAATTCCACGCCCTGCGGCGGCCATTTCAGCGGCGGCCCCTGCGGCGGCACCGGTCGGCCGCCGTCCGGGCTGCGCTCGATCAGATGGATGATGTCCTCGATCACCTTGCGGAAGGCCTGCGGATCGACGCCGCGCGCCGGCATCACCAGCACCGACAGAATCAGGCCGCGCGCAGCCGGCATCACCTCGAAACGGCACGACAGGCCCGAGAGGTCCGGCTGCGTGCCGGCGGGCGCCTCCTCGACGGCGAACTCGCCGCGCTTCATCGCGGCGTCGGCCCAGGCGAGCCCGCCGCCCGAAAACATCGCATAGGACAGGTTGGCCGACGGCCCGAACCGGGCGACGCGCACGTCGAGGCCCTGTGCGCGAATGACGCTCACCGGCACCAATGCGACGCGCATGGTCAGATCGAGGTCTTCCCGCACCCAGGTCGCGGTCGCAGCCAGCGCGTCGCGGGCAAGCTCGACATCGTCCGGCGCCACCGCGAAGCTGGCGCCGTCGCCGCCGAACACGAAGGGGAATTCCCGCCCCTCCAGCGCATTGGTCACCGCCGCGATCACGGCGGCGCCCGCCATGTTCACGGCCTTGTAGCGCTGCGCCGCGATCGCCTTGGTCGAATCGACGATATCGGCAACACCGATACTCCACTCATCCGGCAGCGGCGCATAGAGCGCAGGATCCATCAGGCTGGTGAAGCCTCGGAAGACGGGAATGCCGCCATAGAAGGACTCGCCTGAGCTCATCGGGATTGCCGGATGGTTGGAATGCGAAACAAGTACGTGGCAGGATCGATCCGGGTTCGCTGGCCGGCGACCTCTTTTCGATCATTGGCCGAAACCGGCCCGGACAACAAGATGCGGCCGCGTTGCAATGCCGCGACAGGATCCTTGATCGGCATCAAACGACCACCCCGGGAGAGCGGCTATCGTCGGTTAGCTCCAAGGGGTTGCAGGGGAAAATCGAGGTGTCCGACTTCAGCAGCAAGGACTCTGCCTCTCCGGTCCGCAAGCGCACGGGCGTCGACCCGATCAGCGCGGTGAAGATGCCGGAACGGTTGACGGAAGCCGTCGATGCTTGGGCTGAAGCTCACCGCCTGACCCGCTCGGATGCGATCTGCAGGCTGATCGAGCTGGGGCTGAAGATGGCGATCCCGGCCTCTGCGCCGGCGCACCCGATCGCATCGGACGCCACCAGTATCGAAGAGATCGCAGTGCATGAGATCGAGTCGTTGCTCGATCCTGCATTGCCAGCAGATGAGCGCGAGCGTCGCATCCGCCGTCTCACCGAAGGTCCGCCGGAATTTTCGCACGAACGAATCGACCTGCCAAAGCAGCGGCCGTGAACGGCTAAAGCGGAATGGCTTTAGGTTGCATCGATGGCGCTGTTCGTTCACCTCTCCCGCTTGCGGGAGAGGTCGGCGCGAAGCGCCGGGTGAGGGCCTCTTGGGGATTATCCCATTGCGGAAGCACCCTCTCCCCAACCCTCTCCCGCAAGCGGGAGAGGGAGCGCACCTCAGTCGCAGCAATCGAGCTTCATTTTATCGCGCTAGTGCACCTTCTCGTCCTGGCGCTTGCGCAGCTGGGATGCAGGGACGTCGTGGCAGCCGACGAGGCGCACGAATTGCTGCGGATGCATCTCATGGCCGTGATCGCCGGAATTCTGATGCGACATCGGCGGACAGCGAACCTCATCCGGCTTCACGCGCACTGGCTCCGTCAGGGCCAGACTTGAAGCGGTCACCTTTGAAGTGGCCATCGACTGCTCCCCTTCAATTAGGGCAGATCGATTGACGTTACCCAATCGATTGCGGAGTCATCTTACGACCAAATCCGGCTGGCTGTCATTACGCCCGATCAACGCAATTGTGGCAGCCGGGTTCCGCTTACGCCGTGTTCCCGGCATCGATGGTGAACACGGTGCCGGTGACGTTGCGGCCGCCTTCCCCCAGAAGGTATTCCACCATGCGCGCGACGTCATCCGTCTCCGGCAACCGGCGCAGCGCACTGCGGCCGGCGATGCGCTTGCGGCCTTCTTCGGAGAGATTGTGCGTCAGCTCGGTGTCGATGAAGCCCGGCGCGATTGCGTTCACGGTGATGCCGAGCTTGCCGACCTCGCGCGCCAGCGAGCGGGTGAAGCCGGTCGCGGCCGCCTTGGTCGCGCCGTAGACGGACAGGCCGTTATAGCCGGTCGTCGCGATGATCGAGGAGATGTTGATGATGCGGCCGGCGCCATCGGCCATCATCTGCCGGGCCACATATTTGGTGAGGATGATCGGCGACAGCACGTTGAGCTGCACCAGCGCCTCGATCTCGGAATTGTGCATGGTGGCGAGCAGGCCTTCGGTGCCGAGACCGGCATTGTTGACGAGGCCGTAGATCGGGCCGAACTCGTCGCGCACGAGCTTCGCGAAGGCCGGGATCGCATCGATCACGGCAAGATCGCAGGCGCGGAAATGCAGGCGTCCGTCGGCAGCAGCGATGGCCGCCTTGAGCTCGTCGCTCTCGCGCCGCGCCGACGCGATCACGTTGAAGCCGGCGGCGACCAGGCGCATGCCGATCGCGAGCCCGATGCCGCGGCTGCCGCCGGTGACGAGAACGTTATGCATCGGTGCGCGCCAGTTTTCCGGCTGGAGTGACGTCGAGCGCCTCGACGAAGCGGAGCACCGCCGGCACCTTGTGGGATGCGAGCTGGACGCGGCACAGCTCCAGGATCTGATCGCGGATCTCTTTCGCGCGCGCCGGATCGGTGCCGTCAGCGAGGATCACGTCCGCGACGACGATGCCGCCGGTAATCGGGCTCTTGCGCGACTTGGCGCGCGACATCCGGACGTCGGGATGGCGGTTGATCACCGCCTCGATCTCCTCCGGGTGGACCTTCAGCCCGCCGATATTGATGATGCCACCACGACGGCCGACGAAATAATAGCGGTCGCCACGCAGCTCGACGATGTCGCCGCTGTCGACGAACCCGTCGTCGTCGGTGAGCGCGGCGGCATTGCGGCCGATATAGGCATGGGCCGTACGCGCCGAGCGGATGCGCAGCGAGCCGTCGACGACCTTCATCTCGACGCCGTTGCGGTTGCCGAGATAGTCGGCCGGAAAGCCTTCCAGCCCGTCATTGACGGCGAAACCGACGCCGGCCTCGGTCGAGGCATAGGCATGGCCGACGGACGCTTTGGGGAATGCCGCCTTCAGGCCGTCGAGCACGGCCTGGTCGGCGATCTCGCCGGAAAGGCGGACGTAAGCCGGGGCGAACTGCGCGGCCGAACCGCTCATCAGGAGCTTGCGCCAGTGCGAGGGCGTGCCGGAGATGTGCGAGACACCGCGCGCCTTCAGCCGCGCGACGTGATCGGCGAGCGCCTCATGGGGATCGGACAGCACCAACGAGCCGCCGGAGAGGATGGCGCGGAGAAAGATTTGCAGGCCGCCATAGCGGCGGATGTCGTAGAACGTCGCCCACACCGGCGCCGGACCACGCGATGGGCCTTCAGCGACGATCGCGCCGGTCAGCGCTTCCAGCGTATGACCGGCGATCTTTGGCACGCCCGAGGTGCCCGAGGTGAGCATCAGCCATTCGGTGGCGCGCTCGGTCTTGGCCGGCGCGGTGGCTTGCAGCGGCAATTTCGCGGTGACGACCAGCGTCAGGCCGGACGCAGCCCAGCGATCGGGCTCATCGGTGACCACCGCATCGATCCCGGCATCTGCAATCAATGCGTCGAGATGCGCCGGATTGAGGTCCGGCGGACACAGCAGCATGCGGCTGGCGATACCGTCGAGCTCGATCATGGCAAGGCCGGACCGGAGCTGGTCCGACAGCTTGAGCAGCACGGCTCGGCCGGACAATTCGTGTAGCCGGCCGCCCAGAACCGTGTGCGACAGGATGTCGGTCAGCGACACGACTTCGTGCGGATCGGAGATGATGCGGCCTTTCAGCTCCGCGCCGAGATGGTCGCGAAGCGCAAAGATCTCACGCGGGGACATTTTCGTAGGCCCGCACGAAATCGCCCACCGTGGCGGGGAACGCGGCGTCCTCGGAAATGGTGAAGGGATCGACGCCGGTCTCGTCTTCCAGACGCGCGACAAGAATTGCGAAGGCGAGCGAGTCAAAGCCCGTCTCGTGCAGGGACAGATCGTCCGAGAGGGCGGGAAGCGTGACGTGCTGCTCCTTGGCGATCTGCTGGATCGCTTCAATAACCTTTGACCTTACCGACATGGCTGGCTCGCTTTTTGTTATCGATCTCGTTGTTGCGGCGGCTCTTGATGACCGCCTCCCCATGGCGGTCTGTTTACCCGACAGAAGTAAATGGCTTCTTGGACAATTCAGATAAAATTGGACCTATCTCTCGATTTTGGTTGCTCTACAGCCTGATCGTACCGACCGAGATTGCCGCATACGCCTCCTCGTCCAGCGCAACATAGGCGCCGGACGTCGGGTCGAGCATGAACAGCGGATCGGAGATCGCGGCCGGGTCAAACCCCTCGCGGGCGAGCTCGGCCTTCTTCTGCTTGAAGGTCTCGGTGGAATCGAGCTCGCGCGAGATGCGGATGAAGAGCGGGCGGGCGTAGATCGGCAGCCGCTGCGCGAAATGGGCGGGCAGCGCGGTGATGTCAAAGCCCTCGTTCACGACGATCGCGCTCATGCCGGCCCGGCCGTCGGCGCCGGGAATGCTGACGCCATAGGTGGTGGCATCGACGACGCCGGTGAAATCGCGCACGGCGTCGTTCACCTCGGAGGTCGCGACATTCTCGCCCTTCCAGCGGAACGTGTCGCCGATGCGATCGACGAAATGGAAGAACCCCTTGTCGTCCATCCGCATCAGATCGCCGGTGCGGAACCATGCATCGCCCTTGGCGAAGACGTCGCGCAGGATCTTCTTCTCGGTCTCACCGGCATCGGTGTAGCCCTCGAAGCGCCCACCGCCCTCGTCCGCGGTGCCGATGCGGCCGATGGCTTCGCCGGTCTCACCGCGGCTGCAGGCGATGCAGAAACCCTCGTCATTGCGCAGCGGCGCGCCGCTATCAGGGTCGAGCTTGACGAGACCGGCAGGAAAGCGGTGGGCGAGTAGCGGCGGGATACGGCCGATCGCGCCCGGCTGGCCCTCGACGTTGAACAGCGAGAAATTGCCTTCGGTCGCGGCGTAGAATTCGAGGATGCGGGGAATCGCGAAGCGCGCCTGGAAATCCTCCCAGATATCGCCGCGCAGACCGTTGCCGCAGGCGAGCCGCAGGCGGTGCCGGTTCTCGTATTCCGAGGGCGCGGCCTTCAGCAGGTAACGGCAGAGCTCGCCGATATATTGAAACAACGTGCAGTCGTGCCGGACGATGTCCGACCAGAAATGCGAGGCCGAGAATTTCTCGGCGATCACCACCGAGCCGCCGGCGGCCAGCATGCTGCACGGCGCGACGATGCCGCCGACCGAATGGAACAGCGGCAGACAATCGTAGAGCCGATCCTGCGGCGTCGCGCCGGTGAGGCCGGCGAACCAGAAGCCCCAATTGAGGATGCGGCGATGGCTGATGCTGGCCGCTTTTGGCAGGCCGGTGGTGCCGGAGGTGTAGATCAGCAGTGCACGGTCGTCGATGGTGACCTCGCCATGCTCCTCCGGAGCGAGCGGGCCGTCGTCGAGAACGGCAAGCGCGACATCGATTACACGTTCGCCGCGGCCATCGCCATGCGTCCACACTTTGGCCTGCGTCTTCAGATGAGGCGCCGCGCTGTCCAGGATCCCCGTCAGCTCATGCGCAACGATGACATGCGACGGCTTTGCCACGTCGAGGCAGTGCGCGAGCGATTGCCCGACGAGCTTGGTGTTGATCAGTGCGACCACGCCGCCGACACGGCTGATGCCGAGCCAGGCCGCGACATAGTCGATGCCGTTCGGCATGATCAGCGCAACGGTGTCGCCCTTGGCAAGGCCGACCGAGCGCGCCCAGCGGGCGTAGCGATTGACCCTCTTCGACAGGCCTTCGTAATCGAGGCTTGCCTCGTCCGCCACCAGCGCGACGCGGTTCGGTTGGCGCTGCGCCCAATCGTCGACGACGTCGGCGAACAGGCGGCCCGGCAGCGTTTCGATCCGCGCCGTGAGCTCGATCGCCCTCAACCAGATCTTGGAAGCCGACGGTGCGCGCGCGGCTTTCGGCTGCTCGATGACGCCGGTGGTCATATCGTTCACTCTTTCGGGCGGTCTGCGGTTTCCGGCAGCTTAGCCCGCGCGCCCTGACCCAGGCGTTAAGAGACAAGGTAAAACCCGGTTAGGGCGCGATTAACTGTAGTCGGCAGCACGCACCAAGGTCGCACCCGCCGGCAGCGCGCCGACGCGTGTGACTAGGTCGAAAGAGCGAAGAAATCGATGGCCGCGGCTAGCTCACCTCTCCCGCTTGCGGGAGAGGTCGCGTCCACCGGGTCGCGCCCAAGGCGCGCCCGATGACAGGCTCCGGCGCGGGTGAGGGCTTTCTCCTCTTGGGGATCGTCCCATTGCCGAAGCACCCTCTCCCCAGCCTCTCCCGCGGGAGAGGGAGCGCACTTCGCCTCAGTGCACCTTCTTGGGACGGCGGCGCGGCGGCGGCGATTCGTTGAAGGCGTAATAGGGATTGAGGTCGCAGGTCGCGGCAAGGCCCGACGCCGTGGCGCGGCACTGCTCCAAAGAGGTAAAGGAGCAGTCGAAATAGTCACCGCCTCCGCCATTCGGGCCACCGACGTAGCGGTGCATGCAGACGGGATAGGCCGGATCGTATCTCTGCGCACTGGCATCCGCTGCGCCCAGCAGCGTGAAGATCGCGGTAAGAGTGAGGAATGGCAAGCGCATGGGGAAATCCTCGAATTGGTGACGCCGCTTGATATGACACAACATGTCGTCGTCCGCGACTGTTCCTCGGGCCAATTGACGTCAAGGTGAGCGGGACGCGCAGCGCCAGGAAGCGATGTGCGCCCCACGATACGGTGACCCGGGTCAAGCCCCGTCGGAACGATGCTGCGAGGCGGCGCTAGCCGCCGAGCCCCTGCAAGACGAGCCGGTTCAGCCTTGCCGCGAAGGCTGCCGGGTCCTCCGGCAATTCGCCGTCCAGGATCTGCGCCTGTTCGAGCAGGAGCAGGCTGAGATCGTCGACGACCTTCGAGCCAGCCTGCGCCTTGGTGACCGCGGTGACCAGCGGATGACGCAAATTGATCTCGAGGATCGGCTTGGTCTTCATGCCGCGGTTCTGCTGCGACAAGATGCGCTCGAGCTCGCGGCTCGGTCCCTGGCTGTCGGCGACGAGGCAGGAGGCCGAGCTGGTGAGGCGCGTCGAGGCCTTGACGTCGCTGACGCGCTCGCCGAGCGCGGCCTTGATCACGGCGATGGTGGCCGCTTCGTCCGCCGCGGGCTCGTCCTTCTTCGGCTCGTCCTTGTCGTCGATACGCGGGATCAGGTCGAGATTGAGATCGCCCTGGCTCAGCGACTTCAGCGGCTTGCCCTCGAACTCCGACGGCATCGAGGTCCAGAACGCATCGACGGGATCCGACAGCAGCAGCACCTCGATGCCGCGCGCGGTCGCAGCTTCCAGCCGCGGATTGGACTTCAGCCGCTCGATGCTGTCGCCGACGAGATAATAGATCTCGGTCTGGTTCGGCTTGAAATCCGCGATCACCTGCTTCAGCGAACGCTTCTCGCCCGACGTGGTGGTGAAGCGCGACAGCGCCAGCAGCTTTTCGCGCCGCTCAAAATCCTCGTAGATGCCTTCCTTCAGCACCGCGCCGAAGGCGTCCCAGATCCTGGCAAAATTCTCCGGATCCTTCTCGGCGAGGCTTTCGAGCTCGGATACGACCCGGGTCGCCACGGCTTTGCGGATCTGCGCCAGCTGCGGATTGTTCTGAAGCATCTCGCGCGAAATGTTGAGCGGGAGATCCTCGCTGTCGACGACGCCGCGGATGAAGCGCAGGTACCCCGGCAAGAGGTCGGCGTCATCGGTGATGAAGACGCGCCGGACGTAGAGCTTCACCCGCCCCTTGCGGTTCGGCTCGAACAGGTCGAACGGCTTGGTCGAGGGCGCAAACAGCAGCACGGCGTAGGAGTAGCGCCCTTCCGCGCGGTAGTGCAGCGTCATCGCGGGATCGTCGAAGGCGGAGGCGATCTGCTGATAGGCCTTCTTGTAATCGTCTGCCGAAAGCTCGGATTTGGAGCGCTGCCACAGCGCGCTCGCCGAATTGATCTGGCGCGGCTCGCCTTCCTCGGGCACCAGCTCGATCGGAAACAGGATGTTGTCGGAATAGGCGGTGACGATGCGCTCGATCTCGTAGGTCTCGAGATATTTCTTGGCGTCGTCCTTCAGGTGCAGGACGATCTCGGTGCCGCGCGTCACGCGCGCCGCTTCCTCATCGCTGGCACGGGCGATCTCGAAGCCGGAGCCGCCGGAGGACGTCCAGGTCCAGACGTCGCTCTCGCCGGCACGGCGGCTGATCACGACGATCTTCTCGGCGACCATGAAGGCGGAATAGAAACCGACGCCGAACTGGCCGATCAGGCCGAGCCCGTCCTTGGCTTCTTTCATTTTGGACACGAACGCCTTGGTGCCGGAGCGGGCGATGGTGCCGAGGTGGTCGATCAGCTCCTGCCGCTCCATGCCGATGCCGTTGTCGGCGATCGTGAGCGTCTTGGCCGTCTTGTTCGGGATGATGCGGATCTTGAGTGCGTCGCCTTCGCCCAGCAAGGCGGGGCTGGCGATGGCCTCGTAGCGCAGCTTGTCGCAGGCATCGGAGGCGTTGGAGATGAGCTCGCGGAGGAAGATGTCGGTTTCCGAATAGACGGAGTGCACCATCAGGTGCAGCAGTTCGGAAACTTCGGCCTGGAAAGGCTGCGTATGCACAGCCGTATCTGACGTCGTCATGCGCTTAACCCGGTCAAAACAAAGGGAAGGAACCCGGATATAGCGCGAGGCGACGGCGGATCAAGAGGATGTGAAGTCCCGGCCCGGCAGGGCCGGCAAGCGGCGCGGATCAGGTCACGCAGCGGCCGGGCTGGAGCAGCCTTGCGACCTCGGTCAGGGAGCTCACCATCGGCTCACAGGCGATCGTCGGCTTGTTGCGAGGCTTCTTCTGGTTCTGGAGCAGCACCGGCGTCTTGGCATTGCCGGTCTCGATGACCGCAGGAACCCGCAGCAGCACCGACGTATCGGCGAGGTCGTTCAGCCGCATCGACACCGTGCGGGTGGGAACAGCCGCCGGCTTGATGTCGGCGAGCCGGTCTGCCTTGGCGGCGCGATTGACGTTGTGGCCCGGGGCAACGTTGGAACTGTGGCTGGGGATGTCGGCGACCGCCTGCCAGCGGTCAGCGAGATCGTGGCCGGAGGCCAATTGCACGGCACCGAGCGTTGCGACGATCGCGGTTGCGCTCAAAAAAACCTTTTGAATCTGTGACATCGCTGTGGATCCCTCGCCCATGGCAGCCGCGGGAACAACGCGGGCAGAGGATCGGGAGTTCTTGGCCGCTACGATCACTTAACCGTGTGCGAAAAATGCCGCAGATCTGCAAAATATTTCGCGGCGCCTGGAACGACTTTCGCGCACAGGAGTCGTCTCAGCAGCCGGCTATTCCCCCCTGCCCCATAAGCCGGCGACGTAGGGCGCGACTGTGGTGATGCCAGTCGCGCCTTACTTTTGTCTGGCGGTGTTCGTGCCGTTTTTGTCACCGCCCCACCTTTGGCCCGGTATGCGCCGCCGACCACGCAAGGTCGTCGTTCCTAGGGCTATGACCTCGACACCCGGCGTTGATGCCTGCTGGCATCAGTGTCGCTTGCCGATGAGACCCGCTCCCATCACCGACAAGCGAACGGGTGCACCCATACGATGCTATCCCTTCTTCTCATCAAGCAGCTTGGCCACGCGACGCAGGCCGAGCAGATAACCCTGCGTGCCGAAGCCTGCGATCACTCCATCAGCCCGTTTGGAGACAAACGAGTGGTGGCGGAATTCCTCGCGCTTGTGCACGTTGGAAATGTGCACCTCGATCACTGTCCCCTCGAACGTGTTCAGAGCATCCAGGATGGCGACCGACGTGTGGGTGAAAGCCGCGGGATTGATCACGATTCCGGCAGCCGTCTCGCGCGCCTCGTGGATCCAGTCGATCAGCTCGTATTCCCTGTTCGACTGGTGAAAGCGTAGCTCCAGTGCGAGCTCCCCGGCCAGCGCCCGGCAGTCCCGCTCCACGTCCGCAAGCGTCTCGTGACCGTAGATGTGGGTTTGGCGCTTGCCGAGCAGGTTTAGATTTGGCCCGTTGAGGACGTAGACAAGACGACTCATGAGAGAACTCCGTTCAATGATGGGCGAGGATCTCGCCGAGGAACTGCCTGGTGCGGGCGTGCTGAGGATTGCGGAAGAAGGCGTCGGGCGCGCCTTCTTCGATGATCTGGCCTTCAGCCATGAAGATGACGCGATCGGCAACCTGGCGGGCAAAGCCCATCTCGTGGGTAACGCAAATCATGGTCATGCCGTCGTTGGCGAGGCCGATCATCGTATCGAGCACCTCCTTGACCATCTCAGGGTCGAGCGCCGAGGTCGGCTCGTCAAACAGCATCACCTTGGGCTGCATGCAGAGCGCGCGCGCGATCGCGACCCGCTGTTGCTGACCGCCAGAAAGCTGAGCCGGATACTTCTCGGCCTGGTCACCGATGCGCACGCGCTCGAGGTATTTTCGCGCAATCGCTTCCGCCTCGCTCTTGCTGATGCGACGCGCGCGGATGGGTGCGAGCATACAGTTCTGCAAGACCGTCATATGCGGAAAGAGATTGAAGCTCTGAAAGACCATGCCGACATCCTGGCGTACGACATCGATTGCCTTGATGCTGTCGTCCAGCCGATGGCCGTTCACCACGATACTGCCCTGCTGGATCGGCTCCAGGCGGTTGATACAGCGGATGAGTGTCGACTTGCCTGAACCGGACGGACCGCAGAGCACGATCTTTTCACCTCTGCGCACGGTGAGATCGACGTTGCGGAGAGCTTGGTACCCGCCGTACCACTTCTGCACGCCCTTCATTTCGATCAGGATCTGGTCCTGCATGCTGGTCTCCGCCGTTGGGCGGCGGCCAACGCAGATCGCGTCGGCCGCTCGCAGTGGCTACTGGACGGTGAAGGGAACGCCGGGGACGGAGTCCGGGAAGACAGGCACCGGGACCTTCATCCATTTGGCGTAGAAAGTGGCCAACTTGCCGTTCGACTTGATCTGGTCGATGAACTTGTTGGCCGTCTCGTTCCACTCCTTGTCCCCCAGGCGCGTGCAGGCCCCGTTGTACAAGGCGGTGAAGTGAAGCTTGGGCTCGAAGCCAAGTTCCGGCTTTGCGGCGTTGAGACGCTGCGGATAAAACAGGTTCGCACCGACTGCCTGGACCTGGCCGGAGAGCAGCGCCTGGATTGTGGCCGCGTCATCGTCGAACCTGCGGATCTCGGTCCCGGACGGGGCGTTGTTGGTCACCTGAGTATCCTGCGTGGAAGACCGCGGAACGCCGATGACGAATTTGCTCATGTCGGCATTGCTGTTGATCGGCGTCGCCTGGGCTGCGACCAGCGTAATCTCGTTGGCGACGTAGGGCTTCGAATACTGCACCGCCTTCGCGCGCTCGGGCAGCATGGCCATGGTTGCGAACAGAATGTCGACGCGGCCTGTGGTCAGCGCCGGGATACGATTGGCCACCGCCAGCGGGACGAATTCGGCCTTCACGCCGAGATATTCAGCGAAAGCGCGGCCCATGTCGGCATCGATGCCATCCTGCTTTCCCGAGCTATCGACATAGCCCCAGGGAGGATTGTCGCCCTGAATGCCGATGACGACGACGCCCTTCTTCTTCACGTCTTCCAGAGTGCCCGCCTGCGATTCGCCTGCGAGAGCGATGGCCCCCAGAGTCAAAAGCGCAACGCCGAGCTGGCGACGATTGAGTGAAAACAACATGAAATTCCTCCTCCTTGTAATGGCTGTATTGATTGAGCAGGTGCGCCGTTCCTACCTTTGACTGGCCAGGGCGAGCCTGGCTTCCATCCGGCTGCCCCACCACGAGAGTGGCCAGCAGAGGATGAAATACATTGCGCCGACCACGCCGAAGACGAGCAACGGCTGGAAGGTCTGGTTCGATACGATCTGACCGGCGCGAGCGAGTTCGATGAAGCCGACAATCGCGGCGAGCGAAGTGCCCTTGATGAGCTGAACGAGATAGCCGATGGTCGCCGGCAGGGAGATGCGGATCGCCTGCGGCAGCACGATGTCGCGCATGCGCGACGAATAGTGCAGACCAAGCGCCATCGCCGCCTCGGTCTGGCCGCGCGGCACAGCCTGGATCGCGCCGCGCCAGATTTCACCAAGAAAGGCGGAGGCATTCACGGTGAAACCGATCGCCACCGCGACGAAGGCGTCGAGCTTCAGTCCGGTCAGCGCCAATCCGTAGTACACGACGAAAAGCTGCAGCAGCAGCGGAGTGCCCTGGAATATGCCGATGTAAATGCGGGTAATCCATTCCACGCCCTTGTGACCACAGGTGCGCAGCAATGCGACCGCCAGCCCCGCCGTGCAGCCACCCACAAACGCGACCAGCGTCAGCAGTACCGTCCATTGCAGCCCACGCAGCAGGAAGCCGAACTCGGGAAGACCAAAATGCGGTGTCATGATCGCCTCCCTCAGCGTGTCGGATATGAGAAGAAGCGGTGAGAGACGACCGCGAAGGCCAGCATCAACAGCCAGGAGATCGCGAGGTAGAGGAAGGTGACTGAGAAATAGACCTCGAAGCTGCGGAACGTGTCGCTTTCGATGCGCTGCGCAACCGACGTCAATTCGAAGGCCGATACCGCCGAACAGATCGACGAGGTCAGCGTCAGCATGATGAATTGACCCGTGAGCGAGGGGTAGATCGCGCGCAGCGCAGGCTTGAGCACGATGAACCGGAATACCTGCCCCTTGTGCAGTCCGAGCGCGTAGCCGGCCTCTATTTGTCCCTTATGGATGGATTGCACCCCGCCGCGGATGATCTCGATGGCATAGGCGCCGCCATTGACGCCGAGAGCGATGATGGCGGTGACCGTCGGATTGAGCTTCAACCCGACGAGCGGCAGGGCGAAGAACAGAAAGAAGATCTGCACCAGGAAAGGTGTATTGCGCACGATCTCGACGAAACCGATCACGAGAGCACGCGACCAGGCCGCCTTCGAATCGCGCGCCGCGACGCCGGCGACACCGATCATCATTGCGAGCGTCATGCCGGCCAGCGCCAGGCCCAACGTACCCACGCACCCCCACAGCAGCGCGGGCATGGCATGCCAAACCACCGAGAAATCGAGCGTGTAGCCCATCTTGCGTTTCCTCTCGGGCGTTGTACGTGCCGCTCGCCCATCGGCCGGGTGTCACCCTCCCAGGGATGCAAAAGTTGCGAAGAAGACGTCCGGATCAGGTGAGATGCCCGTGAACAGGCGGAATGCTTCGGTGCCCTGGAAGATCGCCATGCCTCCGCCATCGACGGTGCGGCAGCCGAGGGCGCGCGCCGTGCGCAGCAGTGGGGTTTCCAGCGGGAAGTAGACGATCTCAGCGACCCAGAGATCAGGACGCAGCAGAGCCGTCGGCAGCGGCGTCCCTGGATACTTGTCCATGCCGATCGGCGTCGCGTTGACAATTCCGTCTGCGGCAGCAACGGCGGCCGCGACATCCTGGCCGACCTTCAAGTGCCCTTCTGCGAATCGCGGGGACAAGCCATCGACCACGCTGTGCGCCTTGGCCACGTCGACGTCGATAATGGTCAATTCCCGCACGCCGAGCTTCATCAGCGCGAAAGCGACCGCCGCGCCTGCGCCGCCCGCGCCGAATTGGACAACGCGACCGAGCGGCGCACCTTGCATGTTGCGGCGAAAGTTCTCCGCGAAGCCGAACCAGTCCGTGTTGTGGCCGGTCATTCGACCGTCCCTGATGACCACGGTGTTCACGGCACCGAGGGCCTCCGCGTCCGGCGAAAGCTCGTCCAGGAGTGGAATGATCGCCTGCTTGCAGGGATGGGTCACGTTCAACCCGTCAAATCCCATCCGCTTTGCAGCCGTCAGCAATTCCGGCAGCGCTTCGACTCCGAGTTTCAGCTCTGTCAGATCGATCTTCTTGTAGAGATAACGGATGCCGGCAGCGTCGGCGGCCGCTTCGTGCATGGGCGGGGTGCGGGACGCCGCGATGCCGCTGCCGATCAGGCCGACGAGGAAGCTGGACTTCGGATGCATATTAGGCATCGCCCATCAGCTCAGTGGAACGGTCAGTTCGGCAATGACCCGAGCCGTGCTCGGTCGAACGCCGCGCCACCAGGCAAAAGCTTCGGCCGCCTGCTCCACCAGCATGCCGACGCCGTCGGCCAGCTTGGCGACACCTTTGGCTCGAGCCGCTTGCAGAAAGGGAGTCAATCCTTTGCCATAGGCGAGTTCGTACGCGAGCTCTGCACCGCGAAAGACATTGCCTGGAAGCGGCGGCATTTCACCGCGCAGGCTGGCCGACGTCGCGTTGACCACGACGTCATAGCCTTCGGCAAGATCGGCCAGCTCGGCATAGCCGCTGACGATCAGGGGGCCACAGCCGGCAAACTCTTCGGCCAATGCCACCGCTTTCGACAGCGTTCGGTTGACCAGAACCAGCTCGGACGGCTCCTGGCGCAGGAACGGCAGCAGCGCGCCGCGCGCCGCTCCTCCGGCGCCGAGCATCAGGACGCGGCGGCCGGCCAGTTTGAGGCCGAGATTGACCGTGATGTCACGCACGAGACCGATCCCGTCGAAATTCTCGGCAATGACCCGTTCGCCGTCGAACTTCAGGCAGTTTGCGGCGCCGGCTCGCTCGGCGCTTTCCGAAAGCTCGTTTGCATAGGCGAAGGCATCGAGCTTGAACGGAGCGGTGATGTTCAGTCCCTTGGCGCCCTCCGTCCGGAATTGATCAACCCGTTCGTTGAAGCCGTCGAGTGGTGCCTCGATCGCCTCATAGACAAGGTTCTGTCCCGTCATTCTGGCGAACGTGCCATGGATGAGAGGTGATTTGCTGAAGCCGATCGGATTACCAATCACCGCATAACGATCGCCCATGGCTCACTCCTCGACCGCGGCTTCGTTGTAGAACACGCCATCGCGCACCATCGCGTCGACGACCTCGGCCGACAGCCCAAGCGACTTTGCAATACGGCGATTGTCCTGGCCGAGCAGTGGCGCCGGAGTACGCACCGTGGTGTCGCAATCGGAGAAGCGGAACGGCAGGTTCGGCAACGTCACCTTGCCGAGGACAGGATGCTCCTGCTCGACCAGCATGCCACGCGCGTGGATCTGCGGATCCTTCACGACCTCTTCGATGGTCTGCACGGGAGCCGACGGCACGCCAGCTTCGTCGAGTGCCGCGAGGCAGGCATCCCGGGACGGCTGCGACAGCGTCCAATTGCGCACGATGTCCATCGCATCGGCATAATGGGCGTTCCGCGCCGCAGGCGTGGCGAAGCGTTCGTCGGATGACAAGCTGCTTCCCCCAATCAGAGTCGCCAAGCGCCGCCACGCATCGTCGACTTGCGCCGCGATGACGAGATTGCCGTCCTTGGCCGGAAAGACGCCGTAGACGGTCGAATCCGGCTGTCCGCTGCCGGTCTGCTTCGGCAGGTCGGCACCACCGGAGAGGAAGTAGCGCTGCACCGCATAGTCGTGCATCGAGACCATGCAGTCGTACAGCGCGAGATCGATATGCTGGCCTCGTCCGGACGAGGCACGGCCGACCAGCGCGGCATTGATGGCAGCCACGCCGTGAATGCCGGTGTACATGTCGGCCAGCGGCATCCGCAGCAGCGGCGGCGCTTCACCGGGATTGCCCAGTTGCGCCAGGGCGCCCGACATCGCCTCGGCGATCAGGCCGAAGCCCGGACGGTCGGCATAGGGACCGGTGTGGCCATAGGCGGAGACCGAGCAATAGATCAACCTGCGATTCCGCGCCGACAGCGCCTTGTAGCCGAGCCCGAGGCGCTCGAGTGCGCCGGGGCGGTAGTTCTCGATGAAGACATCGGCCGTGTCGATCAGCTTCATCATCATGTCGAGACCGCGCGTATCGCGCAGGTCGATGCACAACCCCTGCTTGCCCATGTTCTGCTGCAGGAAGTAGCCGGATTGTCCGTCTTTGAAATAGCCATGGGCGCGGCCCGCATCGCCCGCCTTCGGACGCTCCACCTTGATGACTTCCGCGCCCATCGCGGCGAGGCAGCGGCCCATGAAGGGGCCTGCCAGGAAATGGCTGTAGTCGATGACGCGGATGCCTTTGAGGGGCAGGTCTTGCGCGGTCATGCCTGCCCTCCTGTGGCACTGTTCTTCGGGCGCATCGGAATCATCAGTCGATGCTCACCGAGCTGCACCACTTCGCCGCGCTGATTGATCAGCTCCGAGGGCAGCACAACGATACCCCACCCTTCGCGCTTGGTTGTTCGCATTGAACCGACGCGAAACTTCACGTGGACGGTGTCGCCGAGCTTGATCGGCAGCTTGAAATCCCAGGTCCAGCCCAGCGACATTCCCGGGAGGAAGCGGTAGTCGGCACGGGTCTTCAAACCGTCGGCCAGCGACAGACCAAACAGCCCGTGCGCGACGCGCGTGCCGAATGGTGTGGTTTTGGCGTATTCCTCGTCGACGTGGACCGGCGTGAAATCACCCGTCAGCTCGGCATAGGCATTCACCATCGCTTCAGTGACCGTTACCGAAGGAGTGACGCATTCGTCACCAACCTTGGCATCCTCCCAATAGCGCTCATCGATCATGTCGCGTCTTCCTCTAGGCACGGGGATTGATCGCCAGGGCGGCTTCCACGGCGCCTGCGCTGGCTTGCAAGATCTCGACGTTCAGGCCGCCCGGCAGCTCGAGCCAGTTTGGCCCGGCAGGCAGCGCTTTGGCGCCCCACGCGGCAGCACGGACGAGCACACCGTCGTAATCGTCGACCATGATGCCGAGATGGGCGAGACGCCCCTCCGGTCCGACGAAATTCGGGTCTTCGATGAGCTGCACGCTTCCGAGCACCCAGACCTGACGCGGGCGGGCGACATCGGCGGGTTGCTCGTCGCGGATAGTGAGACCAAGCACCTCACGAAAGAAGTCGACGTGACGATCAACGTCCGGCACGCGGATCGCGACATGTTCGACATAGGCCCGCGGTAGCGACATCGCCTCAGGCCTTTCCTGGATAATCGCTGCGGGCGTATTCGAGCCCCTTGACCAATGCGACGAGGGTGGAATTGACGGGGGTCGGCACGTTGAGCTTGGCGCCCCAGCGCACGACGGAGCCGTGGATGTAGTCGACCTCGGTCAGATTACCGGACTGCAAGCTCTGCAACATCGACGTCTTGAACTCGGGCGGCAGTCCAGCGGACGCCATCGTCCAGGCCCTGCGCGGATCGGCAATCGAGATCTTCACGCCGGCAGCTTGCGCGACCGCGATACCCTCCGAGATTGCGGCCAGCGCGCAATCTTCCAAAATCGGCAGCGAATAGAGACCCCCGTAAGTCAGGCCGGTGACGGCGGTGATTCCTCCTCCGGCGACGTTGATGAACAGCTTGTCCCACATCGTGCCCAAGATGTTGTCGCTGAGCAGCGTGAGAATGCCGGCACGATTGAAGGTCTCGGAAATCCGCTGTGCGCGTTCCGTCAAGCGTCCATCAAGCTCGCCGATGATGGTTTCCTTGCCGACGACCCCGGAGCGAACATGACCAGGACCGAGCAGCACGCCGCCAACGTAGGTCTTGCCTGCCATGACGCGGTCACGACCGACTTCCTCCGAAAGGATGTCCTCGTGACCAAGACCGTTTTGGAGCGACATCACGACCGTCTGCGGCCCGATGATCGGCGCGGCCGCCCGGATCGCATCCCGCGTGTGGTAGGATTTGACGAGGACGACGACGAGGTCCGCCACGGTGCCGACCTGGGTCGCTGAGGTGCAGGCAGAGACCTTCACAACGGTCTCGGCTTCACCTTCGAGCATCCGGAGACCACTGGCGTTGATCGCGTCGACATGGGCCCGAAAGGGATCGATCAACCAAACCTCGGCACCACCGCGCGCCAGCGCGCCACCGATGGTCGAGCCCAAGGCTCCCGCTCCGATAAAGCAGATCCTCATCCGAACGCTTCTCCCTCGCCCGTTTTGGCGTTCGAAGCGTGCTAGCAGGCTGGCGACTATTTGGATATTCTATGACTCTTATATCCATTATTGTAGATCGCAATGAAGCACCGAGACCTCTCCGAGACGAACCTGCTGGAGCCGCGCCTGCTCCGGCTGTTCGACGCATTGTTCACCACTGGCAGTGTCACCAAAGCAGCCGAGAAGCTCGGTCAAAGTCAGCCGACCATTTCGATCTGGCTGGCGCGCCTGCGAAAGGAGCTGGACGATCCGCTTTTCATCCGGTCGGCCGAGGGAATGCTGCCGACCCCGCGCGCGGAGGCTCTCATCGGCACCGCCAGACAGGCGCTGGAGATGCTGCGGCGTCTGGCGGAGCTTCGCACCGAGTTTGATCCGGCGACTGCAAAGCGCCGCTTCGTCATCTGCATGACCGATGCGAGCCACATCACGCTGCTTCCCGCCATACTCGCCCACGTTCGCCGCGCTGCGCCGGGCATCCGCATCGAGGCAGCGCAGATCGGCAGCGATACGCCACGAATGCTGCAGTCCGGCGAGGCCGATCTGGCGCTCGGTTACATCTCGGATCTCGACGCCGGACACTTTCAACAGGCACTCTTTCCGCAGGATTGGGTCTGCTTGGCGAACGCAGGACATGCCCGGATCCGCGACCGCATCACCGCAAAGGATTTCCGGCGTGAGGCGCACGTCCTCATTCGCTCCGGCACCGGACATCAATTGCTCGCGGACGCGCTAAAGGAGCAGCAGATAGTCCTTGATGTTGCGCTTGAGCTCCCCGGCTTTTTGGGGTTACCCGCAATCGTCGGAACGACCGACCTGATTGCCACCCTTCCAAGGCACATCGGCGAAACGTTGGCTCACTATTACGAACTGCGCGTGCTCGATTGCCCGCTGGCGATCGCCGGATTTACGGTGAAGCAATATTGGCACGCCCGCTTCCATCACGACCCGGCGAGCCAATGGTTGCGTGATTTATGCGGGGAGCTTTTTCAACAGCAGGACGTGCGGGGCCTGCATCGTTCCGGTCGGCCAAGGAAACGAAGGCCACGCGATTTGCAGTCGTAATGGTCCCTGATGGCGGGGCAACGTGTCTACTTCGCCTTCCCTGCCAGCCACTCCCGCCCTTCGCCATAGAGCTTCTCGACCTCAGGGCCGGTAAGGCCCGGCATGTCGCGCTTGACCTTGTAGCCGATCAGCTCCTGCATGTAGGCGAGGTGGCGGTAGCCTTCGGGAAGCGCAGCGAGCGCTGTCTGGTCGAGGCGGAGCGTCGCGGCGGGATCGACCGGGTCGATCCGGTCCTTCTCGTAGATCGGCTGGCGGCGGACGATGCCCCATTTGCCGGCCCCTGATTTGTCAAGCCGCTTCTCCAGGAAATCGTAGAAGCGTCCGGTGCAGACGACGTCGCAGAGCACGCCGTGCACGAGTCCGCGCTGCGAGATCGTCATCTTGGTCTGCGCGATGGCCCGCTCGCCGGCGAGATCGATGCTGGTGCCGCCGAGGAAATGCAGGATGCGCACCCCCCTGGCAAAACCCTCCTGGCTGACGCGCATGAAATCCGGCGCCGGCCCCTGAAACCAGGTCGCGGACATCCAGCCTTCTTCGTGCCAGACCGTGGCAAAGCGCTCCCAGTCGCCGGCATCGCGCCACACTGCCCAGTTCTCGACGAGATCGCGGATGGCGAGACGATCGCGGAGTTGCTGGTCCATGGGCACGTCTCCGATTGGCGTGGTCGCACGCGCAGCTGCTGCATGAGCTATGGGCGGCGAATTCAGCGCCCGTCAAGCGGGCCGGCGGCATGAAAAATCCGGCGTGCCTTGCGGCACGCCGGACCAAACTCGCCAATAGGCAAGCCGCCAGCGCCTTGTTACGCCGCAGGCGCCTTGGGCGTCCGGTTGCGCGAATTGCGCTGGAAGAACAGCGCCTGGCTCGCCACCGCCGATACCATCGCGGGCTGGAACGGCTTTGAGATCAGGAACGCCGGCTCGGGACGCTCGCCGGTAAGGAAGCGCTCCGGATAGGCGGTGATGAACACCACCGGCACCTCGAAGGTGCGCAGCAGCTCGTTGACGGCGTCCAGGCCCGACGAGCCGTCGGCAAGCTGGATATCGGCGAGGATCAGGCCGGGCCGCTTGTTCTTGGCCAGCGCCACCGCATCGGCATGGGTGCGGGCGACCCCGACGACGTTGTGGCCGAGATTCTTCACAAGGCTCTCGAGGTCCATGGCGATGAAGGTCTCGTCCTCGATGATCAGCACGTCGGTGGCGATCTCGGCGGCCATCTCGCGTCCGGCTGCGTCCGCAAGACGGCGCGTCTCGGCGACGTCGGTGCCGAGAATGAAGGCGACTTCCTCTTCGGAAAAGCCCTCGAGCGAGAGCAGCAGGAAGGCCTGGCGCGGCAGCGGCGTGATGTTCGAGAGCCGCCGTTCCGGCGGCATCGGCAGGGTCGTCACCTCGGCATCGTCGTTGATGGAGACCGAATTCCAGATCTGGGTGAACAGCCGGAACAGGCCGGCCCGAGGCCCATGGCTCTCGTCGAGCACCGACGGATCGCCCAACATGGCTTCCAACATGGCGGCGACATAGGCGTCACCGGAGGCCTGGCTGCCTGTCAGAGCCCGCGCGTACCGGCGCAACAGCGGCAAGTGTTCAGCAACTACCTGTGAACGGGACATCCCCACTCCATTCGTCTTCGGGCCAACCTTTAGGTCCAATCCTGAGGTCAGGCATCACGCGGGGGGCCCAGGTTCCCCTGCTGGGCTGTCTACGCCTCAGGTCAACAAAAGTTCCGCCAAGCTGGGAACTTTTTGGCGCAGCTGGAATTGTGCCTATCCAGGGAGCGGCTCCCGGTTGAGAAAACCTCTCGATTTTACAGTCACTTAACTCGGGGAAACGTGGAACAGGTCATGAAAGATCTCAAGTCTCAAGCCAGCAGAAGCACGACCCCCGGCAAGGGAGGCCTGACTCCGGAGATTCAATCCCGGATCGGGCACCAGTTGCGCGCCATGTACGATGATGTCGTTCGACAGGGGGTTCCGGATCGGTTCGCAGAACTGATCAAGAAGCTTGATGCGCCGGGGGCGTCACCCCAAGTGGAAAATGAGGGTGGATCCAACGACAACAACAATGGGAGGGATTAATGCCTCTCACGGACTCCCTGCGTAACGACATCTTGGCGGCCGTGCCCAGTCTGCGCGCCTTCGCCATCTCGCTCAGCGGAAATGCGGACCGCGCCGACGATCTGGTCCAGGAGACGCTGCTGCGCGCGCTCGCCAACATCGACTCGTTCCAGCCCGGCTCCAACCTGCCGGCCTGGCTGTTCACGATCCTGCGCAACCTGTTCCGCTCCGACTACCGCAAGCGGCGGCGCGAGGTCGAGGATGCCGAAGGCAACTACGCCAAGACGCTGAAAACCCAGCCTTCGCAGAATGCGCATCTCGAATTCGAGGAGTTTCGCACCGCGCTCGACAAGCTTCCGCAGGATCAGCGTGAAGCGTTGATCCTGGTCGGCGCGTCCGGCTTCTCCTATGAGGACGCGGCCTCGATCTGCGGCTGCGCGGTCGGCACGATCAAGAGCCGCGTGAACCGCGCCCGTTCGAAGCTGGCCGCGCTGCTCTATGTCGACGGCGCCGAGGATTTCGGACCTGACGAGACCGTGCGGGCCGTGATCGGCGGCAGCGGCGGCTGACCGCCGGCGTCAATCGAACGGGGAGATGAAGACGGCCGTTTCCACGGCCGTCTTCGCGCGCGAGTCTGACGCCGATGGCGTCGGGCTCACGGTACGCGATCACACATCCACGAAGGTCGCGGTTTCGGCCACGCTCGCCCGCGAGGTGCGGTAGCTGTTGACCTTGTGCGCATGGTCCGCATAGCCGAACGAGATGCCGCAGACGACGCGGCGGTCGTCGGGCAGATCGAAGTGGCGGCGGATCAGACCGGAATGCCGCGCCAGCGCGGCTTGCGGAATAGTGCCGAGCCCGAGCGCCTGCGCCGCCAGCATGAAGTTGGAGACATAGGCGCCGCAGTCGATCGCACCATAAATGCCGAGCGGCTCATTGGTGTGGATGATGGCGACATGCGGCGCGCCGAAGAAATTGTAGTTCTCCAGCGCCTGCTTGGCATAGGCCGCCTTGTCGCCGCGGACGATGCCGAGCGTGTTGTAGAGCTGGAAGCCGCTCTCGCGGCGGCGATCGAGATAGACCCCGACATATTCGCGCGGCGGCGTGAAGTCGTAGTCATCGCCGAGGCCCTTCGAGGCCTCCGCGTAGATCGCCTTGCGAAATCGCTCCTTGGCCTCGCCGCTGGCGATAACG
Source organism: Bradyrhizobium sp. CB1015 (assembly GCF_025200925.1). Classification (GTDB taxonomy): domain Bacteria; phylum Pseudomonadota; class Alphaproteobacteria; order Rhizobiales; family Xanthobacteraceae; genus Bradyrhizobium. The sequence continues at coordinate 1,150,511 of NZ_CP104174.1, read as the reverse complement.
ACCTGCCAGGGCTGGCTGTTGCACCAGGACGCCGTGCGCTGCGCGGTCGCCAGCACGTGCTCGATGGTGGCGCGATCGACCTCCTTGGGCAGAAATGCGCGAACGGAGTAGCGCTCGCTGAGGAGCTCTTCGAGCACGCCGATGCGGTCGTTTGGTTTCACTTGTGCGTCCATCACTCAGATCGCCCTTTTTTCTTTTGGTTGGCAGAGGCGCCAAGCGCCGTCCCTCCGCCATACTTACCTCGATGCACCTGCATATGGTAGGCATGCTTTGTTCTGGCCACCCAGCGCGAGCGGTCAGCGTGCGACTACTTGGTCAGCAGGGCATAGGCGCCGGTCCAGCCCTCCGGCGGCGGATCGATCTGGAAATCCTTGATCCGCGCCTCGTAAAGCCTGAACAGCTTCTCCAGCGTGTCGGCGTCCTCGCTTTTGCGGCCGCGCGCGATCGCGTCCAGCGCGCCCTGCCAGTCGCGGCTGCGGTAGCAGCCGAGCATCTCGATGGTGATGTTGCGCAGGCGCTGGAACGCGGCCGAATGCATCACGTCCTCGCGGCCGGCGATGGCGTAGATCACTTCCGGCTCGGTCTTGCCCTTGACCATGATGAAGTCGAGTTCGAGAATCGCGAACTTCTCCTTGGCGGCGAGCGCGGTGCGCGAGCCCACGATGATCGGAAAGCCGTATGCCTTCGACTGGCCCTCGAGGCGGGAGGCCAGGTTCACGCTGTCGCCGAGCACCGAATAGTTCTTCTTCAGGTCGGAGCCCATGTTGCCGACCACGCCGATGCCGGTGTTGAGACCGATGCCGACATTGAGCGGGATGTAGACGTGGCCGCCGTCGGCGGCCTCCTGCTCGCGCTCCTTGTTGACCACGTCGATCTGCTCGAGCATCTGGATCGCGGCTTCGCAGGCGTTGATCTCGTGCTCGGCATCGTCGAGCGGCGCGTTCCAGAACGCCATGATGGCGTCGCCCATATACTTGTCGATGTAACCCTTGCGCTCGATGATCACGTCGGTCAGCGGCGTCAGGAAGCGGTTCATCAGCGCGATCAGCCCTTGCGGATCGTGCTTGTAACTCTCCGAGATCGTGGTGAAGCCGCGCACGTCGGAGAACATGATCGTCATCTCGCGCTCCTCGCCGCCGAGCACGAGCTTTTCCGGCGATTGCGCCAGCTGCTCGACCAGCACCGGCGACATGTATTGCGCGAATTGCCCGCGGATCTGCACGCGCTGGCGCTGCTCGCGCACGAAGCTGGCGAAGATCAGCGTCAGATAGACCGCGGTGGTCGACAGCAGCGGATAGGTGAAGTCGATGAGCTGGCGGTACTGCACGTAGAAGAACCAGGACACACCGACCAGGATGGCGGCGAAGGCCCCACCCGCAAGCACCAGGCGGACGGGACCGAGATTCGGCGTGAAGATGATGACGAGCAGGCCGATCACCAGCGCCGCGATCAGCTCGACGCCGAGGGCGTAGTTCGGCTGCGAGATCACCGCGCCGCTGAGCACGCTCTCCAGCACCTGGGCATGGATCTCGACACCCGGCATGGTCGCGGACACCGGCGTCGTCTTGATGTCGTTGAGCCCGGCGGCGGAGGTCCCGACCAGCACCAGCTTGCCGGCGAGCTTGCTCGGCGACACGCTGTTGTCGAGCACGTCGGCCGCGGAGACGTAGATCGAGGGATCCCGGCGGGCGTAGTGCACCCAGAACTGGCCGTTCTTGTCGGTGGGGATCTCGAGGCCCTTGAGGCGCACGGCCCGCACGCCGGTCTTGTCGGTCCTGATCAACAGCGTTGGCGTGCCAGTGACGACGCGCAGGATCTCGAGGCTGAGCGATGGCATGATGTTGCCCTGCGCACGCATGACCATCGGCACGCGGCGGATGAACCCGTCGCGCTCTTTTCTGATCGAGAACAGGCCGCGGCCGGCGGCCGCCATTTCGATCACGGGCACGTTGCGCAGCAGGCCTGGAAATTCGAACAGGAAGCGTTCGGCGCCCTCCTCCCCGACCGTCGCCACGCCCGTCAGCGGAAGTGACTTGTCGGGTTCGGCCAGGATGTCGGGCAGACCCGTCTCACCCAGCACCACGCGCGAGCGCTTGATCGCCTCGGCGAGGATCTGGTCGTTGGTCGGCAGCTCGCGCAGCTTGGCGCGTGTGGCATCGTCGAGATAGCGCATCTGGCCCGCGACCAGATCCGGATTGAGCCGGTCGGGCTCCGAAAACACCACGTCGAAGCCGATCGCCACCGCGCCTTTGCCGGTGAGGTTCTGGATCAGATCGGCGATCCGCGTGCGCGGCCACGGCCATTGCCCGAGCTTGGCGAGACTCTTGTCGTCGATGTCGACGATGGTGACCGGCCGCGCCGTCTTGTGCCTGGGATCGATCAGCTGGAACATGTCGAAGGTGCGCAGCCGCAATTCCTGGATCGGCGGCGGATCCCAGAGGCGCGCAACGGCGAACAGAACCAGCAGCGCAAGGCACATCAGCCGCGCAAAGCCGAGCTTCCGCGCAAACCACCGCCGCAGGATCTTCAGACGTTTCATGGTGGTTGAATATCACGCTTTGACGGTGGACGGCAGCTCCGATCGGGCTTGCAGCCGATCGGGTCTCACGCGGCCGTCAGGCGTGGAGTATGTCGATCCCCTGAAGACTGCTGACGCCCTTCAGGAGAATCGTGTTTGCGGCATCGATCGTGATCAGGGTGTCCGCCGTCCCGGACGCCGCCACATGTTGAGTCATCCACGCCTCGATGTCGCTGATCGCCCCCATGGCCGTCAGGTCGATATGGTCCGTACCGGAGGTGAAGTCCAGAATCGTATCGTGGTTCGAGCTTGCCGCAAACACGAACTGATCCTGATAGCCCGTCCCGAACAGCACATCCTTGCCGTCTGTGCTGGCGAGGGTGACCGGGCCTTGTTCGGCCAGGTTGAAGATAAGGTTGACCGTGTCGCTCGCGCCGTGGCTGTCGGTCACAGTGATCGCGAGCTTATCCGTCGCAGGGTCGTTCTGGCTCGGCTCGGTATAGGTCAGCCCCTGGAGTGCTGAATTGACGCTCGCCAGGGTATCGGACGTCGGTGCAGGCTCCACATATGTGCCCGAATCCGCCGCCGCGGTGAGTGCGAAGGTTTCATCGGGAGCAGCGTCGGCGTCGCTGACCGTGATGCCGTGTACGAAGATCTGATCGCCTTCCTGCGTGACGCTGATCTGATCGACGTTGATCACCGGAGCGACGTTCTCGTCGTTCGCGCCGGTCACGTCCACCGTGAGCGTTGCCGTGCCGGTCGCACCATGCGCGTCCGTGGTCTGGACCGTGAAAATATCCTCGTAGGATCCTTGCGCCAACGCGTTGATCGCGACGGCGTTCGGAACATAGCTATAGCTGCCGTCGGCGTTGACCGTCAGCGAGCCGTACAGACCCCTCGCCGTCCCATGACAATCAGCATTCAGAACGGCATAAGTCAGCGTCGCCGTCTCGCCGCTGTCGGCGTCGGTCCCGGCCAATTGCCCGGTAAGGTCGGAGAAGGTGTCGTCGTCAGCGGTGTCCGTGAGTGGGCCAATGTGGAGATCGGATAGCGTCGGCGCGTCGTTGCTGCCCGCGATGTCGATCGTGACGGTGCTGCTGGCGCCGGCGCCATCGGCGTCCGACGGGACGATCGTGTATTGCAGCGACAGCGTCTGGCCGGCGGCGAGGGAGTCGAAGGCCTGGCTGCCCGAATTGAACTGCCACGCGAACTGGGTGGTGGTGGCCGTGCCGTCGAGGATGTCGCCGGATGGGACGGTGAGATAGTTCAGCAGGCCCTCATGCGTCAGCCCGCCGACGTCGCCGGCTTGCGGCACGCCGTCGAGAGTCACCTCCAACTGGCTGACCGACACCGTGACATGATCCGTCGCATCGACCTCGGAGAGCGCCAGCACGCCATGTGCGAGCTGGCCAGCATTGGTTTCCAAGAGGACGGCAACGGCGCCGCCCGGGCCGGTGGTGCTGCTGGCCCAGTCCGCATCGCCGTCGATGGCAAGGCTCAGGGCTGGGTTGACCGTATTGGAGGCGGTGGTCCCGCTGCCGTCGCCGAGCTGGTAATACGCGGCGAGATTCGCCTCGTTGCCGGTCAGCGCGGTGAAGTCGATCGACTGGATCTGCGCCTGCGTCAGCGCGGTGGTCCAGACGCTGACATCGGCGATCGAGCCGTAGAAGCCTTCCGCTCCGAAGCCCGCCGCATTCGGCTCGCTCGCGGCGCCGATCATCATGTAGGACGCCGATGGGTTGGACGGGCTGCCGTCGATCGGGTTGACCGTCCAGGTCTGCGAGTATTCGAGGTTTCCGTCGAGATAGAGCGTGAAGGTCCCGTTGTCGTGGGTCAGCGCGATGTTGTGCCACTGCGACGCGGTGAGGGCCACGCCGGTGTCCTCGATGCGGACGCCACCGGCGAGAATCTCGAGCTCCATGGTGCCATCGACATTGACCGTGCCGAGCAGGCCGAAGCCGGTGGTCGAGGTGTTGCCGTTGTAGAACAGGATCTGGCCGTGGCCTGGATCGGAGTTGCCGTTCCAGTTTACCCACCCGTCCAGCGTCACGCCATCGGTGGCGACCGTCGGCACCTCGCCGACCGCGATGGTCTGGCCGTCGAAGTTCATGTAGTCCGACGTGACATAGGAAACCGCCGGCGCATCGTTGGTGCCGACGATGGTGACGGTGACGTCCTGGCTGATCTTGCCGCCGTGCTCGTCGTCAAACGTGACGGTGTAGACCTGAGTGATGGTCTGCCCTTCCGCCAGCGACTGCAGCACGGGATCGTTGTTGTCGAGTGTGAAGTGCCAGCCCAGCGTCCCGCTACCGTTGGATTCGGACACCGATGAATCGATCGAGAACGTGCCGATATGCGAGCTGGTTCCGAAGCCCGGCAGAGCCGAGCTGACGGACGACGACGTGAACACCGCCTGCGCGGTATGAGTGTCGATCAGGTCGACGTCCTGGATCGCCAGTGTGCCGCCGGTCGTCAGCGAGGTGCCCTCATCCTCGGTGACCGTGCCTTTTTCCGCGTCGGCATCGCTCGTGATCGTCGGTGCGTCGTTGGTGCCGTTGATCGTGACGGTCACGTCCTGCGAGACGTACGCGCCGTGGTCGTCGGTGAAGGTGACGGTGTAGACCTGGGTAATGGTCTGGCCTTCGGCCAGCGATTGCAGCACGGCATCGCAGTTGTCGAGGCTGAAGTGCCAGCCCAGCGTCGCGCCGTTGTCAGTGTCGGTGTTGAACTCGGCGACCGACAGATCGATCGTGAATGTGCCCAGCGGCGTGTCGTCGTCGAAGCCCGGCAGATGCGCGCTCGACGTCGACGACTTGAACGCAGCCTCCGCGGTGTGGTTGTCGATCAGGTCGACGTCCTGGATCGCCAGCGTGCCGCTCACCGACAGCGTCGCGCTGCTGTCCTCGGTCACCGCGCCGGCGGCGTCCTCGGCACTGCTGGTCATCGTCGGCGCGTCGTTGGTGCCGGTGATGGTGACCGTGACGTCCTGCTCGACCTGAGCACCGTGATCGTCGGTGAAAGTGACGGTATAGACCTGCGTGATGGTCTGGCCATTCGCCAGCGACTGGACCACCGGGTCGTTGTTGTTGACCGAGAAATGCCAGCCCAGCGTGGCGCCATTGCTGGTGTCGTCGTTCGCCTCGGTCACCGACGGGTCGATCGTGAAGGTCCCGAGCGGCGTGCTGCCATCGAAGCCCGGCAGATGCGCGCTCGATGTCGCCGACTTGAACGCCGCCTCCGCAGTGTGCGTATCGATCAGGTCGAGATCCTGAATCGCCAGCGTGCCACCGGTCGACAGTGTCGGCGTAGCGGCGTCCTCGGTGACGCCCCCCGCTGCCGAGTCTTCATCGCTCGTGATGGTCGGCGCATCGTTCTTGCCGGTGATGACCACCGTCACGTCCCGGGTGACCGTCCCACCGTGATGGTCGTCAACCTTGACGGTGTAGACCTGGGTGATGGTCTGGCCTTCCGCCAGCGACTGGAGCACCGGATCGTTGTCGTCGATTGTAAAGGTCCAGCCCACGGACCCGCGGGAGCTGACGCCGGGGCTTTCACTCACCGCCGCAAGCGCGAACGTGCCGATATGCGACGTGCCGTCGCTGAAGCCGGGCAGATGCGCGCTCGACATCGTCGACTTCAGCGAGAAACTCGCGGTGTGCGTATCCGTGAGATCGGGATCGTTGAATGTGATGGTGCCGTTGGCGGCGAGCGTGGCCGCGGTATCCTCGGTCACCGCGCCCGTAGGCGTGGTCTGATCTTCCACGATCGTCGGCACATCGTTGGTGCCCTCGACATTGACGTCCGCACCGTTGATGGACACGGTGACCGGCGTGCTTACGACGCCGCCGTGCCCGTCATCGACTTGCACAACGTAATTGAGGATCAGCTTCTCGCCTTTGGCGAGGAAATCGAACAGATGGTCGGGAACGCTGTAGGTCCAGGTGGCCGAGCCGTTATTGTCGTTGCCCGCGCCCTGCACCACCGTCAGCGGCACCTCGACGGCGGCGATCGCAGCGAGCTGCGGCGGCGTCAGCGTCGCGGTGATGTCGTGGCCTTCGGCATCGAGATATTTGAACGGCTGGGTGGACGAGAGCGCGGCGCTCACGATTGGCCGGTCGGTCAGATCGACGTCGGTGAAGGTGACCGTGCCCGTGATGGTGTCGAGCGCCTCGTTGCCGGTCCCGATCTTCTCGACGACAGTGCCACCCGATGTCGCTACGGTCGGCTTGTCGTTCGTTCCCGTGATCGTGATGGTGATCGGGATGAACCTGGACTCGGGGTTCACCGAGAAATTGGTGTCGACGCGGACCATGTAGGTCAGCGTCAGGGTTTCGCCGGCCGCCAGAAAATCGAAGACGTGGTCGGGGATCGTGTAGGTCCAGACCGCCGAGCCGTTGTTCTCGTTGGCGGCATCGGCAACGACGCTGAGCTGGATCTGCGTCGCCGCGATGTCCTGCTTCTGCAGCGCGGTGAGCGATCCGGTGACGTCCTGCTGGCCGGCATTCTTGTAGACGTAGTTCGGCGCCTCGGCGAGGCTCACGCTCACCGTCGGCCGGTCGCCGAGGTTTTGATCGACGAATCTGATCAGGCCGGAAATCGTGTCGGCGTGCGCGTCGCCGGTGGTGTCCGCCCGTTCGGTCAGCGCGAACGCCGTCTTCACGTTGCCGCCGAGGTCGAAGCTTTGCGCGATCGGCTGGCCGGGAATGCGGATGGCCGCCGGCGTCGACGTGGTGGGGCCTTCCTGCCTCTGCGGGTTGAGATCGACGAATGTCGCGATGACGACCGGACCGGCCCCCGACTTGAACACCACGTCCTGGCCGAACGGCGTGATCGTGTCGGTGAAGTTCGTGGTCAGCTTGGTGTTGGTGTTGTTGTCGGTGAACTTCAGCGTGAACACGTCCGTGATCAGCTTCTGCACCTCCGGCGACATCAGTGCATTGGTGACCGAGACGTTGCCGCCGCTGATCTGGATCATCTGGCCGGCCTGGTTGACGGTCGCGATCGGCAGCAGCGTGATCTTGTCGAACAGAATGTAGGAGCCGGTCGTGCCGTTCGGCTCGACCAGCACCTGGAAGCTCGCCTGCGGCTGTGGATCGCCGCCGCCGGCGGGAACGACGAAGTTGATCTGCGTCAGCACCGCCGTACCGCGGATTCCCATGGTGGCGACCGGCGTATCGACCTTCATGTCGCCATGCTTGGCGGTTTCGCCGGCGACGAAGGTGATGGTGCCCGCGACCAGGCTGAGCAGCGAGGAATTGTTCGACCCGTTGGGGTCGTAGACCATCTCGTTCAGCACCATCCGCGCATTGGAGGACAGGCCGAACACGGTGCCGTCGATGAAGGTGATGCCGAGCGTCGAATCGGCGCCGGTCGAGACCACGTCGCCCTTCTCGACATTGTCGCCGTTGTTCAGGATGACCGAGACGCCGTTGCGGATCGCGGTCGCGCTGCCCACGAGCTTGGTGACGTGACCGATGACCTGGCCTGCACCGGCGCCGGGCGCGGCCTGGGCAACCTGGACGTGACCGGTGAGGGCGTTGACGATGTCGCCGCTGAGATGGGCGCCGTCGGGCGAAGCGATCGCGGCGCGCTTGTCGCCCCTGAAATAATCGTGAAGGACGAACTCATGACCGTCGTGCGACAGCACGAGGTCGAGCCCGGCACGCTTGAACTCGCCGTTGAAGATCAGATTGGGGTCGGGAACGACGAATGCGCCGTCAGGCAGATGGCCGTGCGCCTTGGCGACGAAGGGCTTGGCGGCAAAGGAATCGACATGGACAAAGGCGGGCGAGCTGGAACCCTGGCCGTCCAAGGACGTCGCGGCGTCAAATTTGCCAGCGTAATTCAACCGGGCACCGTAAAAAGGGTTAAAATTTATGTAAGTATAGACGACCTAAGCTTGCTTAGCATTACCAAGTCCTTAGCGAAACCATCTATTTGCTTGTGTGATTTCGCGTCACTTGGTCGTAAGAGCCTGCGTCGGGCGGTGCCTTCCCAGAGGAGCGGAAGTCATATGCCAAGAATTCGGAAGTCGAAACAGAGTTAGATGCACGCATTTCCCGTTGCCCCAAGTCATTCAAAGTAAAGCTGGTAGAACAGATACTTGCGTCATCTTCTGTTCGTGATGCTCTGCAGCATCCTGCGGCAAATACGCCGTTAAATCTGTGACCCAACTAACAGAACCCGTGAAAATAGCGGGCCGTTAGCCATAGCGGCCAGATTCGGCGGCTATCGCAACTCGTGCCTGCAATTGGTTCCATTTCGCGGCAGTGAAGGGTGTCCTAGCCTCCGAATCGTAAAATTTTACGCAATTCGGACGAGCCCGATTCAGCCTGCCACCCGGTTTTGAGACCCCTGCCGGGCGCATTAAGCAGAACAAAACGGCCCGTCTCGCACTATCTCCGCGAAAGCAACAAAGCCCGGCACGTCGAGATCGAGGGGGATCTCGCGAAGCCTGGGAAGGGGATGTCAGATGGAGACCGCTGCTCGCTCGCGCGCCTGGCGCGCAATCCTTGTCATGTGCGGCTTGATCCTGCTCGGATCGGCCGCCGAGCTTCGCGCCGGCACGCTGCTGTCGCCGGGCGCCGGCGCCCTCGTGCGCAGATCCGCCGAGCCGTTCGGCGTGTTCGCCTTCGCCATTTCGTCCGGCAACCTGCAGCAGAAATGGTCCGCGCTGAAGGACAAGCTCGACGACGACATGGTGCAGCTCGCGCTGTGCGACGGCGACCGGGACAATTGCGCTTCACCGGCCGCGCTCGAGCTGCTCGCCATCGTCGACCAGGCCCGCGCCCGCGACGGCCGCGCGCGGCTCGGCGAGATCAACCGCGCCATCAATCTCGCCATCCATGCCGCCAATGATGGCACCGCCGACGTCTGGAGCTCGCCGCTTGCGACTTTCGCGCGCGGCGCCGGCGATTGCGAGGACTATGCCATCGCCAAGCTGGCCGCGCTGCGGCTGGCGGGAATTGCCTCTGAAGACCTCCGCATGGTCGTGGTGCGCGACGTCAGGGCCGGCGAGGCGCACGCCATTGCCGCAGCAAAGCTCGAGGGCCAATGGCTGATGCTCGACAATCGCCGCATGGCGATGGTCAGGGACGACGCGACGCGGAGCTATCAGCCGCTGTTCGTGCTCCATCAATCGGCCGTGCTGAAATATGTCGACGAGCCGGTGCAGGTCTCGATGGCGGCCGCTGAAGCGCGTTGATTGCTCGTAGCCCGGATGGAGCGGCAGCGAAATCCGGGACTCTTACCACTCGCGCCGGCCCCGGATTACGCTTGCGCCCCATCCGGGCTACAGACCTTCCACTGCTCGTCCCCACAAACCCATTTCACCGCGCAAGACCAGACGCTAGCATGGCGCCTTCCGTGCGGGGGCGACTGGAATGCGATTCATCGTGCTGTCTGTGCTTGCGCTGCTGGCATTGCCGGCGGTGTCCGCGTCCGCGCAATCCGACCGCGCGATCGCCGACAGGCTGCCGCTGTTTTCCAAGAACAACTGCCAGCAGATTCGCGACCCCGGCAATCAATTGTTCTGCGGTGATGCCACGCTTGCCGCAGCCGCCGAGAAGCTGAGCACCGCGATCGAGGCGCGGCTCGCACGCCTTCCGGATCGTCTGCCGGCGATCGAGGAGAATGCGAACTGGGTCCGCCAACGCAACCTCAGCTGCGGCATCGTCGGGCAGACCGCGATCCGCCCCGACGAATTCGACCGGGTCAAGGCGTGCCTGCTCAGGGTCACCGAGGAGCGCGCCGCGATCGTTCGCGATCCGGATTTCGACTGCCTTGCGGCCAACACCGCGGCGGGCGCGGTGATCTGCGCGGACCCCTCGCTGGCGCTTGCCGAAACCGAGCTCAATGGCCAGGTGCTCGGCCTGATAGGCAAATTGGACCCGACCGCGGCACGCTTTGCCTTCGCCGAACATGGACGGTGGACACGCGAGCGCGACCGCAAATGTAATCTGGTCGGCAAGGAGAACGTGCCGCTGCATGAGCTGGAATCCGCGGAGGACTGTCTCGCCGAACATTTGAGGCGCAAGACCGACGAAATCCGCGCCGCGAAAGGCGATCCCAAAAAGGTGTTCGGCCGGCAGGTCGCGGCGCGCTCGCCCGACACCGACGCGGTCGATTTCTGCGCCGCGCGGATTCATGCGGCCAATTCCTGCGGCAATTTCCTGCGCATCAACCGCGTCTATGCGCTCGACAGCCAGGTGAGCGACCAGGAGGCGCAGGTCACGGGCGAAATCGAGATGGCCGTGCTCGCCCCCTTCACCGTGTGCAGCAAGGTCGCATCAACCTGCACCGGCACCTGCTGGGACGCCACGACGGGCCGTCCGCAGCAGGGAGCCGGCAACAAGGCGCGCTCCGCAGACGCCTTCAACGTCACGCGCCGGCTGAGGATCCAGCGAACCTTTGCCTTCGTCAAAGCCGCCGACGGCTGGCGCTGCCGGGAAGACGAGCTCGCCCCGGTGAGCTCGGGCACCGCAGGCGGCGGATCGTAGGGTTCTTACCCTCCCCTGAGGGGGCAGGGCTATCGCATTGAGAGCTTTTCCCTGCAGTCATCCTTCGAGACGCCCGCTTTGAGCGGGCTCCTCAGGATGAGGGCGGAGTGCGCGGCAGCAGTTTCAACGAGCACTGACGCTGATTAGCCTCATCCTGAGGAGGCGCGTAAGCGCCGTCTCGAAGGACGAGGCGTGCGCACGGGCCGCCGCCACAAGTCATATGCGATCGCCCTGCCCTGAGGGGGAGGGTCGCTACGCATGAAGCGAAGCGGAATGCGTAGCGGGGTGGGGTGACAGTCTCTCGACAATCCAACAGTGCCCGCGCCGAGAGATCACCCCACCCCGCTCGCGCTGCGCGCGATCGACCCTCCCCCTCCAGGGGAGGGTGAACGAGAAGCATCAGAACATCAGATTGTCCTTCACCAGCACCCAGCGGCCGTTCTTGACCTGCTGCACCTGGGTGATGGTGGTGGCGAGGTGGTTGGTCTTCGAGAACACCGTCGGCGGCGAATTGAAGATGTCCTGGAACTTGTCCCCCGACTCCAGCGCGTCGAGCATCTTCTGCCCAGTCAGATCCTTGCCAGCCTTGTTGGCATAATGCGCGAACGTCATCACCGCGTTGTAGCCGATGATGGCCTGAGTGTTGGCGTCGGTGCCAAACATCTTCTTGTAGTTGACGAGCCAGTCCTTCACCTTTCCTTTCGCGGTGTCCTCATAGGGAATTTCAAAGTTCGAAGCGGCATACAAGCCTTCCACCACTTCCTTGCCGAGCGCCGGCACTTCGAGCACGTTAACGGGCGTGGCACCGAGGAAGGTGACGTCCCATCCGAGCTTCTTGGCTTCACTCATCGTGCCGATCGGCTCACGGAGGACCGCACCGAGCACGACGAGGTCGCAGCCGTCGGATTTCATCTTGGCGACCTGCGCGCTGAAATCGGAGGCGCCGCGCTTGTAGCTCGTGATTGAGGCCGGCTGCATCTTCATGGCGGCGAGCTGCTGGTTGAAGCCGTCGAGCACGTTCTTTCCGTACTCGTCGTCCTGATGCATGATGCAGGGCTTCTTGAAACTCTTCGCCTCAATCATGTATTTGAGCGCTGCGCGCGTGCTCTCGACATAGGGCAGCAGATTGTTGAACTTCAGCCGCTCCTGCGGCTTGGCCGGATCGAACTTGTAGGTGAACTCGGCCGCGGTCAGCGGGAAGAGCTGCATGACGCCGGCGTCGAGCAGGATATCCTGCGCGGCGAGCACGGTGGGCGATCCCATCGGCCCCACCATCGCGAAGATCTTGTCGCGCTCGATCAGCTTCTGCGAAGCCAGCACGGCCTTCTTCGGATCGTAGCCGCTGTCCTCGATCACCAGGCGGATCTTGCGGCCGTTGATGCCGCCGGCAGCGTTGATCTCCTCGACGGCCATCTTCATGCCGTTGGAGACCGGCACGCCCCAGCCCTTGATCGGACCCGACAGGTCCTGATGGGTGCCGATGACGATCTCGGTCGCCGAGATGCCTTCATTGGTGACCTTGGTTTGCGCGACGGCCGGCAGACAAGTGAGCGCGATAGCGCCCATAGCAAGGCCGAACGCGTGGAACGACTTCGACATTGACGTCTCCTCTCCTTTTGGGCCCGTATTGTGCGAAGGGCGGGGCCATCGCTCCCTCGCTTTTTCGAAAGGTATTCACGCCACCGCGCGCTCGCCATACATCGCTTCGATCTCGGCGGCGTAGCGCTTGTTCACGAAGCCGCGCTTCAGCTTCATGGTCGGCGTCAGCTCCTCGTCTTCGGGAGTGAGCTGGCGCTCGATCAGGTAGAACCTCTTGATGGTCTCGACCCGGGCAAAATTGCCGTTGACCTGTTCGATCTCGCGCCCGATCAGGTCCTGGATCTCCCTCGCCCGGCACAGGCTGGCATAATTGGTGAAGGGGATGTCGTGATCCTGGGCGAACTTCTCGACGTTCTCCTGGTCGATCATCACGAGGCAGGTGAGATAGGGCCGCTTGTCGCCGATCACGACCGCGTCCGAGATGTACGGCGAGAACTTGAGCTGGTTCTCGATCTCGGACGGCGTGATGTTCTTGCCGCCGGAGGTGATGATGATGTCCTTCATCCGGTCGGTGATGCGGACGAAGCCTTCATTGTCGATAGTGCCAACGTCGCCGGTGTGCAGCCAGCCGCGGGAATCGATCGTCTCCGCGGTCTTCTCCGGCTGGTTCAGGTAGCCCATGAACAGGAAGTCGCCCCTGATCAGGATCTCGCCGTCGGGCGACAGCGCGACCTCGCCCCAGGGCACCGCGGTGCCGACCGAGCCGAGCTTGATCCTGTCCGCCGGCATCATGGTGGCGACCCCGCAATTCTCGGTCTGGCCGTAGACCTCGTGCATGTCGATGCCGAGCGCCAGATACCAGCGGATCAGCTCCGGTGCGATCGGGGCTGCGCCGGTGAATGCGATGCGGCAGCGGTCGAGCCCGATCATGCGGCGGATGTTGCGGAACGCGACCAGGTAAGCGATGCGGTTGGCGATGCGCAGCGACAGCGGCGGCGCCCTCCCCTCGAGCCGGCAATCGACCATGCGGTAGCCGATGCCGATGGCCCGGCGATAGACCCATTGCTGCAGCGGCGTCGCATCCTTCAGCGCGATAGTGATGGCGGAATAGAATTTTTCCCAGATGCGCGGCACCGCCAGAAAGGCGGTCGGCTGCACCTCGCGCAGATTGTCCGGCACGGTTTCCGGGCTTTCGGCAAAATTCATCACCGAGCCGAGCGCGACCGAGATGTAGTAGCCGCCGACGCGCTCGGCGACGTGGCAGAGCGGCAGGAAGACCAGGCGGTCCTCGTCCTCTCGCGCCGGGATGAAGTCGTTGGCGTGCCGCATCTGGTGGGTGACGCTGCGATTGGCGTGCATCGCGCCCTTGGGCGGCCCGGTGGTGCCGGACGTATAGACGAGGATCGCGAGATCGCCGGCGCTGCGGCTGTCGATCATCTCCTGCCACAGCGCCTCGCGGCCGACCATGTGGTTGCGGCCGAGCGCGCGAAACTCGTCGAACGACATCACCATGTCGTCGGTGAAGCCGCTGAGGCCCTCCATGTCGAACACGACGATCTTCTGCAAGCTCGGGCAGCGCGCGCGGCAGGTGAGAATCTTGTCGAGCTGCTCCTCGTCCTCGGCGAAGATCACCTTCGTCGCGGAATCGTTGATGAGATACTCGACCTGGGACGACGAATCGGTCGGATAGATTCCGGAGGACACGCCGCCGGCGCACAATATGCCCATGTCGGCGTAGACCCATTCGGGCACGGCATTGGCGACGATGGAGGCGACGTCGCCGGGCATGAAACCGACGGCGCGAAGCGCGTAGGCGATCTCTTTCGAGATCTCCAGCCACTCGCGCCAGCTCGTCGGCTGCCAGATGCCGAACTTCTTCTCGCGAATCGCCGGCCTGTTGCCCCGCGTCTCGGTGGCGCGCAAGAAGCTCTTCGCGATCGTATCAGCGACCGTCAGCACCGCCGGTCGGGCCATGCACCTCTCCTCCTAGTCGCCTTTCCCTCCGCTGCCTGCCTTGCCGGCGGTCTTTGCGCTGGAGGGGTTACCCATCTAACGCCAAGTTCTCTTCTAACGCCAAGTTTTCTTCTTTTTCCAGCGCCGTTCGCCTCTGGCGCCCGCTTCCTTGGCGCCAAGGTAAAATTCCTGGATGTCCTGGGAATGCATCAAGCGGTCGCAGCTGTCGTTCATCACGATGCGGCCGATCTCCAGCACATAGCCGTAATGGGCGGTTTCCAGCGCCACCTTGGCGTTCTGCTCGACCAGCAGGATCGACATGCCCTGCTCCTCGTTGACCCGGCGGATGATGGTGAAAATCTCCTTCACCAGCAGCGGCGATAGGCCGAGCGAGGGTTCGTCGAGCAAGAGCAGCGTCGGCCGGTTCATCAGGGCCCGGCCGATCGCCAGCATCTGCTGCTCGCCGCCGGAGAGCTGGCCGGCCGGCTGGTTGATGCGCTCCTTCAGGCGCGGGAAATAACCGTAGACGCGCTCCATGTCCTCGGCGACGCCGTCCCGGTCCTTGCGCGGATAGGCGCCCATCATCAGGTTCTCACGCACCGAGAGGAACGGGAACACCTCCCGCCCCTCCGGCACGTGGCTGAGGCCGAGCCGCACGATCCGGTCAGCCTCCATGCGCTGGATCGGCTTGCCCATGAACTCGATCGCGCCCTTCTGCGGATCGAGGATGCCGGAGATGGTCTTCAGCACCGTGGTCTTGCCGGCGCCGTTGGCTCCGAGCAGCGTGACGATGCGGCCGCGCGGCACTTCCAGCGAGATGCCGCGGATCGCCATGATCGGCCCGTAATAGCTCTCAATGTTGGAGAGCTTGAGGATGATGTCCGGGGTCGCCGCGGCGTCCATGCGTCAGGCTCCCAGATATGCTGCGACGACGTCGGGGTGCTGCTGCACCTCGGCGGGCGAGCCCATTGCGAGCACCCTTCCGTAGTTCAGCGCTATGACGCGATCGGAGACGCGGTTGACCAGCGACATGTCGTGCTCGACCATCAGCACGGTGACGCCGAGCTCGCTCTTCATGTCGCGGATCCAGAACGACATGTCGTCGGTCTCCTCGACATTGAGGCCGGAGGACGGCTCGTCGAGCAGGATCAGCTTCGGCTCCGAGCACAATGCGCGTGCCAGCTCGATCACCTTGCGCACGCCGTAAGGCAGTCCCGAGATCAGCTTGTCGCGATAGGGTTCGAGGTCGAGGAACTCGATGACCTGCTCGACCCTGCGGCGGTGCACCTTCTCGTTGGCCCGCACGCTCGGCAGGAACAAGAGCTCCTGCCACAGCTGCGTCGTTGAATGGCGGTGGCGGCCGACCAGAAGGTTCGACAGCACGGTCGCGTTCTCGAACAGCTCGATGTTCTGGAAGGTGCGGGCGATGCCGAGCTTGGCGATGTCGTAGGGCGGCTGCTCGGTGATGTCCTGGTCCTCGAAGAAGATGCGGCCCGAGGTCGGCCGGTAGATCCGCGAGATCAGGTTGAAGATCGAGCTCTTGCCGGCGCCGTTCGGCCCGATGATCGAGAGGATCTCGCCCTTCTCCACCGCGAACGAGACCGCATCGACCGCCTTGAGGCCGCCGAAATGCAGCGACAGGTTCTCGGCGCGGAAATAACTCATCGGTTGCGCTCCGACTTCACGTAGATCTTCTGCCGCTTGAAGGTGGCGCGCTTGTAGAGCGGGAACAGCTGGAAGAAGAGCTTGATCTTGAGCCAGCGGCCGTAGAGCCCGAGCGGCTCGAACAGCACGAACAGCACGATGATGATGCCGTAGATCGCGCCCTTCAGCCCGTTGAGCGAGGCGAAGGCCGCGACCTTCGCCTGGATGTTGCCCGCAGTCGATGAGCCCGCCCCGAAGGTCGCGGCAATGCCGGCGATGATGCCGGGCATGTCGTCCTTCAGGTAGGTGAGGAACGGATCGATCATCACGATGAAGATCGCGCCCAGAACTGCGCCGTGCAGGCTGAAAGTGCCGCCGATCAAGATCACGATGATGAACTCGATCGAGAGCTGCAGCGTGAACATCTCCGGCGAGATGAAGGAGAGCTTGTGCGCGAAGAGGACGCCGGCAAAGCCGGTGATCGCGGCCGAGATCGCGAAGGACTTCACTTTGTAGAGCGCGACGTTGACGCCCATGCTGCGCGCCGCGGTCTCACTGTCGCGGATCGCGACGAAGGCGCGGCCCGTCGGCGAACGCAGCAGATTGAGCGTGCCGACGATGGTCAGCACCAGCACGGCAAGGCAGAGGTAATAGAAGGTCGGGCTGTCGCGCGGAACCGCGACGCCGAGCAGCGACAGCGTCTTGACCCGCATGCCCTCGTTGCCGTGGGTGACGCTCTCCCACCGCGCCAGGATCTCCTCCACGATCAGTGCAAACGAGATGGTGGCGATGACGAGATAGATGCCGGTGAGGCGCAGCGCCGGGAAGCCGACCATCGCGCCGATGATGCCGGTCAACAGTCCGGCGGCGAGGAAGTAGACCGGGAACGGCACGTTGTATTTCTGCAAGTAAGCCGCGGTGTAGGCCCCGATGGCGAGAAACGCCGCGTGCCCGAGCGAGGCCTGCCCGGTGAAGCCGGTCAGGATCAGCAGCGCCACGCCGACGGTCGCATAGATGCAGACGAAGACCAGCTGGCTCATCAGATAGCTGGAGAGCACGTAAGGCGCGATCAGCAGCAGCGCGAGCAGGACGCCGTAGGTCACGACGTAACCCGAGTGCGGGAACAGCTTGATGTCGTCCTCGTAGTCGGTCTTGAACAGGAAGCGCATAGCGTTCAGACCTTCTTGCGGACGTGGAGGCCGAACAGGCCCTCGGGCTTCAGCAGCAGCACGGTGAGCAGCACGATGTAGGGCGCGACGTCCTTCCAGCCCTCGGGCAGGTAAAAGCCGGCCATGCTCTCGATCACGCCGATCAGGACGCCGCCGACCACGGCGCCCGGGATCGAGCCGAAACCGCCGAGCACGGCGGCGGGAAACGCCTTCAGGCCGAGCACGAGGCCGACGTTGGAATGGATGAAGGTGATGGGCGCCAGCAGCACGCCGGCACAGGTCGCGACCGCCGCGCTGATGGCCCAGACGACGGACACCACGCGCTTGACCGGAATGCCCATGTAATAGGCCGCCAGCATGTTCTCGGAACTGGCGGGCATCGCGGTGCCGAGCGTGGTCTTGTTGAAGAACAGCCAGAGCAGCGTGCACAGAATCATCGTCGCCGCGATCACCGAGAGCTTGTCGTAGGCGAGCACCAGCGAGCCCATGCGCAGCACGCCCTGGCTGAACGGCGTCTCGATCTTCAGGTCGTCGGTGCCCCAGATCATGCCGGCGACCGAGCGCAGGAAATAGCCGAGGCCGATCGTCGCCATGATGATGGAGAATTGCGGATAGCCGAGGATCGGCCGCACCACCACGCGCTCGGCCAGCATGCCGAACAGCGCCATCGCCGCCACCGCACCGGCAAAGCCGATCCAGTAGTTCAGGCCCATCATGCCGATGAAGGTGAAGGCGAAGAAGCCGCCCAGCATCATCAGGTCGCCCTGGGCGAAATTGACGACCTCGGTGGCCTTGTAGACGAGCACGAAGCCGAGCGCGATCAGGCCGTAGACGCAGCCGAGCGCAACACCGCTGACCAGCTGCTGAACGAAATCCAGCATCGCCGCGCATCCTCCCGATGCAACCGGCGGGTTCTTTTGGCCGCCTTGCCGCATCTTGTGTCCAGTCGCTACGCAGTCGTTTCGCCGCGTTCGCGCCATTTGTCCGGAATCAATTCAGCCCGAACGCCCGCGCGCTGTCAACAAACGGTGACTTGTCGGGATGCCTTGCCTTTAGTCCAATCCGGTTGGCGGAATTTGCGGCAGTGCGATTCACGGTGCCGAAACATCTTCGGGTCATGGTCGCGGGCGATGCAAACCGGATGGGTGGCCGTCATGGAGCCGGACAGCTCGGCCCTGGAAGTCCGAGGGTTAACGAAGCGTTTTGACCGTCTGGCGGTCGACAGCCTCGATCTCACTATTCACGCCGACGAATTCTATGCGCTGGTCGGCCCCAACGGCGCCGGCAAGACCACGACTTTGCGCATGGTTGCGGGCCTGCTCAGGCCCGATGCCGGTGCCGTCTCGATCTTCGGCATCGATGCGCTCCAGGACTCCGTCGCCGCCAAGCAGGTGATGGCCTGGGTCTCCGACGAGCCCATGATCTACGACAAGCTCACCCCGCTCGAGTATCTTGAATTCGTCGCCGGCCTCTGGGGCATCGCGCCGTCGGTTGCGCAACCGGCCGCCGAGGAACTGCTCGATTCGCTCGGCCTCGAGGCGCACCGCCACGAGCGCTGCGAGGGCTTTTCCAAGGGCATGCGCCAGAAGGTCGCTCTCGCAGGGGCGCTGGTGCACGACCCCCGCCTCATCATCCTCGATGAGCCGTTGACGGGGCTCGATGCCGTCTCCGCCCGTCATGTGAAGGGCCTGCTCAGCGCGCGTGTCCGCGCCGGCTGCACCGTCATCATGACCACGCATATCCTGGAGGTCGCCGAGCGCATGGCCGACCGCATCGGCGTGATCGCCTCCGGCCGCCTCGTCGCCGAAGGCACGCTCACCGAGCTGCGCCAGCAGAACGGCCATGCCGACACCAGCCTGGAAGATCTCTTCATCGCGCTGGTGACGCTTCAGGAAGCGGCATGAGCTCGGCCACCGCGCTGTCCTGGTTCGCCCGCCACGAGCTGCGGCTCGCCTGGCGCGAATGGCTCGCCATGATGACGGGCGGGCGGCGCAAACGGGCGCGCGCGGCAATGATCGGCCTGTTGTGCTTCGCCGCGCTGCTTCACCTGCCGGCCTGGGCGGTGATCGGCCGATTCGCCGACCTGCAGCTGCCGCTCGACAAATCCTCGCTGATCGTGATTTCGGCGACGATCTTTCTCGCCTGGACCTTGATGCTGTCGCAGGCGATCGAATCGGTGACACGGGTATTTTACGCCCGCGCCGATCTCGACCTGATCATGTCCTCGCCGGCGCGGCTCGCCAATCTGTTCTCGGTCCGCATCGCCGCGATCGCGCTGACCGTCACCGTGCTCGCGCTGCTGTTCTCGACACCCTTCATCGACGTTCTCGTGATCGGCGGCGGCGCGCGCTGGCTCGCGGCCTTCGGCGTCGTCATCGCGATGGGCCTGTCGGCGGCGGCGATCGCGATCGCCGTCACCATTCTCCTGTTCCGGCTGATCGGCCCGGCGCGGACGCGCCTGATCGCCCAGATCCTCGCGGCGATCATCGGCGCGGGCTTCGTGATCGCGCTTCAGGTCGCGGCGATCATGTCCTACGGCACGCTGTCGCGCTTCACCATCCTGACCTCGGGCCGCCTTGCCGCCTACGCGCCCGACGTCGACAGCATCTGGTGGTGGCCGGCGCGGGCGGCGATGGGCGACAACGAGGCGCTGTTGCGGCTTCTCGCGCTCGCTCTAGTGCTGCTCGGCAGTGTGATGGCGATCTTCTCGCACCGCTTTGCCGACACCGCGATCGATGCGGCGGCCTACGCCACGTCGGGCCGCGTCCATGCCAAGGAACGCCCGTTCCGTGGCGGATCGCGCCAGCAGGCGCTGCGTCGCAAGGAATTCACGCTGCTGTGGCGCGATCCATGGCTGATCTCGCAGACCTTGATGCAGCTGCTCTATCTGGTGCCGCCGGCGCTGCTGCTCTGGCGCAACTTTGCCGACAGCTCGGCGGCGCTGACGCTGATCACACCCGTCATCGTCATGGCGGCCGGACAGCTCGCCGGCGGGCTCGCCTGGCTGACGATCTCGGGCGAGGACGCCCCCGACCTGGTCGCGACCGCGCCCTTGCTGCCGTCCGGCATCATCCGCGCCAAGATCGAGGTGGTGCTGATCGCGATCGCCGTGATCTTCGCTCCGCTGCTGGCGGCGCTGGCGTTTGCCTCGCCATTCCAGGCCGCAATCAGTGCCGGCGCGATAATCATCAGCGCGGCCTCGGCGACCGCGATCCAGCTCTGGTTCCGGGTGCAGGCACGGCGCAGCCAATTCCGCCGCCGCCAAACGTCCTCGCGGCTGGCGACCTTCGCCGAGGCCTTCTCCTCGATCGGCTGGGCCGCCACCGCCGCACTGCTGCTCGCCCTACCGCTGGCGGGCCTCATCAGCGGCCTGATCACCGCAGGCCTCGTCGCCGTCACGTGGAAGTTCAGCCCGAAGCGCGAGCAATAGGTGCGACACTGACGCGCTGTTGATCCCACCCCATTGGCGAGGCTCCGCTTTGCACGCTAGACTTCGCCGTGAAGTCATCGGGGACGGAGCCATGCGGCGATTGGTTTTGGCGGCTATCGCGCTGTTCGGCGCATTCCTGACCCCTGCCCTCGCCCAGCAGCCACAGCGCAGCGAATGCCTGGCAATGGCCAATGCCGCGCCGCGGGTCATGCCCGTTGCCTTCAGGCAGGCGGCGGCCGCCGCCGAGGTCGAGATCACCTATGCGGGCCATTCCACCTACTACATCGACACGCCCGGCGGCTTACGCATCGCCACCGATTATAGCGGCGCCTATCAGGTCGGCCGGCTGCCCGACGTCGTCACCATGAACCGCGCCCACAGCACCCATTACACTCTCTTTCCGGACAGGCGCATTCCCAACGTGCTGCATGGCTGGAGCGAGGACGGCAAGCCGGCGATCGTGTCGCAACGCATCGGCGATACCTTTATCCGCAACGTCACCACCGACATCCGCCGCTATTACGGCGACGATGCCGGCGCGGACATGATCCGCGACGGCAATTCCATCTTCATCTTCGAGGCAGCCGGCCTCTGTATCGGCCATCTCGGCCACCTCCATCACAAGCTCGACGACAGCCATTTCGCCCAGATCGGACGGCTCGACATCGTGATGGTGCCGATCGACGGTACCTACACCATGTCGCTCGAGGGGATCTCGGAAATCACCAAGCGCTTGCGCGCCTCCGTGGTGCTGCCGATGCATCGCTTCGCCACCCCGCTCGACGACTTCATGCGCCGGATCGGCCAGCAGTTCGAGATCGACCGGCGCATCGAGCGCTCGTTCCGGATGTCGCGGGATACGCTGCCGACGAAGCCGACGGTGATCATCCTCGACGGCGTCTGAGGCGCAATTTTTTCCAAGCCGGCTCCTAGCGGGTCATGCTGATCTCCCTGCAACAGGAGAGCGACATGAACGACTTTGCGCGACTATTGCATGCGGACGGACCCAACCCCGAGCACGCCGCGGCGCTCCACCTCTACGGCCGCTTCGTCGGCGACTGGAACGCCGAGGTCACCGCCCATGGACCGGACGGAACGAGCCACAGTGCGCCGGGCGAGATCCATTTCGGCTGGGTGCTCGAAGGCCGCGCCGTGCAGGACGTGTGGATCATTCCCCGGCCGGCGGGCGGCGCCGCCTTTCCGATCGCCGGCAATTGGTATGGCACGACGCTGCGCGTCTACGATCCGGCCATGGATGCGTGGCGGATTTCCTGGTTCGATCCGGGCCGCCGCGTGTTCCGGCAGCAGATCGGCCGCCCGAGGGGCGAGGACATCGTGCAGGAAGGCACGACGGAAGCCGGCGAGCTGACGCGCTGGAGCTTCACCGAGATCACGGACGACTCCTTTCACTGGCTTGGCGAGGCAAAGTCGGCAGCAGCGCAGGACTGGCGGCTGATGGTGGAGGTCAGAGCGCGACGGCGCAGGTCATGAACGTCATCAGGCCATGACATCGGAACGAGAAAAGAGGGGCCGGGACATTGATTCCGACCCCTCTTCGTCGTGGCCGCTGGGAAGCGTCCTTGAAACCCTCGAATCCGCTTAGCCGGCGCCCATCAGCGAGGCCGGGCGGCGCTCGCCGGTCGAGGTGAAGATCTTCTTCAGCTTGTTGACGACGCGGATCAGGAAACCGATCATCACCGGATTGGTCTTGCGGCAGAAGGCGATCTTCTTGACGTGGCCTTCGACATGCCATTTGGCATGCGCGCCGTTGCGGAAGAAAATCACGTCGCCGGGGCCGTAGCGCTTGGGCGGCATGCCGTCGCTCTCGAGCACGATCGATCCTTCCATGATCATGATCGTCTCGTCGATGTCGTAGTACCAGTTGAAGCGCCCTTCCGTGCAGTGCCAGATGATGGTCTGGGCGGTGCGGTCGTCGCTGGTGGACAGGACGCGCGAGCGCGACACCGGGTTGCCCTCGATGATCCAGGACGGCTCGATCGGGCTCGGCTCGAGGTCAACATTGCAACTACCGACTTCAATCAATGACATCTGCTTCCTCGGGAAATGATATTTGCGACCGAATCCCGGCCGGGATTGTCTCGAAAGATGTTCGGACGCTAGTCGCCCGTTTCTAATTCTTTCTTACATCGATTTCGAGAATCAGCCGGAAGCGACACGTGCAAACGGTTAACGTCGCAATTTCCTTGCAAATCCACGGACATGACCCGGTCCTTCCCGGGTGCGACAAAGTGCGCGACGGCACTGGTATGGCTCTGGCCGCCGGCCGCGCGGCGACTCAGCTCGTCCGCGATCAAGCCGAGTGACGCAAGGTTACTTCGCCCACTCGCCCTTGCGGAAGACGGGCACCTTGCTGCCGTCGGCCAGGATGCCGTCGATGTCGGTCTCGGCCGAGCCGATCATCCAGTCGATATGGATCAGGCTCTGGTTGCCGCCTTGCGCCGCAATCTGCTGCGGCGTCAGCTGGGCGCCGTTGACGAAGCATTTCGAATAGCATTGGCCGAGCGCGATGTGCGAGGCCGCGTTCTCGTCGAACAGCGTGTTGTAGAACAACAGCCCGCTCTGCGAGATCGGCGAGGAATGCGGCACCAAGGCCACTTCGCCGAGGCGCCGCGCGCCCTCGTCGGTATCGAGCACCTTGTTCAGCAACTCGGCGCCGCGCGAGGCCTTGGCGTCGACGATCTTGCCGTCCTCGAACCGCACCGCGATGTTGTCGATCAGCGTGCCCTGATAGGATAGCGGCTTCGAGCTCACGACATGGCCGTAGACGCGCCGGCAATGCGGCGTGGTGAAGACCTCTTCGGTCGGGATATTGGCGTTGCAGCTGATGCCGTTCTTGGACAGCGAGGCGCCGCCTTCCCATTCATGACCGTCGGCGAGACCGATGGTGAGATCGGTGCCGGGACCCGAATACTGAAGCGCGCGGAAGCGCTGGCCGTTGAGCCAGTTGGTGCGCTCGCGCAGCACCGCATTGTGGCTCGCCCAATTGCTGATCGCGTCCTCGCGATCAACGCGGGACGCGGCGAAAATCGCATCAGCGAGCTTGCCGATCGCGATGTCTTCCGGATCGTTCGGGAACACCAGCTTGGCCCAGGACGGGCTCGGATAGGCGATGATGTTCCAGTTGGTGTCGAAATTGACGATCTTTTCCAGCGCGGGCTGGTAGGCCATCGAATTGGCCTTGCTGGCGCGCGCCACCTTGGAAGGATCCTCGCCCGACAGCAACATCGGATTGTCGCCGACGATGGCGAGCCGCGCGGTATTGTCCGAGAACGCCTTGGCCATGCCCTCGTAGAGCCAGCCGGCGGCACGATCGAAGCTGTTGTCGTGGCCGTGGCGGTAGCGCGCCAGCGTCATCTCCTCGTCCGACAGGATCGGCGTCACGAGGCCGGCGCCCGCCTTGTAGGCATGCACGGCAATCCGCCGCACCAGCGGCAGCGCGATTGCGGGCGCCGTCAGAAGCAGATCCTGTCCCGGCCGCAAGCCCAGGCCCACCTTCACCGCCACCTCGGCCAGCCGGTCGAGCTTCGCGGGATCGATGGGAGTGGAAGTATTGCGTTGATCAGTCATGCCGGGCCCTCTGCCGAAAGTCGCTCACTCAATTTAAGTCTAGCATCGCGGGGCACAAGTATGCGAGCGTCTTGCGGCCTTGGAAAGATACGCAGTTTCACGCATTTTGGTTTTCAACGCGTTGCCGATTTCAGCACCCGGTCGACCATGGCGGGCGCAAGGCCGAGGTAATTTTTCGGCGAAGTGAGCGCCTCGATTGTGGCACGATCGATGCGGCTCGATATCCGTGAATCTGCGGATAGCGCATCGGCAAGGCTCATCCCCTTCTCGTTGGCCTGACGACAGGCGTCATAGACGACGTCATGCGCCTCCTGCCGGCCGATCTGCGGGGCGAGGCCCATCATGACCGCTTCGGCCACAATCAGACCGCGGCTGATGGCGAGATTGCCGTTCATCTTCGCCTCGTCTACGAAGAGGCCTGCGAGCGCGAACTTCGCCTGGTGCAGCGCGCCGGCGGCCAGCACGAAGCTTTCCGGGATCGCCATCCATTCGGCGTGCCAGGGACCGGTAGCGCGCTCGAAATCCTGCACCATGGCGTCGAGCATCAGGCCGGCGTGCTGTCGCACGGCCTTGGACGCCGCAAGCATCAGCTCCGAGGAGATCGGGTTGCGCTTCTGCGGCATGGTCGAGGAGGCGCCGCGCCCCTTGACGAAAGGCTCGTAGACCTCGGCGAACTCGGTCGAGGCCATGATCATGATGTCGAGCGCGATCTTGCCGAGAGAGCCGGTGACGAGAGCAAGGAAGTTCACGGCTTCGGCAAAGCCGTCGCGCGCGACGTGCCAGGTCGAGGCGGGAACGCCGAGCTTCAGCTCGGCACAGAGCGCCTCCTGCACCTCGAACCCCTTGTCGCCGAGTGAGGCCAGCGTGCCGGCAGCGCCGGCAAACTGGCCGACCAGCACGCGCGGCTTCAGCTGCGCCAACCGCTCGGCGTGGCGGTCGAACATCGCGAGCCAGATCGCGGTCTTGTAGCCGAAGGTCACCGGCAGCGCCTGCTGCAGATGGGTGCGCCCCGCCATCGCCGTGTCGCGATGGCGCTTCGACAAATCGGCGAGGATCTTGCGCAGCTCGGCGATGTCGCGTTCGACGATCTCGAGCGCGGCGCGCAGCTGCAGCACCACGGCGGTATCCATGATGTCCTGCGTGGTGGCGCCCCAATGCACGTAGCGGCCCGCCTCGCCGCATTGCTTGACCATCTGATGCACCAAAGGCAGGATCGGATAGCCGACCACATCGGTCTCCTGCCTGAGCAGATCGAAATCCAGCGCGGCGACGTCGGTCCGTGCCGCGATCGCTGCGGCCGCCTCGTGTGGGATCACACCGCACTTCGCCTCCGCCTTCGCCAGCGCCACCTCGACGTCGGCATAGCGCGCGACCGTCGCGACGTCGGAGAACACCTCGCGCATCTCAGGCGTGCCGAAGGCGTCGCGAAACAGCAGGGAGTCGAGCACAGTGGTGGCGGCGGGAAAAGCAGGCATGGCGTTTCTTCGTGGTTGGTGTTTTGTGTGGGCGACAGCTTACGCAGGCCGCCCCGCTCGGCAATGGACATTCGCAGTTTCGCCACACATTCGTCCCTCCCGGAAAGCGTCGCGCCATCGCCCGTCATCCCCGCGCAACCGCGAAGCAGTTGCGCGGGGATGACGGATCAGTTGCGGTGAGAGATCTCGGCGGCCCACGACCGCAACATTCCAGCTGCGGTTGTATTCCCCTCCGAAAGCGGCATGGCTGCCATCACGCGATTGCGATGAACCAAGCGCCCCCTTCGGCAGACACATGGTTTTCGACCCAAATTTCATTTTGTTTGTTTGCCCGATTTCGCAATGAGGCCTGAGTTTTCGACGTGCAGTTTCTGTTCCAGGACCACGTTCTCGACACCGACCGGCGCGAGCTGAGCCGCGAGCAGGTTCCCATTGCCGTGGAACCGCAGGTTTTCGACCTCGTCGTCCACCTCATGCAGAACCGCGACCGGGTCGTCAGCAAGGACGAGCTGATCGACAAGATCTGGCACGGGCGCAGCGTCTCCGAATCCACCCTGACCAGCCGGATCAACGCGGCGCGCAAGGCGATCGGCGACAATGGCGTGAGCCAGTCGCTGATCCGCACCATCACGCGGAAGGGTTTTCGCTTCGTCGGCGATGTCCAGACACAAATCAGCACGGTCGCGCCGGGGCCCGTCCGTATCAGCCCGCCGCAGGCGGCCTTCGCGCTGCCCGAGCGGCCCGCGATCGCCGTGCTGCCCTTCACCAATATGAGCGGCGAGGCCGAGCAGGATTATTTCTCCGACGGCATCAGCGAGGACATCATCACCGCGCTGTCGAAGCTGCGCTGGTTCTTCGTCGTCGCGCGCAACTCCTCCTTCGTCTACAAGGGCCGCGCCGTGCACATCCACGAGGTCGCGCGGGAGCTCGGGGTGCGCTACGTGGTCGAAGGCAGCGTGCGGCGGAGCGGCGAACGGGTGCGCATCTCGGCCCAGCTCAACGACGTCTCGACCGGCAGCCATCTCTGGGCCGAACGCTACGACCGCGAGCTCGCCGATATCTTCGCCGTGCAGGACGAGATCACGGAAGCGATCGTCGCCGCCATCGAGCCCCAGCTCTATGCCGCCGAAAGCTTCCGGGCCCAGCAGAAGCCGCCGGGCAGCCTGGATGCATGGGACCTCGTGATGCGCGCGCTGTCGCATTATTGGCGCATCACCCGCGAGGACAATGCCGCCGCGCAAAAGCTGCTGGAAGAAGCGGTGGCGATCGATCCCGCCTATGGCAAGGCGCTGGGCCTGCTCGCGACCAGCCATATCTTCGGCGCGCATATGGGCTGGGCCGACATGGCTGCCTCCATACCCGTCGCCGAGCGTGCGGCGCTCGCGGCGGTGGAGGCCGATCGCGAGGATGCCTGGGCCCATCACGGCCTTGCTTACACCTACCTGTTCCGCCGTCGTTTCGACGACGCGCTGGCTGAATTCGAGCTGGCCTTGCGGCTCAATCCGAATTTCGCGATGGCCCATGCCTTCCACGGCGTGACGCTGTGCTATGCCGGACGTTGGCAGGACGGCGATGCCGCCGCCCGCCGCGCGCTGAGGCTGAGCCCGCGCGACCCGCTCGCGGCGATCTATTGCGGGGTTGCGGCCTATGCCCGGTTCGTCGGCCATGACTACGGGGGCGCCGTGCAGATGGCTCGGGAATCGATGCGCCAGCGCGGAGATTTCGTCGGCGCACACCGCGTGCTGACGGCGGCCGCCGGCATGCTCGGCGATCCCGCCCTCGCGGCATCCGCCTTGGAAGGCCTGCGCCGCACCCAGCCCGAGGTTTCGCTTGCCTGGATCACGCGCGAGCTGCCGATGTTGCGGGAAGAGGATCGCGCGCATTACCTCCAAGGCCTGAGGCGCGCGGGAATGATGTAACAGTCGCGAAGATGCTGGCGCGGCTGCTCCGCTTGCAGCCCGATTCCCGCATCAGGTGCTAATCGTCGTCAGGCCCGAACAGCCTGATCTGGGGGTAGCCGCCGCGCGGCCGGCTCGCGACATCGCGCGCATCGGAATCCTCGCGGATGTTGCGTGCGACGTCATCCCAATCGGTGCGGTCGCGCATGCCGCGTGCCTCGCGGGACTCGTAATAATGGCGGCGCTCGGCCCAGCGTTCGCGACGCTCGGCTCGGCGCCGTTCGGACGCGGCGCGCTTCACGTCGGAATCCCTCGCCTTGGCATAAGCGTTGTTCGAGGAGGATGACGGCTCGGTCGAGGCCTGCTGCTCGGCAGGCCTTGCGGTCTGTGGCGACGATGCAGGGGCGGGCTTGGGCGGCTCGACGGCCGCGGCGGCTTGCGAGGGCTGCGGCGCCGCCGCTCCAGCATTCGCCTGCGTGGCTTGCGTGTCGGGCTTTGCGGCTTCAGGCTTTGCTTCGGCCTGCGCGGGCGCTGCGATCATCGCGCCGAAGGCTTGCGAGCCGGTGAGATAGTTCACGCGCTCGGAGGGAGCGTTCGTCGTCGCCGGAGTTGCTGTTGCCGTGCGCTGCGCCACCTTGCTGGTGTCCGGCCCCTGCTTGGACGCCACGGGATTCATGATGTTGCCGGCAACGATACCGCCACCGAGACCAATGGCGATGGCCGCGATAATGGTTCCGGCACCGACAAAATAGGCTGTCGAGGCGCGCATTCATCCACTCCCTCTTTTGGAGCGGGCAACGCGTGGGGATTGCCAGATGTTCCTGAGGGCTGCGGCTCCTCGACGAGGAACCGCGCGTATCAGATCTGCTGCGCGACCTTCTCGAGCCCGATCAGGCGGGCGAGCTTGCGCACTTCTTCCTTCTGGTCGTCACGAAGCTGGAACAACAGCGGCATCGCGGCCGACTTCAGCTGCTGCACCTCGTCGCAATTCGGATCGATCTGCGCGCTGGGCGGCGCATTCGGATTCGACAGCCTGTTCGCCTGGATCTTGCGGGCGACGTTGCGTAGCGCGGTTTCGACCGAGGGCCAGTAATATTCCTGAGACGAGGAGAGTTTCAGGCGATCCCTGATGCCCGCGATCTGCACGTCGGACAGCAGCGAATAGGACTTTTGCAGCTGCGGCTTGGCGACGACTTTCGGCTTGGCCGGAACTTCGACGGCCGGAACCTCGGCCGCCGCCGGCGCCTCGTGTGCGCTCGGCTTCGGCATCGGGAAATCGGAGGGCGTGGCGGCGGCGAAGGCCTGACGCAGCGGCTCGGTCAGGACCGGTGCCTGCGCCAGCTTGTCGGCGGCGACCTGGACCGGCTCGAACGCGGCCGAGGCCAGCGCGAGCGTCGGAACCAGACGGTCGGCCTTGGCGGCGCGGTTGGTTGCGAGCGGCTTGGGCGGGGGAGTCTCGGCGATCATCTCGGCACTGACGCTGGGAACGCTGTCGCGGCCGAGGATGGCGGTGGTGGCGGCGCCGAGGACGAGGAAACAGGTCAGCGCGACGATGGTGATGGCTTTGGACAAACGTCTCTCCGCGTCCGACTTCAAGTCGACGTGATCACTGCCCGGCAACTGGGCGATAATTAAGGCTGAACCGGGCCATTGCGGCGGCAATCGCGTGGACTACGGCGACATCGCCCGGAAACCCCGGCAAAATCAGGCCGCCGCCGCAAGATCATAGGCGTCCTGGATATCGGCCACGATCTCCGAGGCCTCCCAGACCGCACGCGGCTCGACCGATTGCAGCGTCACCGTCCAATTACCGCCGCGGCGGGTCCGGGGGACGCTGACGATGTCGAAACGGACGTTGCGGCACAGCGGGTGGCGGGCCAGTGCACGGGCGACGCGGACGCGGATCTCGTCCATGGTCGCAGCTGTTTTGTCATTGAGATAGTTGAAGTCCATCGCCTGTCCCTCTCGTCCTGATTGGCGGCCACGAGGGGGATTCTTGGCTGGCGATGGTTAATCCGCCGTTAAGTGGGGCGGGCCGGAGGCATGCGGGATTAACCGTGTCCGATGCACCGTGGGAGCGGCGACGACGCTACCGCCCGCCCGCCTCGCGATATTCCGCGATGGTGCGCGCGACGAGATCGTCGACCGCGAGCACCTCGGTGACACCGGAGGTCGAATGCCCGCCGCTCCAGATGTCGCGCCAGCGTTTGGGACGGCTTTCGCGCGCGGCGACGTCGATATCCTCAGCGATGTCAATCGCGCCGCGCGCCGGCAGATCGTCGGGATCGAGCCCGGCGGCCACGATGGACGGCCTCAGCATGCTGGTCTGAAGTCCTGTGAACGCGGTGGTGAGCAAGATGTCGTCGGCGCTGCACTCGACCAGCATCTGCTTGTGACGCTCGTCCGCCATGCTCTCGCGCGTTGCGATGAACCTGGTGCCCATATAGGCGAGATCGCAGCCGAGCACTTCGGCGGCCTGCAGCGCGTAGCCGTCGCTGATGCCGCCCGCGAGCACGATGATGCCATCGTAGAATGCACGGACGGCGCGGACGAAGGCGAACGGGTTGAGCCAGCCGGTCTGCCCGCCCGCGCCCGCGGTGAGCAGCACCAACCCGTCGGCGCCTGCTTCTGCCGCGCGTTCGGCATGGCGGATGGAAGCGACGTCCGCCAGCACCAGCGCCCCGGCATCGTGCAGCGGCTTCAACACGGGCGCGGGCGAGCCGACCGACGTGATGACGATCTCCGGCCTGTGCCGCAACAGTACGGCAAGATCCTGCTCCAGCCGCGCATTGGAGCGGTGCACGATCAGGTTCGGACAAAGCGGCGCGGCCCTGCGGCCGGCCTGATCTTCGTGGCGGCGCAACCGCGTTGCGATCGCGGTCAGCCATTCATCGAGCTGGTCCGCGCTGCGGCAATTCGCGGTCGGGAAGCTGCCGATCACCCCGTTGCGGCAGGCCGCGATCGTGAACTCGACGCCCGATACCAGAAACATCGGCGCCGCGATCAGCGGCAGCGCGAGACGATCGCGGAATCGTTGCAGTCGATCCGATGGCATGCATGCCTCCCTCTCGCGGGCGTTGTCGTTTCCTCCCGCAGTCTCTGTGCTAGCGTCGTCCCCGGCTTGTGGCAAAGGTGCTGCGCGCGGACTTCTGGAGCGGGCGGGACCGGATGATGGGGTAAATACTCCGGGATTCTACGGTGTCGTTGTTGCTTCGGCACCACAGCACGCAACGGAGTCTACGACGACGATGCCCGCGCAATTGCCGGCGAATCGGGGAATCAACTAGACCGCTGACGGGGCTGGGGAAGCGGAGAGTGAAATGAGAGTCGCTTCCCTGGAAAGTGCGGTCGCCGCGATCACGTTGATCACGGCTATCATCGTGGTGCTGTGGGGGATCAAGATCTTCTACGGTGTGTGAACTGGCAGGATGCCAAGCATCCCTTCCGCGGCGGCGGAAGCCTGCCGTTCGATGCCGCGATGCGCGAGATAGCTCTCACACGATCGGTGTCATCGCCCGGCGGAGACCGGGCGATCCAGTATCCCAGAGACGGTCGTTGTTGAATCGGGAGGCCGCGGCGTACTGGATGCCCCCGTCAAGCCGGGGCATGACGGTGAGAATGAGGCACGAGCAGCGCCCGCTGATCGCGCCATAGCGCCGGTCACCGCTTCTCGATTACGAGACTCTGCACCGCGCGGCCGAAATAGCCCTGGCGGTCGGCGAGGCGCGACATCGCAAGGCCCGCGCCGTCGGGGCCGATCCAGGAATCGCCGTCGAGCAGGATCCACTCGCCGACCGGCTGGCGCGCAAAGCTCACGGTGAGATCGGCGTTGATGTAGGTCCAGGCGCGGAAGTCGAGCGTCGAGGCGGTGCCGTTGGAGAAATCGGCCGCGACCACGGCGCGCATCGCCTGCGAGATGGCCTCGCCTTCGATCAGCGGATGGTCGACGCGAAACCAGATCGCGCCCGCACCGGCGTGGCCGAAGCGGCCGCGCGCGGCGCGCATCGAGACCGATCGCACGAACGGGCTGGTGGCGGCGTGACCGTCCTCGACCAACGAATCCTCCGGCGAGGGCAACGTGACCGGCAGCTCCTCGACCTCGTCGGGCAGCGTCAGCTCCTGGCGCCTGATCTTCAGCACGGTGGCGCCGACCACCTGCACGCCGTCGGCGAGCAGCTTGATTCCGCAGAGCTGGATCTTGCGGCCCTCGCGCAAGACCTCGGTCGCGATCGTGAGCGGCGCCACGGGCACCGGGCGCATCAGATCGATGGTCACGCGCGCGACGTCCATCTGTACCGGCGTCGGGATACGCTCAGCCGCCCACGTCACCAGCGATGCCGGCGCCGAGCCGTGCTGCATGCGCCGGTCCCAGGGACCGGCCGCATCGGGGCTGGTGATGACGTTGTTGCCGTCGACGCGGTAGATGGCGGTCATGCTGCACGCAATCTGGGAGCGATCACAGCGGCGGATCGATCGCTTCCTCGTATTCCTTCTTGAAGCGCGCGATCAGCTCGGCCGCCGGCACGACCTTGTCAATGCTGCCGATGCCCTGGCCGCTTCCCCAGATCTCCTTCCAGGCCTTCGGCTTGGCGCGCTCGCCGGAGGCGTCGGTGCCGAAGTTCATCTTGGAGGGATCGGACGTCGGCAGATTATCGGGGTCCATGCCTGCGGCCAGGATCGAGGGCTTCAGATAATTGCCGTGCACGCCGGTGAAGAGATTGGAATAGACGATGTCGTCGGCGCTCGAGCCCGCGATCATCTCCTTGTACTTCTCGGCCGCATTGGCCTCTTTGGTCGCGATGAAGGCCGAGCCGATATAGGCGAAGTCGGCCCCCAAGATGCGCGCGGCGCGGATCGCCTTGCCGTTGCCGATCGCACCCGACAGCGCGATCGGGCCGTCGAACCACTTGCGCGTCTCGGCCACGAAGGCCAGCGGCGAGATGGTGCCGGCATGGCCGCCGGCACCGGCCGCGACCAGGATCAGGCCGTCGGCGCCCTTCTCGATCGCCTTGTGCGCGAATTTCTGGTTGATCACGTCGTGGAAGATGATGCCGCCCCAGCCGTGCACGGCCTGGTTCAGCTCCTCGCGGGCGCCGAGCGAGGAGATGATCATCGGCACCTTGTACTTGGCGCAGAGCTGCATGTCGTGCTCGAGCCGGTTGTTCGACTTGTGCACGATCTGGTTCACCGCGAACGGCGCCGACGGCTTGTCGGGATGGGCGCGGTCATAGGCCGCGAGCTCTTCGGTGATCCGCGCCAGCCATTCGTCGAGCAGCTCCGGCGGCCGCGCATTCAGCGCCGGAAACGAGCCGACCACACCCGCCTTGCATTGCGCGATCACGAGATCGGGCACCGAGATGATGAAGAGCGGCGAGCCGATCACGGGGATCGACAGGCGCCCCTTGAACAGGGCAGGCATGGACATTGCGGAACGATCCTCTTCTGGCGGTCAATGGAAGGTTGGGCACCATACCAACAAGGCAATCTTTCCACTGTCAAGTATTGCGTTTTGGCGCCGCAGCGGAGGCCGTTCGCGCAATTCCTAGGCGCGGAATTCGCTCTCCGTCATTCCGGGGCGCGCGAAGCGCGAGCCCGATCCATCGGGCGTCAGTACGCGCGGCGAAATGGATTCCGGGTTCGACGCTGCGCGTCGCCCCGGAATGACGAGAGGAGAGGTCAGCCTACCCGATCAAATCCGGGTTGATCAGCCGCTCGAACGAGAACATCTCGTCCCACTTCTCCTGCGTCAGCAGCTTGCGTTCGACCACGACGATCTGGTGCAACGGCTTGCCGCTCTTGTAGCCTTCGCGCGCGATCTCGGCGCATTGCTTGTAGCCGAGCAGCGGCTTCAGCACGGTGACGATGCCGAGCGAGTTCAGCACCATGTTGCGGGTGTGCTCCTCGTTGGCGGTGATGCCGACGACGCAATTCTCGCGCAGGCTGTTGACCGCGCGCTCCATGGTGCGGATCGAGAAGAACAGCGCGAACGAGATCACCGGCTCCATCACGTTGAGCTGGAGCTGGCCGGCGCTTGCTGCCAGCGTGACCGTGGTGTCGAGGCCGATGACGAGGAAGCTGGTCTGGTTGACCACTTCGGGAATGACCGGATTGACCTTGCCAGGCATGATCGAGGAGCCCGGCTGAAGCTGCGGCAGGTTGATCTCGTTCAAGCCGGCGCGCGGGCCGGAGGCGAGCAGGCGGATGTCGTTGCAGATCTTCGTCAGCTTGCTGGCCGTGCGCTTGAGCACTCCGGAGAGCTGCACATAGGCGCCGGTGTCGGAGGTCGCTTCGACGAGATCGCCGGCGAGGACGAAATCGACGCCGGTGAGCGCGCCGAGGTGCCGGACCGCGAGCTTGGGATAACCGACCGCCGCCGTGACGGAGGTGCCGATCGCGGTGGCACCGAGATTGATCTCGCGTAGCAACGCGCGCGCTTCCGAGATGCGGTCGACCTCCTCGCCGATCGTGGTGCCCCAGCCCCGGAATTCCGCGCCGAGCGACATCGGCACCGCATCCTGCAGATGCGTGCGGCCCATCTTCAGCACCCGGTCGAACTCGCGACCCTTGGCGAAAAAGGCTTCCTGGAGCTGGCGCAACGCCGTCATGTAGCTCTCGAGCCGCAGGATCAGGGCCAGCCGAAAAGCGGTCGGATAGGTATCGTTGGTGGACTGGCCGTAATTGACGTGATCGTTCGGACTGACGTGCTGGTAGTCGCCCTTGGCAAAGCCGAGCGATTCCAGCGCGAGGTTCGCGATCACCTCGTTGGCGTTCATGTTGGTCGACGTGCCGGCGCCGCCCTGGATGAAATCGGTGACGAACTGATCCATCATGTCGCCGGCGATGACGCGGTCGCAGCCGAGGATGATGGCGTCCGCGACCTTGGCGTCGATCGCGCCGAGGTCGCGATTGGCCATGGCAGCGGCCTTCTTGACGTAACCGAGCGCCTTCACGAAGTAAGGCTCCTGGTTCATCGGAATGCCGGTGATGTGGAAGTTCTCCTTACCCCGGATGGTCTGGACGCCGTAATAGATGTCGTCGGCGATCTCACGCTGTCCGAGGAAGTCCTGCTCCGTACGGCTCATGGGCGCTCCTTGGTTCTCGCGCGATGGCCTTCAGTTCTGGCACAGCGCGCTGGTCACGAAAGTGTCGGTGCGGCAGTCGTCCGGCTTACGTTGCCGGCCGGGGATCAGGACCTTGGCGGAGCACTTTTCCGCGGAATCGGCGTTCAGGCTCTTGCCTTCCTTGTAGCCCTTGCCCTGGCAGAGCTGGTCGGCCGCCTGCTTGCAGTCGGGTGCGCCGTTCGCAGAGACCGGGCAGATCACGCGCCCCGACACCATGGTCGAGGGCTTGGCCAGCCGCGACAGGTCGTCCATGGTTTCACTGGGGCTTTTGATTGGCGGCAGGATCGAGGGCAGCTTGTCGATCAGCTTGCCCATTTCGTTGATCAGCCCGGGATTCTCCTCGCGCGCCGGCGGCGCCGAGGGAGCGGGTGTCGAGGGCGGCGGGCCGGCCGGCGCCCCCTGCTCTCGAAGGCCGAGCGCCGGCGGGGCGGATTGCGGCCGGGCCGCCCCTCCGGCGGCGAGCAGGAGCAGCAGCGCTGCCGACATCAGCGTCGAAGGCCGTGCGGCCGGATTGCCGGATCGAACCATCATGACGGCAACCGTAGCCGAAGCCGGCGCGGCGGCAAAGCCGCCGGCCCTAGATCAGCTTGACCGCGATGACGAAGCCGAGCACCAGCACCACAGCCCCGATCGCGACCCAGAGACCGAGATGCTTCTCGATCCGGACCCGGACCCAGTCGCCATAGCGGTTGAGCAGGATCGCGACGACGAAGAAGCGCCCGCCGCGCGCGACGATCGAGCACAGGATGAACAGGATGATGTTGTAGCCGGCAAAGCCCGAGGTGATGGTGACGAGCTTGTACGGGATCGGGGTCAATCCCTTGAGCAGGATGATCACCGCCCCCCATTCGGCATAAGAGGCCCTGAAGGCGTCGACCTTGTCGCCGAGGCCGTA
Organism: Bradyrhizobium sp. CB1015; assembly: GCF_025200925.1. Lineage (GTDB taxonomy): Bacteria > Pseudomonadota > Alphaproteobacteria > Rhizobiales > Xanthobacteraceae > Bradyrhizobium. The sequence goes on along the minus strand of NZ_CP104174.1, from coordinate 1,114,783 downwards.
GACCTGGATCAGCCACTGGCCGACCGAGTCGAACAGCAGCGCGCCGATGGCATAGCCAACGATGCCGCCGAGCACCGAGGTCGCTGTGCAGACGGTCGCGTAGAGCCAAGCGCGCTGCGGGCGTGCCAGGGACATCGGGATCAGCATCACATCCGGCGGGACCGGAAAGAAGGAGCTTTCGGCGAAAGACACGATGCCCATGATCCAGAGCGCGTAGGGCTTGTGGGCGGCGTCGATGCACCAGTCGTAGATACGTTTCAGCATGGCGCCGCGATGAAGCACCATGGGACGGATTTGTCCATCGCCAGTTTTTGAGCGATTTGTGACGTTTCTAGTGGCGCTTGCGCGCGGCGCGGCCATCGAGCGCGACAATAGGCCGCCGCGAGGCCATGCGCGGTGACGCGACTTTGGGCAATTTGGCCGGCGACTTCGGCAGTTTCTCGGCAATACCGAGCATGTCCTCCCGCCGCGTCATTTCCCGCCAGACGTCCTCGGGGCGTACTCCGGCCGAAGCCCACAGCACGGTGAGATTGTAGAGCAAGTCGGCGCTTTCCCGGATCACGGCCTCACTATCGCCATTGACCGCGTCGATGACGACCTCGATGGCCTCTTCGGCCAGCTTCTTCGCCATTTTTGAGGGCCCACGCTGAAACAGCCGGGCCGTGCGCGATGTGGCCGGATCAAGGTCTTTGGCCGCGAGCACAGCCAGATATAGCCGCTCAAGCGAATCACTCATGGTACTCAAAGCTACTCGAAACAAATGGCCGGCGTGTTAACACGCGGCAAGATAAGCAAAAAACAAGCCGCCGCGGCAAGCGCGACGGCCTGTTCGCCGAAGACGTATGGCTGATCGGTCAATAGCAGCTGTAGCCGGAATAGCCGTGGGCGCAGGGGTTTTTGTAGCCGCCATAGGTATAGCGGTTGCTCGAGTCGTAATAATAGGGACCATAGCCGGGGCCGCTATAATAGGCCGGGCCGCCCTCGTAATAGTAAACCGGACCCGGATCATAGGCGTAGGCATTGCGGCTGGCTGCGATCGCGAGGCCGGTCGCGGCCAGGCCGAACATCGCGGCAGCAGCAGCGGCGCCGCCGCCACCGCCATGCCAATGACGACCGCCCGCGTAAGAGGCGCTGGGTGCAGCGGCAGTCAGGGCCACCACGGCGGCCGTGGCAAGAACGGCCTTGCGGCCGACGAACTTCGAAAAGCTGTCAAACATGATCTGGACCCTCCTTGGGACCTCGGATTGTGCCTGACGACAGGCTGATGTCTGTCAAACACTCGCCGCCTAAGTAGGTTCCCCAACCCCAACACAAGCTGAACGGGGTTGCGTAACGATGCCGCAAGCCCGCTCATCCGCCGTTCATGTTGGCGCGCGCACGCTCATCGCAGGCCGGCGCTGCAAGCGTCACGAAACCATAACAATGGGGGCCGGCGCGGCCGATGTCCGGATCCAAGACGATCGCCCATCAGTGCCTGCTGGCCCTTGCAATCTCGTTCGCCGCATCGACTGTGCGCGAGGCCATTGCGGCCGAGAGCGGCACCCCCTCGACTGCCATCCATTTCACCTTCGACCGTCCCATCGACGCGAGCATGGCGCCGTTCTTCCTTGCGGCGAAGGACGGCAGGTTCGGCGCCGAGCATCTGAACGTCTCCTTCAACAGCGCGAGCGGATCGCCGGAGGCGCTCGCACGGCTCGCCAAAGGTGACAGCGAGCTTGCGCTCGTCGACATCAACGAGCTGATCCGCTTTCGTGACAGGGACGACGCGGCGCCGGTCAAGGCCGTGTTCGTGCTGTTCGACCGCGCGCCTTACGCGATCGTCGCCCGCAGGAGCCGCGGTGTCCGCCTCCTGCCCGACCTCGACGGCAAGACCGTCGGCGTTGCCGACGGCGATCTGTCGATGCGGCTGTGGCCGGCGCTGGCGCAGCAGAACGGCATCAAGACATCGCTCGTCAAATTCCACAAGATCAGTGCCGCGGTGCGCGAGCCGATCCTGTCCGCGGGACAGGTCGATGCCGTCGCCGGCTTCAGCTACCTCTCGGCGGTGAACCTGCGCGATCGCGGCGTGCCCGAAGCCGATCTCGTCGTGCTGCGCTATGCGGACTACGGCTGCGAAGCCTACGGCTTTGCGGTGGTGGCCAACCCCGCCTTCGCCGCAACGAAGCCGGATGCCGTGAAGGGCTTCGTCCGCGCCTTGATCGCGGGCATCACAGCGACGGCCAGAGAACCGGCGCGTGCGGCGGAGGAGGCCGCGAGCCGCATCGACGACGGCGACCGCAATTTGGAGCTGGAGCGCCTGCACGCCGTCCTTGCCGACAACATCCTGACCGACGAGGTCAAGCGCAAGGGTCTCGGCGGCATCGAGCCTGCGCGCCTGGAGCGCTCGATCGATCAGATCGCGCAGGACTTCAAATTCCGCAAACGGCCGACGGCTCGCGATGTCTTCGACGACCAGTTCCTGCCGCCGCTGGCAGAGCGGCTGATCAATTGAGCAAAACTGAAACCTTGCGCTGTATCTCGCGGCGGTCCCTGCTTAGAATGTGGGCTCCCTCGTCACCGAGTCCCCCGCCCGCATGTCCATCCTCCGTCTCTACACCCGCGTTCTCGAGCTGCTCGGCAAGGAGGCGCGGCTGGGCTGGCTGCTCGCGGTCGCCAACCTCCTGCTGGCGGGATCCCAGTTCGCCGAGCCCGTGCTGTTCGGCCGGATCGTCGACGTGCTCTCGGGCAAGACCGTGGCCGGCTCGAGCTCGGCCTGGCCGTTCCTGGCCGCCTGGGTCGCATTCGGGCTGTTCACCATCATCTGCAGCGCACTGGTGGCCTTGCAGGCCGATCGGCTCTCGCATCGTCAGCGCCAGGCGGTGCTGACCGATTATTTCGAGCACATCCTGCAGCTGCCGTTGACCTTCCATTCCGGCACCCATTCCGGCCGGCTGATGAAGGTCATGCTCAACGGCACGGACGCGCTGTGGCGGCTGTGGCTCGGCTTCTTCCGCGAGCATTTTGCCGCGATCCTCTCGGTCGTGGTGCTGCTGCCGCTGTCGCTCTACCTGAACTGGCGGCTGGCGATCCTCTTGTTCGTGCTCTGCATCGTCTTCACCGCACTGACGACCTTCGTGGTGCGCAAGACCTTCGGCATGCAGATGGAGGTCGAGGAGCACTACAGCGAGCTTTCCGCCCGCGCCTCGGACGCGCTCGGCAACGTCGCGCTGGTGCAGAGCTTCGTGCGCGTCGAATCCGAGGTGAAGGGACTGCGCTCGGTCGCCGACGAGCTGCTGGCCGCACAGATGCCGGTGCTGTCGTGGTGGGCGCTCGTCACCGTCATCACGCGCGCCTCCACCACCATCACGGTGCTGGCGATCTTCACGCTCGGCATCGCGCTGCACGACCAGGGCCTCACCTCGGTCGGCGAGATCGTGATGTTCGTGAGCTTCGCGACACTGCTGATCCAGAAGCTCGAGCAGGTCGTGAGCTTCATCAACAACGTGTTCATGGAAGCCCCGCGCCTGCGCGAGTTCTTCAATGTGCTCGACGCCGTACCCGCGGTGCACGACCGGCCCGACGCGATCGACGCCGGCCGGCTCTCCGGCCTCGTCGAGTTCAACGACGTCACCTTCTCCTATGACGGCAAGCGGCCCGCCGTCGAAGACCTCACCTTCACTGCACTGCCGGGCCAGACCATCGCGCTGGTCGGCCCGACCGGCGCCGGCAAGTCCACCGCGATCGCGCTCTTGCACCGCGCCTTCGATCCGCAGTCCGGCGTCATCAAGATCGACGGCATGGACGTTCGCGGCGTCACGCTGACCTCGCTGCGGCGGAACATCGGCGTCGTGTTCCAGGAGGCGCTGCTGTTCAACCGCTCGATCGAGGAGAATTTGCGCGTCGGCAAGCCGGATGCGACCGAGGCCGAGATGCGGAAAGCGGCCGAGCGCGCCCAGGCGCTCGAATTCATCGAACGCAGCGGCGGCTTCGCGACCAATGCCGGCGAGCGCGGCCGCATGCTCTCCGGCGGCGAGCGCCAGCGCCTGTCCATCGCCCGTGCGCTGCTGAAGGATCCACCGATCCTGATCCTCGACGAGGCGACCTCCGCGCTGGACGCCGTCACCGAGGTCAAGGTGAACGCCGCTCTCGACGAAGTGATGAGGGGCCGCACCACCTTCGTGATCGCCCATCGCCTCTCCACCATCCGCAAAGCCACCCGGATCCTGGTGTTCGAGAATGGACGCGTGATCGAATCCGGAACTTTCGATGAACTCGTGGCCAAAGGCGGCCATTTTGCCGAGATGGCCAAGGCCCAGTTCATGGTGCAGGAGAACGCACGGGCCAGCGTGACGGCCGCAGAGGCTGCCGCGACAGCTGCCAAATCCCCGTAGCAAGTCCCGAGAGGACCGTCGAAATTCGGCCTACTTCGTTGCGGAATACCCGCTCGAAGCCCCTATTCTCGACGCACCAGCCGGTATAGGTTTGCGACGCCGCAAGCGGCGGCGCTGGATTTCAGAACCGACAATCAGATCACGAGAACCGACCTTATCAGGCGCGGATCTCCAAGGACCGGAATCGGATAGTGCACGCCCTTCGCCCGCTGCTTCGCAAATCCCTGTTCAACCTGTTCGCTGCGACGCTCGCCTGTGCCGCGTTGTTTGCGCCGCGCGCGGCGGGCGCCGAAGCGCTCCTGCTGATCGAGGCCGACAGCGGCAAGGTGTTGCAGGCCGAAAACGCGACCATTCCCTGGTATCCGGCCTCCGTCACCAAGATCATGACCGCCTATGTGACGCTGAAGGCGGTCAAGGACGGCAGGCTGACGCTCGACACGCTGCTCACGGTGTCGCCGACCGCAGCTTCGCAATCGCCGTCGAAGATGGGGTTCCGCCCGGGAACGCAGGTCACCGTCGACAACGCGCTGAAGATGATGATGGTCAAGTCGGCAAACGACATGGCCGTGGTGCTCGCCGAAGGCGTCGGCGGTTCGGTCGACGGCTTCTCCGCGGTGATGAACGACACCGCGAGAAAGCTCGGCATGACGCAGACGAGCTACGTCAATCCGAACGGCCTGCCCGCCGAAGGCCAGATCACCTCGGCGCGCGACCTCGGGATCTTGGCGCGCTCGTTCCTGCGCGACCTGCCGGAATACGAGTACTTCGTGCACATTCCGGCGATCCGCTTCGGCAAGCGCGTCACCGGCAATTTCAACAAGCTGATCGGCCGCTATCCCGGCGCCGACGGGTTCAAGACCGGCTTCATCTGCGCCTCCGGCTACAACCTTGTCGCCTCGGCCACGCGCAACGGCCGCCGGCTGATCGCGGTGGTGCTCGGCGCCAATTCCGGCACGGCGCGCGCGGTGAAGGCGGCGCAGCTGCTGGAGCGTGGCTTCGCTCAGGACAATCTCACCTGGCTGCGCCCCTCGCTCGGCACCGTCGACAATCTCGTGCCGGTCGATGCCACGCCGCCGAACCTGCGCGACGAGATGTGCGGACCCAACCGCAAGCGGCCGGCCAGCGACGACGACGATGCGCTGATTGCGGCCAATGGCGGCGCGACCGGATCGGCCTCCGCCACCGGCGGCGAGGCCCAGGTCACCTTCTTCACGGCCGGCCTGCAGCCGCCGCTGATGAAGGCTTCCGAGCTGATGGCCTCGGCTCCGGCGCCGACCGAGCCGGTGCTGGTCTATACCGGCCCGACCCGCACCGGCACGGCCCTGATCGCCGCGGTCGCGGCCGACGCCGACCAGCAGGCCGCGTCCAAGCCGCGTGGCAAGAAGTCGCGCGTCGCCAAGAAGCCAGATGCCGCCGACAAGCCCAAGGAGGGCAACAAGGAGGGCAACAAGGAGGCCGGTACGAAGACCGCGGCGGCGAAGCCCGACGCCAAGCAGGCCGACGGCAAGGGCGACGGCAAGACCGCAGCCAAACCGGCCGCTGCCAAGCCGGCCGGCGCCAAGCATGCTGCGGCCAAACCCGATACGGCCAAGCCCGATGCGGCCAAACCTGCGGAGAAGCCTGCAAGCGGCGATCAGGCCGCCAAGCCCGCCAAGCCCAAGGCCGCGAAGCCGGCCGCTGCCACCAAGCCGGCGAACAACAGTTAACACCTCCCGGAATTGGGCCAGCCCGCGCTTCGCACCTGCGGGAGCTCGGTTCTGCAACGATTCCAGTAGCGACGCCCCGACCTTTGCCCTAAGCCACCATGGCTTGCCACCCGTTCCGGCAAGCTGGATACTGGCGGCAACGAGGCAAGCCCGAGAACAACGGGCCCTGGTCAATGAGGGGAGTCTTCCATGGAGCGCATCTGGCTCAAGCAATATCCGCCCGGCGTGCCCGCCGATATCGAGCCGACGCAATACGCATCGCTGGTCGATCTGCTGGAGGAGAGCTTCACCAAGTTCGCCGACCGCAAGGCGTTCATCTGCATGGACAAGTCGATCAGCTATCGCGACCTCGACCAGATGTCGGTCGCGCTCGCCGCTTACTTGCAAGGCCGCGGGTTGCAGCGCGGCGCGCGTGTCGCCATCATGATGCCGAACGTGCTGCAATATCCGGTCGCAACCGCCGCCGTGCTGCGCGCCGGTTTCGCGGTGGTCAACGTCAACCCGCTCTATACCCCCCGCGAACTCGAGCACCAGCTGAAGGATTCCGGCGCCGAAGCCATCATCGTGCTGGAGAACTTCGCTCACACCGTCGAGCAGGTGATCGCGAGAACGCAGGTGAAGCACGTCATCGTCGCCAGCATGGGCGACCTGCTCGGCTTCAAGGGCGTGATCGTCAACCTCGTCGTCCGCCGGGTCAAGAAGATGGTACCGGCCTGGTCGCTGCCAGGCTCGGTCTCCTTCAACGACGCGCTGTCCGCCGGCCGCGGCATGGCGCTCAACAAGCCGAAGCTGTCGCCGGGTGACGTCGCCTTCCTGCAATATACCGGCGGCACCACCGGCGTCTCCAAGGGCGCCACGCTGCTCCATCGCAACATCGTCGCCAACGTCCTGCAGAACGATGCCTGGCTGCAGCCGGCGCTGGCCGCGCCGCCGCATGTCGACCAGCTCATGATCGTCTGCGCGCTGCCGCTCTATCACATCTTCGCGCTGACGGCCTGCTACCTCCTGGGCGTGCGCGCCGGCGGCTGCAATCTCCTGATCCCGAACCCGCGCGACATACCCGGCTTCATCAAGGAACTGACGAAGTACCAGGTCAACACCTTCCCGGCGGTGAACACGCTCTACAACGGGCTGATGCATCATCCCGACTTCAAGAAGATCGACTTCTCGAAGCTGAAAATCTCGAACGGCGGCGGCATGGCGGTGCAGCGCCCCGTTGCCGAGCAATGGAAGAACATCACGGGCTGCAGCATCGCCGAGGGCTACGGCCTGTCGGAGACGTCGCCTGTCCTGACCTGCAATCCGCCGACGGCGACCGAGTTCACCGGCTCGATCGGCATTCCCCTGCCCTCGACCTATCTCTCCATCCGCGACGACGAGGGCAATGAGGTGCCGCTCGGACAGGCCGGCGAGATCTGCGCCAAGGGTCCGCAGGTGATGTCGGGCTACTGGAACAGGCCGGAAGAGACCGCCAAGGTAATGACCGCGGACGGCTATTTCCGCACCGGCGATATCGGCGTGATGGACGAGAAGGGCTATATCAAGATCGTCGACCGCAAGAAGGACATGATCCTGGTCTCCGGCTTCAACGTCTATCCGAACGAGATCGAGGAAGTGATCGCGAGCCATCCGGGCGTGCTCGAATGCGCCGTGATCGGCATCCCCGATTCCAAGTCCGGCGAAGCGGTGAAGGCCTTTGTTGTGAAGAAGGACCCGAACCTTACCGCCGAGGCCGTGATCAAGTTCTGTCACGAGCAGCTCACCGGCTACAAGGTGCCCAAGCACATCGAATTCCGCAACGACCTGCCGAAGACCAACGTCGGCAAGATCCTGCGCCGGCAGCTCCGCGACGAGAAGAAGGCGCAGGCGGCCTGAAGGCACGCCTCTCGGCTCGATGGGGCGCGCCCACGCGCCCCATTCGTCATGCGAGCCAACGGGTCCGCGCAGAGCGCGGCCCGATGACAGGCTCCGCGAAGCAATCCAGAAATATATCCGCAGAGGCAGTCTGGATTGCTTCGTCGCAAGAGCTCCTCGCAATTGTGCATGTTCACTAATTCGCTGATTGGATCGCTCCAGCGGAGGAACGATCCGATGCGAGACAACAGCTATGACCGAACGGTTGAACGCAACTATCTGCAGAAGTGGCGTTTTCTGATTTCGGAGTATGAGGCGGTGAAGGCTGGCCGATCGCCGCTGTTCAAGCGGGTCGGCGACTTCTACCGGCACCACGGGACCTGCTCGCAGACGTTCCGCAAGTATTACAATCGCTATCTGCAGAGCGGCGAGGAAGCGGATCTGCTGCCGCGGCGGCGCGGCCCGAAGTGGCGGGAGCGACGCGAGCCGGAAGGGATCGAGACGGAGATTGTCGCCCATCGCAAGCGGGGGATGAACCGTTATGAGATTCATGCCGTCTTGCGCGAAACGCGCGACACGGTACCTTCGCCGATCACGATCTACCGGGTGCTGAAACGCTACCGCCTGAACCGCCGCACGCCGGCGATGCGTGAGGAGAAACGCCGTATTATCAAGGACAAGCTCGGAGAGCTGGGCCACGTCGATCTGCATCAATTGCCGCGCGATATGTTCCTCGCGCCACCCCCGGTCACGGCCTACATCATCAGCTTGATCGACAGCTGCACGCGTCTGGCCTGGGCAGAGGTCCTGACATCCAAGAAGGCGCTGCCGGTCATGTTCAAGACCCTGAAGATGATCAACACCCTCAACGTCACCTATGGGCTCGTCTTCCAGGAAATCCTGTCCGACAACGGCGCCGAGTTCGCCGCCCGCACCAAGCCGGGCGAGCATCCGTTCGAGGCCATGCTGCTCGAGCTCGGCATCAAACACCGCTACACCCGGCCCTATCGGCCGCAGACCAACGGTAAGGTCGAACGCTTCTGGCGCACCCTCGATGACGACGTCATCGACGGCGCGACCTTCGACAACCTCGACCACTTCGCCAATGAACTGTTCGAGTACCTCGTTTACTACAACAACCACAGACCCCATCAGGCCTTGGCAGGACAAACCCCCAAGGCCTTCGCCGCTACCAAGACCACCGCGATCCAATCAGCGAATTAGTGAACATCGACAGCAATGACGAGAAAATTGCGACCGCGGCCTCATCACAGCGCGGTGAAGCCGTTTCCCTCCGGCGGTAAAATGCTCTAGAACAGCCCCGGCCCATTTCCATGGAGAAACGACGATGGCGATCCAGATTGGCGACAAGCTGCCCGAGGCGAAATTCCGCGTGATGACGGCGGAAGGCCCGCAGGTGAAGACCACCGACGACATCTTCAAGGGCAAGAAGGTGGCGCTGTTCGCGGTGCCCGGCGCCTATACCGGCACCTGCCACAAGATGCATCTGCCGAGCATCTTCCTCAACGCCTATGCCATGAAGGACAAGGGCGTCGACACCATCGCCATCGTCTCCGTCAACGACGCCTTCGTCATGAACGCCTGGAAGCGCGACACCGACCAGCGCGACGAGGCGATCTTCCTCGCCGATGGCAATGCCGACTTCACCAAGGCGATCGGCATGGAGCTGGACGCCTCCGCCAACGGCCTCGGCATCCGCTCCAAGCGCTATTCGATGCTGATCGAGGACGGCGTGGTGAAGAAGCTGAACCTCGAGGCGATGCCCGGCAAGGTCGAGGTCTCCGGCGGCGATACGCTGCTCGGGCAGCTGTGAGGCGGCCACCGTTCTTAGCCGCACATTCCGCTGTCATGCCCCGGCTTGACCGGGGGCATCCAATACGCCGAGGCTTCTCGGTTGAATCAGAAGCGTCTCGGAGTACTGGATCGCCCGGTCAAGCCGGGCGATGACAGTTGAGAATGAGACGACGACAGCGCCCAGCTACTCCCTCACCCGCTGCTGCAACCGCGCCTTCACGATCCCGTCGCGCGCCAGCTGATCGGCGCGCTCGTTCTCGGGGTGGCCGGCGTGGCCCTTGACCCAGTGCCAGCGGACCTCGTGCTGCTTCAGCGCGGCGTCGAGGCGTTGCCATAGCTCGACGTTCTTCACCGGCTTCTTGTCGGCGGTGCGCCAGCCGTTGCGCTTCCAGCCGAAGATCCAGCCGGTGATGCCCTGCCGGACATACTGGCTGTCGGTGTAGAGATCGACCGTGCACGGCCTCTTCAACGCTTCGAGCGCCGAGATCGCCGCCATCAATTCCATCTGGTTGTTGGTGGTGTGCGGCTGGCCGCCGTTCAGCTCTTTCTCCTTGTCGCCGAACTTCAGGATCGCGCCCCAGCCGCCCGGCCCGGGATTTCCCGAGCAGGCGCCGTCAGTATAGATCGTAACATTGGGAAGCTCGCTCACACGACCAGCCCCGATGGCGTCAGCCCGTAGTCGCGCACGCTCGTTACGCTCTGATGGAAGCGCAGCTTGCGGACATATTCCAGCGGATCCTTCGGCTTGACCAGCGCGCCCGGCGGCACGTTGAGCCAGTCGACCAGCCGCGTCAGCAGGAAGCGGATCGCGGCGCCACGCGCCAAGAGCGGCAGCGCGGCCTCTTCGGCTTCGCTGAGCTTGCGCACGCGGCCATAGGCGTTGAGGAAGGCACGCGCCTTGGTGACGTTGAAGGAATGATCCGGCTCGAAGCACCAGGCGTTGAGGCAGATCGCGACGTCATAGGCCAGCATGTCGTTGCAGGCGAAGGTGAAGTCAATGATCCCGGAGAGCTTGTCGCCGAGGAAGAAGACGTTGTCGTTGAAGAGGTCGGCATGGATCACGCCTTCGGGCAGGTGGCTCGGCCAGATCCCGCTCGAGAGCTGATCGAGCTCGGCGGCGAGGAAGGCGCGCAGCCCTGGCTGCACCTCATCGGCCCGGTTCGAAGCCGCATCGAACAGCGGACGCCAGCCGGATACCGAGAGCGCGTTGGCGCGCCGAATTGCAAAGTTGGCGCCGGCCAGATGCATCCGGGCCAGCCCCTCGCCGACCCCGGCGCAATGGGTTGCGTTCGGCTTGCGCGGCCAGACGCCTTCGAGAAAGGTGATGATCGCGGCGGGCCGGCCTGCGAGCTCGCGCAACGCCTCGCCGTCGCGTCCCCGCACGGGCAGCGGACAATTGACGCCGTGCTCGGCGAGGTGCGTCATCAGTCCGAGGAAGAACGGCAGATCATTCTTCGCCACGCGCTTTTCGTAGAGCGTGAGGATGAACGAGCCTTTGCTCGTGTGCAGCAGGAAGTTGGAGTTCTCGACGCCCTCGGCGATGCCTTTGTAGGACAGCAATTCGCCGAGATCGTATTGCTTCAGGAAATCCGCAAGCTCGTCGGCGGCGACGTCGGTGTAGACCGCCATAAAGGTCTACTCGGCGGCGGCTTCGGGGCGCACCTGACGCGGCAACGGGAAGAACTCGTTCTCTTCCGCGGCCGAGACCGTCTCCACGTGCAGCGTGTAGCGCTCGGCGAAGGCGTCCATGATCTCCTCGACGATCACCTCCGGCGCGGACGCGCCCGCGGTGATGCCGAGGCTCTTGATGTTGCCGAACCTGCCCCAGTCGATGTCGGTGGCGCGCTGCGCCAGCACCGCGATCTTGCAGCCCTCACGCTCGGCAACCTCGCGCAGGCGCTGCGAGTTCGACGAATTGGGAGCCCCGACGACGATCAGCGCGTCCACCACCGGCGCCACCTTCTTCACCGCGAGCTGGCGGTTGGTGGTGGCGTAGCAGATGTCTTCCTTGTGCGGCCCGTTGATGTTCGGGAAGCGCTCCTTGAGCAGCGCGACGATCTCCGCGGTGTCGTCGATCGACAGCGTGGTCTGGGTCACGAAGGCGAGGTTATTGGGGTCCTTCGGCGTGATGGTCTTGGCGTCCTCGGCGGTCTCGATCAGGGTCACGGCGCCGGGCGGCAGCTGGCCGAGCGTGCCGACCACCTCAGGATGGTGGGAATGGCCGATCAGGAAGATCTCGCGGCCGCGCTTGAAGTGGATCGCGGCCTCGCGATGCACCTTGGTCACCAGCGGACAGGTCGCATCCAGCGAGAACAGGTTGCGGGACTGAGCGTCGGCCGGAACCGACTTCGGCACGCCGTGGGCCGAGAACACCACCGGCGCGGTGGCATTCTCAGGAATTTCGGCGAGCTCCTCGACGAAGATGGCGCCCTTCTTCTTCAACCCATCGACGACGTACTTGTTGTGCACAATCTCATGGCGAACATAGACGGGGGCGCCGTACTTATCGAGCGCCCGTTCCACGGTGTCGATCGCCCGGACCACCCCGGCACAGAAGCCGCGGGGAGAACAAAGCACGATCTTGAGGTCTGGTTTGGCTGACATTGAGCGATCTCGGGACCGAATCACCCGTTTCGCCTTCTGGCGGGGGCGGTCGATGGATGGGAATTGGGCTTAAAGCTGTCGGCTTGGACCTTACAGCGGTTCAAAGGGAATTGGGCCCCCTTTCGGGCGGTGTCAAGGCACTATCTATAGCAGAACCATTGCATGGCTACCCCCTCCGGGCTTATATAGCGCGAATTCCCTGTCATCGCTGATGACTACCGGTTTCGCCTCCAGAGGGGTGGGCGAAGCACAAAGGAGATTTGCCATGAGCAACGCACCTCTGATGCCCAAGGCGACCGCCGTTTGGCTGCTCGACAACACCGCGCTGACCTTCGACCAGGTCGCCGATTTCACCAAGATGCATCCCCTCGAGGTGCGCGCCATCGCCGACGGCGACGCGGCCCAGGGCATCAAGGGCATGGATCCCCTCTCCAATGGCCAGCTGACCCGCGAGGAGATCGAGAAGGGCGAGAAGAACCCGGACTACCGGCTCCGCCTCCAGGAGAGCAAGGTGGTGCTGCCGCCCCAGCCCAAGCGCAAGGGCCCGCGTTATACCCCGGTCTCGCGCCGCCATGAGCGCCCGAGCGCCATCCTCTGGCTGCTGCGCAACCATCCGGAGCTCAAGGACGCTCAGATCATGCGCCTGGTCGGCACCACCAAGAGCACGATCGCCAGCGTGCGCGACCGTACCCACTGGAACACCTCGTCGCTGACCCCGATCGACCCGGTCACCCTCGGCCTGTGCTCGCAGATCGAGCTCGATTTCGAGGTCCAGCGCGCGGCGAAGGAAAAGCCGATCGACGCAGCCTATGGCGGCGCCACCCTGCTGCCGGCCTCCGAGACCACCCGCAAGGACGAGTACGAGCCCGCGGAGAAGTCCAGCGACGACCTCAACGTCGACGCCGTGTTCGCCAAGCTGAAGACGCTCGGCGGCAAGAAGCACGAGAACGAGGAGGAGTAGTTCCTCCTTCGGCGATCGACCGCACAAAAAAAAACGCGGCAGGGAAACCTGCCGCGTTTTGCGTGTGAGATCGCGGGCGTCGAGCCGGACGCCGCGAACGCTCAGAACTTGTACGTCACGCCTGCACCGACCAGCCACGGATCGATATGCGCGGTGCCGGTAACCGGGATCGCGCCGTTGACCGTGGCCGAGTAGTTCGGCTGGAGCCACAGCTTCTTCACGTCCACGTTGAGGCCCCAATGCTTGTCGAGCATGTAGTCGAAGCCGAATTGCACGGCACCGCCCCACTGGTTGCTGACATGCAGGTTGGTGACGGCGAGGCCGCCGAACGGGATGTTCGACGCCGAATTGTTGAAGAACACCGTGTAGTTCACGCCGGCGCCGATATAGGGCTTGAAGGCGCCGAAATTGGTGAAATGGTATTGCAGGGTGAGCGTCGGCGGCAGCAGCGTGGTTTTTCCGATATCGAGCCCTTGGAGCGTGCCCGATCCGGTTAGGTGATGCCGTGTTACGCCGAGGATCAACTCAGCCGCGATGTTCGGGGTGAAGAAATAGGAGATGTCGAGTTCGGGGACGACCTGGTTGCTGATGTGAAGGCCAGAGTTCGGCGACGACAGCGCTGGCACACCCGTGACATTGACCGTGCTGTTACCGCCGTCCGGCAAAACGCCGAGCACGCGCAGACGGATCATCCAGGGATTCCAGGCCTCCACCGCCGGCGGCGCCTTGGTATAGACTGGTAGATCCGCAGCTTGCGCCGATGCAAGCGCGCCGCCGAACGCGGCGGCGAGCACTGCCAGCCGTGCGGCATTCCGAATTGTCCTTCGCATTGAATTCCCCTTGAGAGCCATGCGCGCTCCGTTGCGCGATCACAGATGTCAGAGCAGAACGGGGGCGCCCTCGGATTTGACCTGAATCAAATTTGGGCTGACGCGCCACAAATCAACTACGGCGTTGCAGATCTGCCACGGCAGACGGACTTGCGCGATGGGCGGCAATGGCCGCAGAGAACCGCAAGGCGCGTCAGTTCAGCACGTGCAACGAGCAGACGGCTACGGCCGTTCGGGATGGTTCAGCATGTACTCGCCGAGATCGCGCTGGCGGCGGTCGGCGCGCGCGGTGGCGGCGTTGCGCTGGACGTCGCGGTCCTTGCGGCAGGCCACGTATTCCGGCGAACCTTGCGCATAGCCCCGGCTCTGGCACACCGCGTCGTCGTCATCGCCGCCCATCGCCACCGGATTCTGGTAGCGCGCGGAGCAGGCGGAGAGAGCGATGGCGAGAGCTAAGGCGGTGAGCAGGCGGGGCGCGGCGGCGAGTGGCATCGAGGGTCCCTTGTTGGCCGACCCTGTTTAGCCCGGAATGCGGAGAATGTAAGTCGATACACCGTCATTCCGGGATGGTGCGTAAGCACCAGACCCGGAATCTCGAGATCCCGGGTTCGGTCCTGCGGATCGCCCCGGGATGACGCTTCGCGTCACACCCGTCCCTTCAGCGCCTCGCCGATCTCGTCGAGCGCCTTGGGATCCTCGATCGTCGCCGGCATGGTCCAGGATTCACCATCGGCGATCTTCTTGATGGTGCCGCGCAGGATCTTGCCGGAGCGCGTCTTGGGCAGGCGGCCGACGGTGATGGCGAGCTTGAACGCGGCGACCGGGCCGAGCTTGTCCCGCACCAGCGCGATGATCTCCTTCTCGATCTCGGCGGGCGGGCGCTTCACGCCCGCTTTGAGCACCAGGAAGCCGCAGGGCACCTCGCCCTTGATCGCGTCCTTGACGCCGAGCACGGCGCATTCGGCGACATCGGGATGCGAGGCCAGGATCTCCTCCATGCCGCCGGTGGAGAGACGATGGCCGGCGACGTTGATGATGTCGTCGGTGCGGCCCATCACGAAGACATAACCGTCCTCGTCCTTGTAGCCGGCGTCGGAGGTTTTGTAATAGCCGGGGAATTCGCTCAAATACGCTTCCTTGAAGCGCTCGTCCTGATTCCACAGCGTCGGCAAACAGCCCGGCGGCATCGGCAGCTTGATGACGATCGAGCCCATGGTGTTGGGGCCGACCGGCTTTGCCGCTTCATCGACGACGTCGACCTGATAGCCCGGCATCGGCACCGTCGGCGAGCCGTGCTTGACCGGCAGCATGCCGAGGCCGACCGGATTGCCGGCGATGCACCAGCCGGTCTCGGTCTGCCACCAATGGTCGATCACCGGCACCTTCAGCTGCTGCTCCGCCCATTCCACGGTCGGCGGATCGGCACGCTCGCCGGCGAGGAACAGCGTGCGGAATTTGGAGAGATCGTACTGCCGGATGAATTTCCCTTCCGGGTCTTCCTTACGGATGGCGCGGAAGGCCGTCGGAGCGGTGAAGAAGGCGACCGCCTTGTGCTCGGAGATCACGCGCCAGAACGCGCCGGCGTCGGGCGTGCCGACCGGCTTGCCCTCGTACATGATCGTGGTCGCGCCGTGCAGCAGCGGGCCGTAGACGATGTAGCTGTGGCCGACCACCCAGCCGATGTCGGAGCCGCACCACCAGACCTCGCCCGGCTTGACGCCATAGAGGTTGAACATCGACCATTTCACCGCGACGAGATGCCCGCCATTGTCGCGCACGACGCCCTTCGGCACGCCGGTCGTGCCCGATGTGTAGAGGATGTAGAGCGGATCTGTCGCGGCGACAGGCACGCAAGCCGCGCGCTTGCCGTCGTTCAGCGCCTTGCGGCGCAGGCTGGCCCAATCGTAGTCGCGGCTCGGCGTCATCTCGCAGGTGAGCTGCGGACGTTGCAATACGATGCAGGCCTTCGGCTTGCTGCTGGCAAGCTTGATCGCCTCGTCGAGCAGCGGCTTGTACTGCACGATGCGGCCGGGCTCGATCCCGCAGCTGGCGGACAGGATCAGCTTGGGCTGCGCATCGTCGATGCGGGTGGCAAGCTCCTTCGCGGCAAAGCCGCCGAACACCACCGAGTGCACCGCACCGAGCCGCGCGCAGGCGAGCATCGCGACCACCGCCTCCGGCACCATCGGCATATAGAGGATGACACGGTCGCCCTTGGCGACGCCGAAATCCTGCATGATTGCGGCGAGCGCCTGGACCTCGTTCAGCAGCTCGGCATAGGTGAGCTTGGTGATCGAACCCGTCAGCGGCGAATCATGGATCAGCGCGACCTGGTCGGCGCGGCCGCGTTCGACGTGGCGGTCGAGGGCGTTGTAGCAGGTGTTGACGACGCCGCCGGCAAACCAGCGGCCGTAGGTTCCTTGCGAGGAATCGAAGATCTTTTTCGCAGGCTCGATCCAGTCGATCTCCTTCGCCGCCTCGGCCCAGAAGCCGTCGGGATCGGCCAGCGAGCGCGCATGGACCTCGTGATAGCGACTTTTGCCCTGGATATTCATTCCCGCGCTCCCGTTCCCTTTATTCGCCTGGCTCCGACCCTTGTGGCAGGACAGGCGCCCCGCCATGACCAGGATCAATTGCCGGCCTTGTTGTGGGCTTATTTTCGCGGCAACGGGCCGCGGTTCAAGCTGAAAAGGGTGTCCTTCCCCCTCTCCCCGCTTGCGGGGAGAGGGTCGGGGTGAGGGGGAGTCTCCTCGGGGACGGCGGCAGTTGGACTCGCGGAGACTCCCCCTCACCCGGAATTTGCTGTCGCAAATTCCGGCCTCTCCCCGCACGCGGGGAGAGGCGAAGGAGGCGCTACTCTCAGCTCTCCATGGCATTCAGCTTCTGTAACCGCTCCTGCATGACCTTTTTCAGGTCATAGTCGGGGCGGCGGAAACTCGCATCGCGCGTCGTGAGGAACTCGCGCTGGGACTTGCGCAGGCTGTCTGCGGAGCGCTTGCTCGCGGATTTCAGCACACGCCCGTAGGCCTCAGCGATCCGGCGGTCGAGCACGCCGAGCTGCGGATCGGCGCAGATCACTTTCTCGACCTCGCGCTTGGCGGTGGCGCAATCGAAGGACGGGCCGCTATCGTCGGCTGAGCGCGCATGCATCGGGCCCGGTGACGCCGCGCCGAACCTGGCAATCTCCGCCATCATGCTGCGGCGGCCGTTGGCTGCATTCTCGTTGCCGGGGTCCAGCTTCAGCGCCGTCTCATAATCGGCCAGCGCCTTCTTCCGCTCGCCCATCTTCTTGTAGAGCACGGCGCGGTTGTTGTAGGTCTTTGCGAAATTCGGATCGAGCTTGAGCGCAGCCTCGTAGTCGCTCAGCGCAGCCCCGAGCTCACCTTTGAACTGGTAGGAATCGCCGCGGTTGGTCAGGAAATTGGCGCGCTGCTCCCGCCGGATCGCCTGGTCGTAATCGGCGATCGCCTTGTCGTACTCGCCCATCGCGGCATAGGTCAGGCCGCGATTGTCGTAATATTCCGGCACCTTCGGATCGAGCCTGATCGCCTCGCCGTCGTCGGCGACCGCCTTGTCGAGCTGGCCGAGCTTCTTATAGGCCGCGCCGCGATTGGTGTAGGTGCGCGCGCGGTTTGGATCGAGCCGCAGCGCCTCGTCGAAATTCCTGATCGCCTTCTCGTTGTCGCCGCCGAGATAATAGGCCACGCCGCGGTCGGACCAGGCTTGCGCATCGTCCGGCTTCAGCTTGATCGCCTGGTCGTAATCGGCGAGCGCGCGGTCGAGCCGGCGCTGATTGGTGTAGACGACGCCGCGCAGTTCGTAGGCTTCAGCATCCTGCGGGTCGAGCTCGATCGCCTTGGTCAGATCCGCCGCGGCGCGATTGAGGTCGCCGCCGGCCTCGCGCAGGAGGTCGCCGCGCACGCGCCAGGCCTTCGCATTCTTGCCGGCGAGCGCGATGGCGCGGTCCAGATCCCGCAGCGCCTGTGACTGGCCTCCAAGGGTCCGCGCATTGGCTTCGGCGCGGACGACGAGGGCCGCGCTGCGTTCGACGGCCGGATTGGCGGTCTGGTCGATGATGGCGCTGCATGCCGGGATCAGCTCGGCCGGGCCAGCTTTGCTCCCCAGCACGCACGCGGTGCTCGCCGCGGCGGGGGCCGCGAGAACGAAGCTCATTGCCGCGCCGAGGAAGAGGGCGCGAAGCGAGATTTTGGCAGGCGAAAGCGCTTGCGCGGAGGCTTGAGTGCCGCACATGACATAGGGCTCCGTGACGTCGGGTTCTCACCGTTGTCGCAGCTGGCAAGGGATGGGTTCAAACAGGTCGGGGAGGGATGGAGCGCTGCCGGCTCTCCCTCGCCCCGCTTGCGGCAGGACCATCACCTCTGAGAGCTCTTACCCTGCGGCCATCCTTCGAGACGCCCGCTTTAGGCGGGCTCCTCAGGATGAGGACGGAGTGCGCGGCAGCATTGCAACGGGCGCTGACGCCAATTGGCCTCATCCTGAGGAGGCGCGTTAGCGCCGTCTCGAAGGACGAGGCGTACACGCAGCCTGCAACCGCGAATCATAGGTGATCGCCCCGCCGCTTGCGGGAGAGGCGAAAGTCTCAATATCCATCCACGCCGTTCAGCCGCTGCAAGCGCTCCTGCATGGCTTTCTTCAGGTCGTAGCCCGGCCGGCCGAAATCGGCGTTGCGGCGCGCGATGAACTCGTCCTGCTCGCGCTGGAGCGCTTTGGCCTCGGCCGCATTGCGCGCTTCACGGATCGCACGGGCATTGGAGGCAAAGACCTCGCGATCGAGATCGGCGAGCTCGCGATTGCCGCAGATCGCCCTTTCCACCGCCCGACGCGCTCGCGCGCAATTGAAGCTGGGCTTGCCCGCGACCGCCATCTGCGCGCCGATCCGCTCGAGCTCGCGCGCCATCGCCTTGTGATTGGCCTTGGCCTTCTCGTGGTTCGGATCGATCTTGAGCGCTGCGCCGAAATCCTGCACCGCCTTCGGCTTGTCGCCCTTCTTCAGCCAGAGCTCGCCGCGCGCATTGAAGATGTCCGCAAGGCCGGGGGCGAGCAGAAGAGCGCGGCTGTCGTCGGCGATGGCGCGGTCGATCTGGTCGCGCCGCGCATAGAGCGCGCCGCGCGCGATCAGGGCCTTGATCAGGTCGCCCTTCGCCGTCTTCTCGTTGTCGATCACGGCGGCGCAGGCCGTGGCGGCCTTGTCCATGTCGTCGGCTGCGGCCGCCGCGAGGCAGGGCGCGACATCGACCGGCGTCACGGCCACTGGTTCGCCGCCGGTCGCGGCATCGGCCGGGGCGAGCGAGAGCGCGTAGAGCAGCCCGGCGCCGATCAGCTGAATGAGAAAACGCATGCTCGTTGCAGTCGAAACCTTGTCGTCAATCCTCTCAAGGTCTTGTCTTGAAGAGGTCTTGCCTTGAAGCCGTACTATCCATCATACGGCCGGATTGGTGCTAGCTTGTGGCACCGCTCAGATCGGCTTCGGGGATCGTCGTGTCGACATTCGAATGGATCATCGCGCTGCTGCTCGGCGCCGTTGGCTTATCGGCGCTGGCGCGGCGGATCAAGGTGCCCTACCCGACCTTTCTCGCCATCGGCGGCGCGCTGATCGCCTTCGTGCCCTCGAGCCCGTCCTGGGCGCTCGAGCCGGACCTGGCCTTGGCTCTTTTTGTCGCACCGGTCCTGCTCGATGCCGCCTTCGACACGTCGTTGCGCGACCTTCGCAACAACTGGGTTCCGGTCTCGACCCTGGTCGTCGCCGCGGTCGGCCTGACCACGGCAGGTGTCGCTTATGTCGCGCACCGGCTGATGCCCGACATGCCCTGGGCCGCCGCGGTCGCGCTCGGCGCCATCGTGGCGCCGCCGGATGCGGCCGCTGCCGTTGCGATCCTGAGCCAGGTCAAGCTGCCCCATCGCATGGTCAAGGTCCTGGAAGGCGAGAGCCTGCTCAACGATGCCAGCGCGCTGCTGATCTATCGCATCGCCGTCGGCGCGGTCGCCACCGAGCATCTGACCTGGAGCCAGGTCGCGCCGACCATGGCGCTGGCGCTGGTCGGCAGCGTCATCGCGGGTCTGGCCGCAGGCCGCATCATTCCGCTGTTCATGGAGCGGGTGACGGAGGCGCCGAGCGCCATCATCGTGCAGTTCGCCACCACTTTCATGGTCTGGATCGCCGCCGAGCATCTCGGCCTCTCCGGCATCCTCACCATCGTGGTTTATGCCATCACGGTCGCACGGACCGCGCCGGCACGCATCCCGGCGCGGCTGCGGGTGCCGTCCTATGCGGTGTGGGACACGACCGTGTTCGTGCTCAACGTGCTCGCCTTCATGCTGATCGGCATGCAGATGCGGCCGATCTGGACGCGGCTGGACGCGGACGTGCGCTGGGAATATTGCGTGGCCGCCGCCTGGATCCTGCTCACGGTGATCCTGGTGCGCCTGTTCTGGGTGACGTTCTATCGCACGAGTCTCCGGGTGCTGATCGCGCAGGGGCTCTATCATCCCAAGGATCCGAAGCAGGTGGCCTCGCCCAAGGGCGGGCTCATCATCTCCTGGTGCGGCATGCGCGGCCTCGTCACGCTCGCCACCGCCTTTGCGCTGCCGGAAAACTTTCCCTATCGCGACTTCATCGTCTTCATTGCCTTTGCGGTGGTGCTGGGCTCGCTGGTGATCCAGGGCCTGACGCTGCGGCCGCTGATCCTCGCTTTCAACCTCAAGGACGACGATCCCGTCGGCATCGAGGTCGCCCGCGGCCGCGCGGTCGCCTATCGCGCCGCGCTCGATGCGATCGAGAGCAATCCGTCGGAGGAGGCGGAGATCCTGCGGCTCGAATATCGCGCCATCCTGATGCAGACCGAGACCGATCCGAACGGCGGCATCAGCAACGGCGAACTGCCCGCCGATCCCCTCCGCCGCCGCGCCATCGAGGCCGCGCGCAAGGCGATCTTCGATCTGCGCGCCACCGAGGTGATCGGCGACGACGCGTTTCACCGGCTCGAGGAGGAGCTCGATCGCGCAGAATTGAGCGCGGGCGGATGAGGCAACTCCGCGATACAAACTCGGTGTCGTCCCGGACAAGCGCGCGCTAAGCGCGCCGATCCAGGAGGACGCGAGTTTTGGGGCGTTCAGCAACGTGTGCCGAGTCACACACGGCGTCCCGGAGTTTGAACCAAACCCCGCCTCCCCAGACTCACTGCTGATGACGACCCTGATCGACGACCGTCGTGTACGCGCGCGTGATGCGGCGCCTGCACGATATTTTTATCTCCACATGGCGCTGGCCTGCGCGGCCACCGCCTTCCTCGGCTTCGCACCGACCTATTGGGTGCCGCTCGCTCACCGGACATTCTCCGCCAGCCCGGTGATTCATTTTCACGGATTGTTGTTCTTCACCTGGTCGCTGTATTTCGTGCTCCAGACCTGGCTCGCGGCTTCCGGCCGGGTGGTCAACCACCGCTCGTTCGGCATCGTCGGCGTCTCGCTTGCGACCGCGATGGTCATTTTTGGCTGCTTCGCGTCCGTGACGTCGATGAAGAACGCCGCGGCGCTCGGGCAGGCCGATGCAGGCATCGCCTTCGCGATCGTGCCGCTCAGCGGCATCGCCTTCTTCGCCGCGGTGTTCGTGCTCGCGATCATGAACACGCGCAGGCTCGAGATTCACAAGCGCCTGATGCTGCTCGCGGCGGTCTCGATCCTCGACGCCGCGATCGCGCGCTGGTTCCTGACCTTCCTCGCCCCTCCCGGACCGCCTGGCCCGCCGCCAGTGCCCGTGACGATCGCGCCGGCTGTGGTCGCCTCCCTTCTGCTCGTCGTCGCCATGGTGCGTGACTGGCGCACCGAAGGGCGCGTGCATCCGGTGTACATCTTCGGCACGCTCGCGCTTCTGGCGGTGAAGGTGCTGAACTGGCCGGTCAGTGAGACGGCCGCGTGGCACGCCTTTGCCGGCGGCATTCTGGCGCTGGCGCAGTAGCTCTCGGCGTCGTCCCGGACAAGCGGAGCGCCGATCCGGGACGGCGACGAAGACTGGAAGCTACGCCCCCGCCTTGCACGTAATCCCGCCGTCCACCACCAGCTCGATTCCCGTCACATATTTCGACTCGTCCGAGGCCAGGAACAGCGCGGCGTTGGCGACGTCGAAGGCATCGCCCATGTGACCCATCGGCACCTGCGCGTCGCGTGCGCGCCACATCGCTTCGACGTCGCCCTTGGCGTAGCTGGCGGCGAGGCCGGCGGAGTGCTCGACCATCGGCGTCTTCATCAGGCCGGGCAGGATCGCGTTGACCCGGACATGATGGCGCGCGAATTCGATCGCGGTGGTGCGAGTCATCTGGTTCATCGCCGCTTTCGAGGTCCCATAGGTGACGTAGGAGATGCCCATGTGGCGGATCGAGGCGATCGAGGAGATGTTGATGATCGAGCCGCCGCCCTGCTTCACCATGATCGGAATCACGTGCTTCATGGCGAGATAGGCGCTCTTGAGGTTGACGCTGAAGACGCGATCCCAGCTGTCCTCGCTCACCTCGACCACGCTGCCCATCTCGGCGATGCCGACATTGTTGTCGAGCACGTCGACGCGGTCATAGGCCTTCAGGCACGCCGCGACCATCGCCTCGATCTCACGGGCGCGCGACACGTCGGCCGTGAAGGCCGTCGCCTTGCCGCCCTCGCCGGTGATGATCTTAGCGGTCTCCTCGGCCGCGGCACCATTGCGATCGACGCAAAACACCTGCGCGCCCTCGCGCGCGAAGGTCACCGCGGTTGCCTTGCCGTTGCCCCAGCCGGGGCCGATCGAGCCGGCGCCCACCACCATCGCAACCTTGCCCTTGAGCCGATCCATCGTATGTCTCCCTGTTTGTCGTTCTTGTAGCCCGGATGGAGCGCAGCGCAATCCGGGGGCAGTGGTCCCGGATTACGCTGCGCTCCATCCGGGCTACGGTTCTTTGCAGACGCTCATCTTGGTGACGTTAGCACCAACGGGATGCCCAACAATCTCCGACAATGTCCGGCACTTCCCGTCATGGCAGAGTCGCCATTCCCCCGCCGCGCCCGAATTGCCGAGCACCAATTCCGGCATCGGCGCACGCTGCGGCCGCCATTGAAACCAGCCGTCGACCAGCCGCGCCTCGGCCGGCGGCTCCATGCCGGGGCCGGTGCCCTTGACGCGGGCCTGCACCAGCTCGAGACCGGCGGGCGTGAGGCGCCAGTCCTCCTGCCATTCAACCTTCGCGATCGAATGCGTCCAGACAAGCGTGAAGGCTGTGAGGGCGAGCGCCTTCACGCCGCCGGCTGCCGCAAGACAGAGACTCACACCGCCTCGACCGGCGCCGGCGGACGCTGCCGCCATTGCCACAGCACAAGCGCCGCGGCGAGCACGAAGCCCGCGGTGTCGCTGAACGGGAATTCGCCGAGCAGGCAGAACGCCGCGCCGAGCGCGACCAGGCGCTCGATCAGCGTCAGCCGCGTGAACAGGAAGCCGATCGCGACCATGCCGAACAGGCCGATCGCCGCCAGCGCCTTCAAGCTCGCCAGCGCCACCGCGCCGTAGAAGCCGAGCTTGGCCGCCATGGGATCGCCGGCCTGCAGCATCAAGGCCGGAGAATAGACGAAGATGAAGGGAATGACGTAGCCGGCGAGCGCGATGCGCATCGCCTCCCAGCCGATCTTGTCAGGATTCTCCTTGGCGATCGGCGCGGCGGCAAGCGCGGCGAGCGCCACCGGCGGCGAGAGATCGGCCATGATGCCGTAATAGAATGCGAACATGTGGCTCGCGATCAAGGGCACGCCGAGCTTGGCCAGCGCCGGCGCGGCGAGCGCGGCGGTGATGATGTAGGTCGGGATGGTCGGGATGCCGGTGCCGAGCAGGATCGACAGCAGCATGGTCATGACCAGCGCCAGGAACAGGCTCTTCTCGCCGAGACCGATCACCCAGCCGCCGAAGATGGTGCCGACGCCGGTCTGCGACATCATGCCGATGATGACGCCGACGATGGCGCAGGCCATGCCGACGGTGATGGCGGATTTCGCGCTCTCGGCCAGCGCATCGCGGCAGGCGCGCAACGCCGCAAAGCCGCCGCGCACGAACGCCGTGATCACGATCAGCCCGACCACGACGGTCGCGACCGGCACGATCTGGAGGCCGTCGCGCGACAGTGCCGCGACGACGAGCGCGAGCCCGACCCAGAAGATGGTGCGGACCACATTCGAGGAGGCGCCCGTCGTGATGGCAGTGCCGAGGATCAGCGTCACCGTCAGCGCAAGGCCCATGCTGCCGGCGTAGAGCGGCGTGAAGCCCTCGAACAGCATGTAGACAAGGGCGGCGAGCGGCAGCACGAGGTACCAGCGCGTCACCAGCGCCTTCCAGGCGCTCGGGATCTCCGAACGCTTCATGCCGACGAGGCCGTGCTTGCCGGCTTCGAGATGCACCATCCAGAACGCGGAGGCGAAATAGAGGATCGCTGGGATAGCCGCCGCCTTGACGATCTCCGAATATTGCACGCCGAGCGTCTCGGCCATGATGAAGGCGACAGCGCCCATCACCGGCGGCATGATCTGGCCGCCCATCGACGCCGTGGCCTCGACGCCGGCCGCGAAGGCGCGGCGGTAGCCGAACCTGATCATCAGCGGGATGGTGAACTGGCCGACGGTGACGACGTTGGCGACGCCCGAGCCGGAGATGGTGCCCATCATGCCCGAGGCGAACACCGCGACCTTGGCAGGTCCGCCGCGGGTGCGGCCGAACAGGCCGAGCGAGACGTCGGTGAACAGCTGGATCATGCCGGCGCGCTCCAGGAACGAGCCGAACAGGATGAACAGGAAGATGTAGGTCGCCGAGACGTAGATCGGCACGCCGTAAAAGCCTTCGGTGCCGAACGACAGATGCGTGACGATCTGGTCGAAATCATAGCCGCGATGGTTCAGCGGCGACGGCAGGTACTGCCCGAAAAACCAATACAGGAGACACGCGCCGCACATCAGTGGCAGCGCCGCGCCCATCAGCCGCCGCGTGCCCTCGAAGATCAGCACCGCGAGCAGCGTGCCGACGGCAAGATCGAGCCTGGTCGGATCGCCGTCGCGCGCGATCAGGTCGGCATAGAAGATCCATTGGTAGAGACCGCAGAAGAAGCCGGCAGCGCCGATCGCCCAGCCGAGCGCACGGCCAAAATTGCTCTTCGCGGTGAAATTGGCGATCAGGCCGAAGGTGAGCAGGAGCAGGAAGCCGACATGGACGCCGCGGACCACCTGGCTCGGCAGATAGTTGAAGGCGGCGACATAGAGCTGGAAGGTCGCGAACGCGATGCCGATCCAATAGGCGAGCTGGCCCCACCAGCCCGGACCGAAGCCTTCAGGAAAGCCATGCTCGAAATTGTCGAACTCGACCTTGATGGGCTCTCGAGTGCCCTCAGCCTTTTCCAGCATTTCAACCCATCCCAATCGTCGAGCGCTTATATCACTGGCACGGTCGATCCGCGTCGTCATGCCCGGGCTTGTCCCGGGCATCCACGGTCTTCTCGCCTGCCCATAGAACGTGGATGGCCGGGCCTTCGCCTCGCCGAAGCGGCTTCGGCCGCGCAGGCGGGACACGCCCGGCCATGACGCCCTGCTGCGAGAGCCGACCTTACTTGATCAGCCCCTTTTCCTTGTAATAGCGGATCGCGCCGGGGTGCAGCGGAACCGGGCTGCCAGTGGCGGCCGTTTCGAGCTTGATCTCCTTGCCCGCCGCATGCGCGTTGACGAGTTCCGGCAGCGACTCGTAGACCAGCTTGGTCATCTGATAGGCGAGATCGTCCGATACGGCGGAGCTCGTGACGAGATAATTGATCACGGCCGCGGTCGGTACGTCCTTGTCTTGGCCCGTATAGGTATTGGCCGGGATGGTCGCCGCGACGAAGGGCGGGCCGATCTTGTCGACCGTCTCCTTCGGCACCGACACCACGGTGATCGGGCTCGAGGTCGAGAGGTCCTTCAGCGAGGCGACGCCGAGGCCGGCCGATTGCAGCGTGGCGTTGAGCTGCCGGTTCTTCATGAGATCGACGGATTCGGCAAAGGGCAGATATTCCACCTTGCCGAGATCCTTGTAGCTCATCCCGGCAGCGGCCAGGATCGCGCGGGAGTTCAGCTCGGTGCCCGACTTCGGCGCGCCGACCGACAGGCTCTTGCCCTTGAGGTCGGCCAGTGTCTTGATGCCGCTGTCGGCGGTCGCGACGATCTGGATGTAGTTCGGATAGATCGCGCCGATGGTGCGCAGCTTGTCGAGCTTGGTCTTGAAGCCCGCCTCCTCCTCGCCGTCCCAGGCGGCCTTCAGCGAGTCGCCCAGCGTGAACGCCAGCTCGCCGCGGCCCTGCTGCAGCAGGATCAGGTTCTCGACCGACGCCTTGGTGGCCTGCACCTGCGTCTTCACGTTCGGAATCTTGTCGCCGTAGATCTTTCCGATCGCGACGCCGAGCGGATAGTAGACGCCCGAGGTGCCACCGGTCAGCACGTTGATGAAGGATTGCGCCTGCGCGCAAGGTGCCGACGCCGCCAGAGCAAGAGCCGCGGCCGCGCCGAAAATAGTCCGTTTCATGGTTGTTGTTCTCCCCAAACCGGCGGCGAAATTGGCCGGATGAGGGGTGCGGGTCAACCCATCCAAAAGGCAAAACAGGACTGCGGCAAAGGGCCGTTCCGGCTGGGTTTTTTGGAACCGGACGGTGCGGCGAGGTGGCGCACAAGGTCGTGCTCACATGAGGTTCGCTCACGCGTGCCGCGGGCTCGCTCACCTCTCCCGCTTGCGTTGTGGAGACACCCTCTCCCCAGCCCTCCCCCGCAAGCGAGGGAGGGAGCGCACCTTCTACAAGGCGATGGTCGGGCCCGGCCTCATCGCACGTAGCGCTCCCTCACTGGAACGTCATGTCCAGGCATTTGGAGATGTCGGAGCCGAGGCCGGAGGAGATGATGATGCAGCCGCGCACCTTCTGCGCACCGACGTCGGCGGCCCAGACCGAATAGCCGCCGGGGCCGAAGAACGAATTGGTGTTCGGCGGCTCGGTCTCGGTGGCGTCGAAATCATACTTGCCGTCGGTCTCGAAAATGCGCGGCTTCTTGGTGCAGCCGCCGTCGGTCTGGACGTTGATGACTTCCTTGTTGTCGCGGGTCAGCGCCAGAGAGACCTGGCAGCGGAAATATTCCGAGGTCCTGGTGTTGAAGAGATAAGTGTAGGACTTGCAGGTCGCCGTGTTCAGCTTGCCCGGGGCAAGGCCGCGGCTGCACGAAATCCGCTGGTTGTGGCTGAGCTGGTAGTCATCGGCTTGGGCGGCCGGCGCCAGCGCGGTAAGCAGCAGCGCGGCAGCCGAGCAGGCTTTAACGACAAGGTTCATTCGAATCACCCCCACCAATATTTTTGTCGAGTTGCGTTCTAGACGGAAAGCGGAACATAGTCGCGAGGGGACGAAGGGAAAATCACAAACTGCTGGCCAAGAGGTGATGCGCTGCGGCGCTTTCGCAAATTGACCGGGACGCATCGTTCGTGATTTGTTCAAGCCTGGAATGTCCCGACCTTGGGAGGATGGGATGACGGCATTTTCAATCAAGACATTTGCAACCGCAGCCGCGCTCGGCGCATTGGCAGGGCCCGCATTGGCGCAAACCGCAGCAATGCCCTGGGAGCTCAAGCCCGACACCGGCTACGCCTACGACAAAGACGGCAAGACCTATTCCTACAAGATGGGCACCAGCAACGCCGGTGAGCTCTTGAAGGGCGCCAAGAAGGTGCCCAGGGGCACGCTGTTCTTCATCGGCCACAACGGCCAGCTCTACATGCGCACCGGCCCGTATCTGGAGGGCGACGGCAAGTTCAAGTTCGGGCCGGATCAGTAAGTCCCTTTTTGTCGTCCCGGGGCGCGCGAAGCGCGAACCCGGCAACCCATACCACAGGGAGCAATTGCGGCGCGAAGCTGGTAACCACGAGTCTTCGCCAAACTTGATCCTGTGGTTATGGGACCCGGATCTACGCGCGCCTAAGGGCGCGCTTGTCCGGGACGACGGCGTGTTTCCTAAAACGCCCCTGCCAGCTCCCTTGCGCCGGGTTTGCTGCTGTTGAAGTCCATGCGCTCGTCCGTCACGGCCAGCAGCTTCGCCACCGTGTTGTGGCGGATCGCGACCGGGTTGCGCTCGTAGCCGCCGCGCTGGAAGAAGTTCGAGGTGGGCACCTGCTCGCGCATCGCCTGCGGCATCGTCACCATGTCGAGGCCGGTACCGTCGCCGGTGAGATTCATCATCTCGAGCTCGGCCGCCGAGAGCGGGCGGGTGAAGCCCTTGGCGCGGGCGAACAGCACTGACGTCAGCAGCTTGTGGGTCTGCAGCATCGGGCCGATGTCGATGTCCAGCACCATGGCATGCATGGCCCAACCCTGCGGCGTGTTGCCGATCTTCTCGTGCTCCGACCAGGTGTCGGGCACCGACTTTGCATGCGCCACCATCTTCTTGAGCACGGCGAGCTTGTGCTCGAGCGTCTGGCGCGCCGGCCCCGAGGCCCGCGCCACCTTCTCGGACAGCGCACGAATGAATTCGTGGCCCTGCTCGGCAAGCAGCTCGACGCTGTTGGTGGTGAGCAGCTGGTTGTAGCCCATCGCAGTCGAGATCGCGCGCTTGCCGCCATGCTCGATGCCCGCCTGCACGTCGTAACTGCCGGTGCCGCCGGTCTCGAACGAATAGACCCGCACCGCCTGCTCGCGCGTCAGCCCGGAGGCCAGCGCGTAGCGCGCATAGGCGCGCTTGAACTCGAGCTCGCTGGACGGGCGCTGCGGCGTGAACTGGTAGTGCTCCTGCGCCGCGCGCAGAAGATCGGCGACCACGGGGATTGGCTTCTTGGGGGGCCGGTCCGGCGTTTCCTCCGGCTCCGGGTTCACCGGCTTCTTCGGCCCGGTATAGAGCGGCGGATGCTCCAGCACGTAATCATCCAGCGTAATCTGTTGCCCGCTGCGCCGCTTGGCGTTCCGCGCCTTCCGCTTCTCGGAGATCTGGCTCCAATAAGCACCGGCCTCGGCATCGAAGGCCGCGCGCGCGGCCTGATATTCCGCGAGCTTGCGGCGATATTCGAGCACGGCGGGCGACGCCCCCGCGCCTTGCGCGAAAAACTGCGACAGCAGCTGGGCGTTGGCATTGCGAATTGCGGGCGGCAGCGCGTCGGCCTCGGCGCCGCGCGCCGCGGGCGAGATCAGGACGAGCGCGAGCGGAACCAGCGCCAATTTGTTTCGAATCGAATGATGCATGCTGCCCTCTTAGCAGGCATCCGGTAACCGTCACGTTAACGCGCCGTTTACCATCGTCACCTCCAGGCAAATACCGGCTGTTCCAGGTCGGTGACGCGGGTGTGCCGCCCCGCCAGCACCTCGCGGAACTGGTAGATCAGCGCCGCGGTCGGGGCGTGGATCAGGCTCATCTGGTGATGGAAGCGAATCACGCGGCGGCTGCTCTCGGGGATCGCGGTGAAATCGAAGGCATCGTCGCGCTCGATCGTGGCCAGCGCGATGCGATGCACGGAGGCGACCTCGTCCGGGTTCGGGCGGATCGCAGCCCTGTCGGCCGCCCAGACCACGACCGGCGTGATCAGATAGCCCGAGCGCGTCGGATAGTCGTCGAGGAGGCCGAGCACCGCATCGCCTGACAGCTCGAGTGCGAGCTCTTCGTCGAGCTCGCGCAGCGCCGCCTCGACCGGCGTCTCGCCGGCATCGCAGCGTCCGCCGGGCAGCGCCCATTGGCCGCGATGGGCCCGCAGGTGCGAGGCGCGCCTGGTGAGCAGGAAGGCGGTGTCGTCGCCGTCGTCGGATTCAGTCAGCGCCAACACCACCGCGGCGCGCTTCAGCGCCGACGGCGCGGCGATCTCGGGCAGCCGCGCGAAGGCCGCGCAGGCCTCAGCGATATTCCGTCTGGTGGCATCGTCGAACGCTCTCATCATGCTTGACTACACCAGGACCGCATCTGATGAAACGAGGAGAGATCGCGTTGCGAGGATGGACGACGACATGACGAGCAAGGCCGCCGCAAGGCTGAAATCAGAGGGCTGGAGCATCCTGGAGACCACGGGCTTCCTGCACCTGATCGGCCCCTTGTGGGAGCGCAAGGTCGACGGCCATTACGAGTTCGCGCTCGCGACCGAGGACAAGCACCACAACCGCCGCGGCATGGTCCAGGGCGGCGTGATGATGACGTTCGCCGATCGCACCTGCGGCATGACGGCCCGCTACGTCTCCGGCAAGGAGTACCTGGCGACGGTGCAGCTCGACACCCATTTCGTCGAGGCCGGCCAGATCGGCGACGTCCTGATCTCCCGCCCCCGCGTGGTGCGCTCGACCCGCAGCCTGATTTTCATGAGCACCGAGTTGACGGTGGACGACCGCTGCATCGTGATGGCGAACGGCGTGTTCAAGATCTTGAAGGGGCCGGGGTAGGCGGTCAGGCTGTCACCGTCGCAGCCACACACTCGCCGTCGTCCCCGCGAAGGCAGCGCGAACGCGGGGACCCATAACCCCAGGGAGGAGTCGTAGCGCGCCGCCGCCAACTCCGAGTCTTCGCCAAACGCGATCCTGAGGTCGGTCCCGGATCTACGCGCGCTTGTGGCGCGCTTGTCCGGGACGACGAGAGGTGATGGCATTTCTGGATTGCTCGCTGCGCTCGCAATGACGGGCGTTGCTGGCTATGCTGGCCTCCATAAAACATCGAGGATCCGCCCATGCAATACCGTCAGCTCGGCCGCAGCGGCCTGAAAGTGTCGCCGATTTGCCTGGGCACCATGATGTTCGGCGGGCCGACCGATGAAGCCACCTCAAAGCGGATCATCGACAAGGCCCACGACGCCGGGATCAATTTCATCGACACCGCGGACGCCTATTCGAAAGGCGGCTCGGAGGAGGTCGTCGGCCGCGCCATCGCGCGCAATCGTGGCGCCTGGGTGCTTGCCACAAAGCTCGCCAATCCCATGAACAACGAATTGGGCGATGATCCCAATCGCGGCGGGCTGTCGCGGCGCTGGGTGTTCCAGGCGGCGGACGAGAGCTTGATGCGGCTCGGCACCGATCACATCGACATCTACTATCTGCACAAGGAGGATCATGCCACGCCGCTGGAGGAGACCGTGCGCGCGATGGGCGACCTGATTCGATCAGGCAAGGTCCGCTATTTCGGCGTCTCCAACTACCGCGCCTGGCGCGTCGCCGAGATCTGCAACATCTGCGACCGCCTCGGCATCGATCGGCCCGCGGTGAGCCAGCCCTATTACAACGCCATGAACCGCATGCCGGAGGTCGAGCATTTTCCGGCCTGCGCCTATTACGGCCTCGGAATCGTGCCCTACAGCCCGCTTGCGCGCGGCGTGCTCACCGGCAAGTACAAGGTGGATGCAGCTCCCGACAAGGAGACGCGCGCCGGCCGCAACGACACGCGCATGATGCAGACGGAATGGCGGCCGGAATCGCTCCGGCTTGCGCAGGAGATCAAGGCTCACGCCGAGAAGAAAGGCATCACCGCCGGCCAGTTCGCGGTCGGCTGGGTGCTCAACTCCGCCTTCGTCTCGTCGGTGATCGCCGGTCCCCGTACCGAGGAGCAATGGGACGGCTACATAAGCGCGCTCGATTATCGTTTCAGCGCGGAGGACGAGGCGCTGATCGACCGCCTGGTGACGCCAGGCCATCCCTCGACGCCGGGCTATAACGACCCGGCCTATCCGATCGAAGGCCGTCGCGCTCGGACGGCGTGAAGACGGGGGACCTACATCGACCCATGGCCCCGCGATAGGCGCTGGCAGGCGGCGATGCTCTAAGCTCCGCCACGAAAAAAACACCGCCCTGATGGCATGTGCCCGCTGGGACGGTTCGGGCGATTTGGACCAATCGCCGTCGGGGTTGACGCGGTGGTATTCCAGGCGGGACTTACAGCACAAACGGGATCGCAACCAATTTGCGGTTCGATGGTTATGGTGCGGAACTTTTCCGCCGCCATGGCCCCCTGGCACATGAGTCCGACGATGCGCCTTCGCCGATTGGTCCTCGCCGCGTTGCTCGTGGTCTTGGCAAGTCCTTGTTTTGCCGAGACTTCCAAACCCATTCCGGTCAACAATCCGCCGGCGCAGCCGAACGCCTTCATCGATCTCCTGGCGCTGATGTCGGGCCACTGCAAGACGTTCAGGGTCGCAGGCCGCACCTTGCCGTGCAAGACGTTGGCCTATGCCCACGGCGACACGGGGCGGGTCAATTTCGCGGTCGCGGTCGACGATCCCTCCGACGACAGTCATGTGGTGTCGTTCTCCGGCGAGAACGGCAAGCGCGCCGACGACAATTCCTACGAGCTGCCGATCGACCGCATGCTGCTCAACTCCAAGAACCGCCCCAAGGTCGACGGCCTGCCGGTGCCGGCCGAGCAGACCTCGACCGGGATCTGCCGCCAGACCGGCAATTTCGCCGCCAGGAAGGTGAAGGACGTCACCTGCTCGGCGACCGACAGCCAGGGCCGCAAATACGAGCTGCTGTTCGTCTCCGACGGCACGCCGGTCAGCGTGCGCCGTATCCGCCAGTCGGCACCCTCGATCCAGGACCCCTTCAAGTAGTCATCACGCGAACGCTTTCTCCAGCGTCGCGAAGATCACCGCGAGCGACTTGTCGTGCCGCGTCACCGGCGGCACCGGGCGATCGATCTTCATGAGCTGATAGACCGCCATCTGCGCGGCACGCACCGAATATTCGACCGTGAACACGACGTCGTCGGGAATTTCGACGAACTGGCTGACGAAAGCGAGGTTGACGGAATTCCTGGGCACCGGCAGCGGCCGGTCGGCCAGGTTGCGCGGCATGAACATGCTGGTGATGTAGGGCATGCGGCAGGGAATGCAGATCGCGTCGTCGAACACGACGGGATCGAAGTTCAGGTGACCGCAGAGCTCCTTCAGGATCTCGGCGCCGCCGCAATCGGACATCGGCTTTGCCACGAAATTGCCGATGCGGTCGGGATGCAGCGCATAGCCCCAGAACACCTGCACGTTCTTCGGCTGTCCCGTGAAATGCGGCTGGTGATAGAGCACGACCGACATCAACCAGTTGGAATCCTTGAACGTGACCAGCCCGCCGGTGCCGGCCCTGTTGCCGGAGAACGCCTCCATCTGGTCGAAGAAGCGTGGATCGCGGCAGGTGACGGTGAAGGACAGCCAATAGGATTCCGGGATCGAATTGTTGAACGCCGACGGATTGCCGAATTCGGGACGTCCTTGCGCGATCGTCTCCCACAGCGCCCAGCCCTGACTGTCGGCCTTGGTCAGGCGCGGCGGCGGCTCGGTCATCGAGCCCAGGCTCGAGGCATCCGTCATCGAGCCGTTCTGGAAGAAGACGATGTCGTCGTCTTCGAGCCGGACGTTGGCGGTGCGGCTGTCGCGGTCGAGCGTGAGCTGGCGCACCCGCAAGCGCCCGCCGTCGGTCTCGAACGCCATGTCGACGACGCGCGTGCCGCGCACGAACTGCACGCCCTGGCGCTTGAGCCAGTCCGCGAGCGGCCGCACGATCGCGTCATACTGATTGTAGACGGTGCGCTTGACGCCGCCGAGCGTTTCGATGCGCGGAAACTCGTTCATGAAGCGATGCAGATAGCGCTTCAGCTCGACCGCGCTGTGCCAGGGCTGGAAGGCGAAGGTGGTCTGCCACATGTACCAGAAATTCGATTCGAAAAATCCGGGCGACAGCCAGTCGGTGATGCGGCTGTCGCCGAGCGTCTCCTCCGAAGCCTCGGTGAGCCGGAGCAGCTCGAGCCGGTCGCGTGCGGAGAAGCCCATATGCGAGACATCGACCTTGAACCGGTTACGGTCGACCAGACGTGCCCTGGAGTGCGCCGGATTCTCCACGTTGAATGCGACCGTCTCCTCGCGCACGCTGCGGCCGGGATGCTCGAGCGAGGGAATGCTCGACAGCAAATCCCAGGTGCATTCGTAATGGTCGGTGGTGAGCATGCGCCCGCCGCGAAGCGAATAGGCGCCGTTCGGCAGCTGCGCGCCGTCGAGGCTGCCGCCGACCAGCGGCTGCGCCTCGTAGATCACGATGTCGCGCCCCGGCAGCTGAGCATCGCGGACGAGAAACGCCGCGCCCGCGAGCGATCCAATGCCACCGCCGATGAAATACGCCTTCATGACCTGCCTCGATTCTTCGCTCCGATGTCGCGGTGACATTGCATCGGGCGGCGACTGTGAAAGTTGCGCTGGATCAAGCGCCGCCGGCATGCAGATCACGTTGCGTTGAGCCATCCGTGTCCCGGACGCGCTGCAGCGCTCCTTGCGCTGCTGCGCAGAGCCGGGACCCATGCAGCGGGCGCACCAGGGGCCCCGGCTCAGCAGCGCATCGTCGAAGAGACGCTGCGCTGCGTCCGGGGCACGAGCCGAAAGGCCACGCCCCGTTCATGCGACGATAGAGCGCGCGGCCCTTGCTCGTTCACAAACGTTAACGCACGTTCATCGGGAACTGAAAATCTGCGTCGTTTCGACGCCCGCACCGGCCGGAACGCGCGGGATGCTCATGTGTTGTCACGCAACATTCAACTGGAGTGATGACATGAAATATCTCATTGCCGCGATCGCCCTCGGTGCTGCGGCGTTGGCCGGCGGATCGGCGAACGCGGCCGGCAGCGTAAGCGCCAAGCAGACCGCGCAGGAAAGCCAGTCCACCGACTTCAGCGCGCACCGCAGGCACTACCGCTGGCACGGTCACCACCATCACTGGCGGCATCATCACGGCTATTATCGGCCGTATTACGGGAGCTACGGCTATTACCCGCGCCATAGCTATTACGGCGGCGGCCCCTATGGCTACTACGGCGGAGGCCCCGGCGTGACATTCAGCTTCGGCGGCGGTCGCTGGTAAGACGGAAAGACGAGAGGCCCGCAGAGATGCGGGCCTCTTTTGTTATTCTCGCAGGATCGCGCCCGCCGTCTCCAGGCCACTCGCCAGAGCCGCCTCGACCGTGCCCATGTCGCGGCCGCGATAGAGCGCTTCACCGGAAAACAACACCAAGCCGTCGGCACGCGCGAGGATCGCTTGTGCCTCCCGCGTCCGCGGCGTCGCCCACGAATAGGCGCCGCGCGCAAAGCGATCATGCGCCCAGTTGGTCGCAGCAGACGCCACCAGCTCGCGGGCGATGTGATCGCGCGGCAGGCCAAAGACGGCGGCGAGCGAGCCAAGCCCGACGTCAATGAGTGCTTGCGCGTCGAGGCTTTCCAGCTCCGCCGTGCGCGGGCCGCCGAACCAGCCCGTGAGCACGGGATGCTGGTCCGGGTAGCGCGTCCACCATACCGGGATCGCCTCATCCGACAGCAGGAAGGTCATGTCGGCAAGGTCTTCCTTGCGCTCGCGCCACCATGGGCGCGCGAAGCGCAGCACGATCTTGATGACGTTGCCGAAGCCAATGTCGTCGGCAGCCGCAAGCTTCGCCCGCGCGCCTGCCGGCAGCGCGATCTCGCGCAGCAGCGGCAGCGGCACGGTGACGATCACGCGGTCGCAGGTGTGGACATCGCCGCCGGCGCAGCGAACGATCACCGCGCCGTCCTCCTCCGCAATGGCCGAGACGACGGAGCCGAGGCGGATGGTGACGCCATGCCTGCGGCAGTCGGCCGCCATCAATTCGATCATCGCGCCGTAGCCGCCGGCGATGCGCGCCTGCGGAGCGTGCCCGCCGTCCATCCATTCCGCGCGCAGCGCCAGCGTGGAGGCGCGTTCTGGATCGGCCGCGTCATAGCCCTCGACCATCCGCTCGATCGAATGGCGCATCGGCGCGTAGTCGTCGCCTGCAAAATGCCGGCGCAGGAAGTCGGCGGCCGTGAGGTCGTCCTTCAAGTTCCCCAGCACGGCCTGAAGCTCCGCCTCATGGGGATCGTCGTGCGCCTCGCGCGTGAGCTTCGTCCCGTCAAAGCTCCACTGCTCGCCTTCGATCTCCAGAAGGGACAGGCCGGCCTCGCGCAGCAATGCGCGCGTGATCGGCGCCTCGCCATGAACGAACTCAGCGCCGCCATCGGCGGCATAGCCGAATTCCGAGGCCGGCAGCGGATGAATGCGGCCGCCGCAGCGCCGGCGCGCCTCCAGGATCGTCACCTTGCGGCCGGCACGCGCCAGCTCGCGCGCCGCCATCAGGCCGGCCGCGCCGGCGCCGATGATGACGATGTGCTGGGACGGATCGGACATGGCCGCGCCTTACCGGCTCGCGGCTTGCGGATCGTTCTGGATCAGATAGCGCAGCAGCAGGACGCCGCCGCCGAGCTCGCGCGTGCTCTCCAGCGTCATCGCGGTGAGCGGCGCGCGCCGGTCGCTGTCCGCCTCGGTCGAATCGAACACGAAGGGGGCGCCTTTTGCGCCGTCGATCGCGGGGCTGAGGATCAGATTGAATTCGTCGATGAGACCGGCGCGCAGGAACGCGCCGTTGGCGACGCCGCCGCCCTCGACCAGCAGACGCTTCACGCCGAGCTGGCGCGCGAGAATGTCCAGCGTCAGTGCAAGATCGATCTCGGATTTGCCGGCAAAGATGTAGGACACGCCCTCACTGCGCAGGCCGGCGAGATGCGAATCCGGGACTTTCTCGGTCAGCACGACGACGATCGGATCACCGCCGATCTCCGCGCGCCCCCAGCCGATCTTGCCCTCTGCATCGAGCACGACGCCATAGGTCTTCGCATCGCGTCGGGCGAACCAGTTCTCGCGTGGGAATTTCGCGTCCGTCGCGGGATAGGGCTTGCCCTTGGCGAACTCCGACCCGGTGACGCGGCCGATGACCCAGGCATCACCGCCGAGCTCGTCATGGATCTTCTCGAACCAGTCCGTGCCTGCGCCTTTCGGACGCCAGCGGCTGGGATGTGTGCGCCCGTCCAGGCTGGAGTGCATCAGGCAGATGACGTACGGTTTCATGCAATCCTCCGGGCAGCGCTCAGGCCGCCGAACCATCGCCTGCGGCACGACCGTTCACGATCGCCGCCAGCGGATTGAGCTTGGGCGGCGCTACAAGCTGGAGCGTGTTGGTGTCGCGGTGATTGAACGGCGCGCCGCGCACGAACAACTCGGTCTGGATCAGATAGGTCCAGCTGCCATCGTCGTTGAAGGTGATGTCGCAGCGATATGCGTCGGTGCGGAACGCCTGCTCCAGAAAATCGGTCGAGCAGATCCCGTAGGCAGTGTCGCCGCGCTTGGCGGTGACCGAGATCGCCCTGTCATCCGACGCGGCCTTGCCCGAGGCCAGCAGCACCTGCCCGCGCGGGATCGCCAGGGTCTGCATGATCAGCCCGGTCGCCGGCTCCCACAGCCAGTAGCCGACCTGGTCGTGGAAGGTGATGTCTTCCTCGGGCGTGTTGATGTGGATGTGATAGCGCAGTCCGTACAGCAGCTGCGGCCCGTTGGCCTGCGGATCGATCGGGTCCATGCGAATGCGCTCGATGAAGGTCCGCCGCTCCGGCCCTTCCGCCTTCGGATTGATGTCGATGCCCTTGTCCGCCTGCCAGGTGCCGGCAAGACGCCGAAGCGGGCCGAGATTGGCCAGTCCGTCGGGCGAGACGTTCTCGGGTTCGGTGAAGATATCGGCGGGAATGGGGAGCATGGAGGCCTCGCGGGGTTGCAGAGACCAGCAATAGCACGGGCAGGCGGCGGCCTGAATTCAACTGTTACCGGCAAAGCGCCGGAGGCATTCGAGCCATGCGATGATGCGCATTGCATCCCGCGCCCGCCTCTGGCGCTGCAGCCAGCCGGTTTCACCAAGTCGTTGAGTTGCCGCCGCGCCCGCGAACCGTCGTCAAGCCGCTTCGGACATCGATCTCGCACGCTGCTCGAGCACGCCGATGGTCGCGACCAGATTGTCGCGCCGGGCGCGAAGGTTGAGCGCGAGCAGCGGATAGGTCGGCTGAGTCGGGTCGAACACCCCGGCGCGAGCCTCTTCCTCGAGAATGTCGGTGTTAATCAGCCGGACGCGCCACCATAAATCGGCGATCAACGCGTCGAGCCGGAGTTCATCAGCAGCACCAGAACGGGACACTTCCTGCATCACTTGCCTCAACCTGAAACGACCTCTCCGCCGAGGCCATGGCTTGGGTCATGACTGAGCAAGTGGAGTGCCAGGACGGGCGAGCGCGCGCGGTTGCGCGTCAGCCGAACTTGTAGGGCAGCAGCCGTTCGCCAAGCGGTTCGCCCCGCCAGATCAACTGCAGGCCCGCGACGATTTCCGCCCCATAGAAGGCGTAGGGAATTTCGATCGACTTTAACCACGGGGCGACCCACTGGTTGAGAGGGGTGCCGTCGATGCTGACCAGTTCGCAGTCCTCGGGGATTTTCAGGCTGCATTCAAGCGCGCGCCGGTTCAGGCCATAGGCGATTTGGTCGCTCACGCAGAGAATGGCGTCGGGCGTGTCGCTGCCGACGAAAATTCTCGAGCCGGCATCGTAGCCAATTTGGAGATGCGATCGTCCTTCACCAGCGGCCTGGATAATGGCTTCGTCGGCCCAGCCCCGCTCCCGCAGCCTCGCCAGAAAGCCCGACACGCGGTCCCGCGATGCGGTCGAGCCGAGCCGCGGAAATACGACGGCCGGGGCTTGCCGTCCGCGGTCGATGAAATAGTCAGCCACGGTCGCGCCTGCTGCGCGATCATCGATGCCGACGAAGGAGCCGCTTCCGCCCGGATTGCGGCGGTTCACGAACACAGCCGGGGTGCCCGACGCCGAGAGCTCGCTCAACCCCGGGCTGGGCACCGCCGCCACGAGGACATAGCCGCACACCATCTGGGCCCGCATCGCGTCGAGGTATTCGTCCTGAAGTTCGGGGCGGTCGTGGGTGTCGCACAGGACCATCACGTAGCCGGCCTCGCGCAATGCCGCCTCGGTGGAGCTCGCGATGGTCGCCATCGCCGGATTGTCGAGATTGGCCGCGATCATCGCTACAAGCTGGCTTTGGCCGCGCTTGAGGGCGCGCCCCACGGGATTTGGGCGATAGCCGACCGCCTCCACCGCCTCGAGCACCCGCGCCACCGTGGCAGGAGAGGCGCGGCGCATCTCGCCATTGACGATCCGCGATACGGTCGAAACCGACACGCCGGCCCGGGCCGCGACTGTGGCGAGAGAGACGTCCTCCAGTATCGGCCTCCAGGGCGTCTGATCCGATGGCATGCCGTGGTGATCCGCGCGTTTGTGGTCGTGTCTGCTCTGAGACCAAAAAACCACGATTTGGACCAGATTGACAGATTGGCAAACGTTTGCCAATGTCCATTTCATGCCTGCGTGCCGCTGTCGCGCCGTTCAGCCGTGGCGTGCGCGCGCCAATCAAGACTGCGCCGAAGTTGCGAAAATCGGCATCCGACCGGGGTTGGGTGCCGATGTGGAAGGAAACGTCTGCGCTGGGTCCGTCGGAAAGCGGACCCGTTGCGCCTATTTCGCGCAAACCCGCTGGGTCTGCGCGTGCGGAGGAGACACGATCATGCGTACCGTGACGTCCCTTATCATCTCTCTTGCGCTGTCCCTCTCGTCCGCCGCCTTCAGCGGACCAGCCGCGGCCGAGACGACCACGCTTCGAATGGCCTGGTACTCGGACGGAAACGAAGGCGAGGTGATGGCCGACCTGCTCCGGCGCTTCCACGAGCAGAACAAGGACATCGACGTCGTCCTCGATCAGGTGCCCTACAAGGCGATCAACGAGAATCTGCCGGTGCAGCTCGCCTCCGGCCAGGGCCCCGACATGGCGCGTGTCGTCGATATGGGCGGCCTGTCGCGCTACGCACTTGATCTGCGCCCCCTGCTGAAGGATCCCTCCTATTGGGAGAGGAACTTCGGCCCGTTCCTCGAATGGATGCGGCCGTCGGGAGCGCCGCAGGCCATCCCGGGCTTCATGACCCAACTCACCGTCACCGGTCCTTTCGTCAACAAGACCCTGTTCGAGCAGGCCGGCGTCGCGATGCCGGGCGAGAAGTCGACCTGGGAGGATTGGGCCAAGGCGGCGAAGGAAGTTGCGAGCAAGGTCCAGGCGCCATTCCCGCTCGCGCTCGACCGCTCGGGCCACCGCTTCTACGCGCTGGCGGTGTCGCAAGGCACGCAGGTCTTCGGCGCGAACGGCGAACCTGATGTCGTGGACGAGGGCTTCAAGCGCGCGGCGCAACTCGTCTACGACTGGCACAAGTCCGGCGTCATGTCGAAGGAGCTCTGGGGTTCGGTCTCCGGCACGGCCTATCGCGGCGCCAATGACGAATTCAAGAACGCGCAGGTCGTCATGTACCTGTCAGGATCGTGGCAGATCGCTCAGTTCGCCAAGACCGTCGACAACGCTTTCGACTGGATCGCGGTCCCCAATCCCTGCGGGACAGGCGGGTGCAGCAGCATGCCTGGCGGCGCCGGTCTCGTTGCTTTCAAGACGACGCAGCATCCCAAGGAAGTCGCGCGAGTGATGGAATATCTTGCAAGCGAACCGGTGCTGGCGGAGTTCTACTCGCGCTCGCTGTTCGTGCCCGGCCACCTCGGTCTCGCCAAGAAGGGCATCGACTATCCGACCGCCAGCCCCGAAGCCGCCGCCGCACTGAAGGTCTTCACCGCCAGCGCTGCCGCGCTTTCGCCGATCGCCTACCGCACCCAGGGCTACGGCAACAGCCGGATCATCTTCAACGCCGTCATCAGCCGGCTCGGGCAGGCGGTCTCCGGCGAGACGACGCTCGAAGACGCCTACAAGCGCATCACCGCCGACGTGGCGCAACAGATCGCCGAGCGCAACAAGAAGTGAGGGCAGCGCGTCCACGGGATCAACGGCTCACAGCGATGTCGGATACTTCGTCTGTTTCCCGACCGGAGCGCGCCAGAGGCATCGGAACGCTCGCGGAGCTCCGAGGCATCATGGCTTTGCCGGTCGAGCTCGGGATGCGTCTGCTCGACCCGCCGATGCGCTGGGTGCAGCGCATGATCGGCGCGCGGCGCATGGCCTACGTCTTTCTGCTGCCCAACTTCGTATTCTTCGGTCTGTTCGTGTTCCTGCCGATCGGCATCAACATCGTGTTCTCGGTGACCGGCGGCACGGCTCTGTTTCCCTCGCAGCGCCCCTATGTCGGCGGCGACCAGTTCGCCTATCTGTTCGACTGCGGCTCCTATCTGGATCCCGCGACCTGCCGCGAAGATCATTTCTGGCGCGCCGTTGCCAACACCTCGAAGTTCGTCGTGCTTCAGGTGACGGCGATGGTGCTGCTTTCGCTTGTCACCGCGCTGGTCCTCAACATGAAGATCCGTGGCCGCGGCTTCTTCCGGGCGGTTTATTTCTTCCCCGTCCTGCTGTCGCCCGTGGTCGTCGCGCTGATCTGGAAATGGATCCTGCAGCGCGACGGACTTCTCAACGCCGCCATCACGACGCTGGGCGGTCAGAAGATCATCTTCTTCGTCGATCCGAGCTGGGCGATGTTCTGGGCAGTGTTCGTATCCGTGTGGGCGCACATGGGCTTCTATACCCTGATCCTGCTCGCCGGCCTTCAGGCGATCCCGGCTGATCTCTACGAGGCGGCGGAAATGGACGCGACGCCGCGCTGGCGCGTGCTGACGCACATCACGCTGCCGCTGTTGTGGCCAAACATGATCGTCGTGATCGTGCTCGCGCTCATCAAGGGCGCACAGACCTTCGACGAGGTGTTCGTGCTGACCGGCGGCGGTCCCGGCACGGCGACGCTGATGGTCGTCCAGTACATCTACGAGACCGGATTTTCTAGTCAGGTGCAGAATTTCGGCCTCGCCGCCGCTGCATCGGTCGTGCTCGGCGTCGTGCTTTTCGTCCTGACGCTCCTGCAATTCGCCGCCGCGCGGCGCAAAGAGATTTGAGAGGGCAGCATGCGCCTTACCAGCTTGCTTGGTCAGCGACGCAACGGGCCCGGGCGGCCGCTGCACTGGACCGACATTGCCGCCTACGCCTACCTCGCGCTCGGCGTCGTCCTGATGTTCGGCCCGGTCCTGTGGCTGGTGCTGTCATCGTTCAAGACGCAGAGCGCGCTTCTGGAATTTCCGCCGTCGCTGCTGCCATTCGCGCAGGTCGAGGTAACGGTGCCCAGTCAGCCACAGAAGCTGCCGCTGTTCCGCACGACGCTTCCCGACGGCTCGGTGCGCGAACTGGCGCAGGTTCGACGCATCGGCCTTGTCGCCCAGATGGTCGA
The DNA here is from genome assembly GCF_025200925.1 of Bradyrhizobium sp. CB1015. Taxonomy (GTDB): domain Bacteria; phylum Pseudomonadota; class Alphaproteobacteria; order Rhizobiales; family Xanthobacteraceae; genus Bradyrhizobium. Next base: position 1,072,503 of record NZ_CP104174.1, on the reverse strand, counting down.
TCCGGCCGATCCCGCGAAGCAGTTTCGCGTCGCGATCGACAAGCGCGAACCGGTGCGCCGCGTCGCATTCGCGACCGAGAACTACAGCGAGCCGCTGCAGCGCTTCGCCTTCCTGCGATTCCTCTTCAATTCGGTCTTCGTGACGGTGGTTGCCACGGTGATCACCCTGCTCATCAACTCCATGGCCGCCTATGCGCTTGCCGTCTATGCGTTCCCCGGCAAGCAGACCGCCACTCTGGCGGTTATCGGGACCCTCATGATCCCGATGACCATCATCCTCGTGCCGGTCTACCTGGTGGTGACCGAGCTTGGTCTCGCCAACTCGCTTTGGGCGGTGATTCTGCCGGGGGCCGCGACACCGACAGGCGTGTTCCTGCTTCGACAATACATGCTGACCTTGCCGAAGGATCTGATCGAGGCCGCGCGCATGGACAAGGCGTCCGAGTGGCAGATCTATTGGCGTATCGTGATGCCGTTGACACTGCCGGCGCTGGCGGTTCTGGCGATTTTCTCGATGATGTGGCGTTGGAACGAGTTCCTGTGGCCGCTCGCTGTGCTGACCAAGACCGAGGTCTACACACTGCAGATCGCGCTCAATGCGTTTCAGGGCGAGCTCCAGACCCAGTGGCACTACCTGCTTGCGATGACGGTCGTGACGCTCGCACCTGTCGCTCTCGTCTTCGTGTTCCTCCAGCGTTTCATCACCACGGGCATCGGCTCGACCGGAATGAAATGAACAATCGGGCTGTTCACCATGGCTGAGCTGAAACTCACGGGCGCGCGCAAGTCCTTCGGCAGCATCGACGTGCTGCACGGCATCGATCTCGCGGTCAGGGATGGCGAATTCGTCGTCTTCGTCGGCCCTTCGGGCTGCGGAAAGTCGACGCTGCTGCGCCTCATCGCCGGCCTCGAAAACGTCAGCAGCGGCGAGATCCATATCGACGGCGAACGCGTCACCCATTTGCCCGCCTCCGAGCGGGGGCTCGCCATGGTGTTCCAGTCCTATGCGCTCTATCCGCATATGAGCGTCCGCAAGAACATGGGCTTTGCGCTCGAGAACATGGGGCTGAAGCCGGCGGAGATCGAGGCTCGGGTCGCCCGCGCCGCGGCGATGCTGCGCCTCACGGACTACCTCGACCGCAAGCCAAAGGCGCTCTCCGGCGGCCAGCGCCAGCGCGTCGCCATCGGTCGGGCCATCGTGCGCGATCCGAAGATCTTTCTGTTCGACGAGCCGCTGTCGAACCTCGACGCAGAACTCCGCGTCGCGACGCGCAAGGAGCTCGCTAGTCTCCATGCCGGTATCGGCGGCACGATGATCTATGTAACCCACGACCAGGTCGAAGCCATGACGCTTGCGGATCGGATCGTGGTGCTCAACGCCGGTCGGATCGAGCAGGTCGGCACGCCACTCGAACTCTACAATCGTCCCGCGAATGCCTTCGTCGCCGGCTTCATCGGCTCTCCCCGCATGAACTTCCTGCCCGCATTGGTGATCTCGGACGACGGCACGCTCCGTCTCACTATTGGCGAAGTTGACGTCGCGTTGTCCCGCCCGGCTTCCGGCCTCGCCGCCGGAGCGAGCGTGACGCTCGGCATCCGCCCCGAACATATCGACATCGTGCCGGGCCCGGGCATGCTCGCGGCAAAGATCGATCTCCTCGAACAGCTCGGCGGCGAGACCTTCGTCTATGCCACTGCTCCCGGGCTGCCGCAGATCACACTGCGCCAGGATGGCCAGTCGCACTTCCACCGCGGCGATGCGGTTGCGATCCGCTTCGCCCCCGATCACCTGCACATCTTCGACGCGACCGGCGCGGCTCTCGCCCGGCCCTGATCGAACCGGAGCCCGATCTCATGAAAGCCCTGACCCACGGCCGCTTCCGTGGCCTCGACGGCAACGCCGCGCACTTTGACCTCGCCACTGGACCGGCGGCAGCCCCGCTCGCCAGCTTGCGCATCGCGGTTCTCGAGAGCGACATCGGCCGCGTCACCATGCGCCGGCCGGAGGGCTATCGCCTCGATCGCGGCTGGGCGATCGCCCCGAACCGGGCCGAGCCGCCGTACGAGGGCCGGCCGCGCGACGACATCTCCGGCTTTGCCAATCCGGCCGCGACATTGTCGGAGGCCGGTGGCATCGTTACGCTCACCGCCGCGGGTCTCAGCGCGCAAGTGCGGCTCGATCCGTTCGCTATAGCCTGGTTCCGCGACGGCGAGGACCAGCCATTCCTGCGCGATCGCCCGACCCAGGCTTATTTCCTGTCGCGCAAGACCGGTGCGTTGCTGCACGCGACCGAACGGCACGAAGACGAACGTCATTACGGCCTCGGAGACAAAGCCGGTCCGCTCGATCGTACCGGCCGGCGCTTTGCGATCGACGCTGTGGATCCCTGCGGCTTTGACGCCGAACTGTCCGATCCGCTCTACAAGATGCTGCCGTTCTTCATCGCCGACGGAGCCCGCGGCGCGCACGGCATGTTCTACGACAATCTCGCGCTCGGCTCGGTTGACCTCGGTTGCACCATCGACAACTACCACGGCCTGTTCCGCTTCTATCGTGCCGAGGATGGCGACCTCGACTATTACGTGCTCGCCGGCCCGAGGGTGCCCGATGTCACACGCCGGTTTTCCTGGCTGACCGGCGGACAGGCTTTCGCACCGCGATGGACGCTCGGCTTCGCGATGACGACCATGACCATCGCCGACGCGCCGGACGCGGACGCGCGCATCACCGCCTTCATCGAGGACTGCAGGCGCCACCGCATTCGTTGCGACAGCTTTCACTTCGGCTCGGGCTACACCTCGATCGGCAGCCGTCGATACGTTTTCAATTGGAACCGCGACAAATTCCCCGATCCCGCGGCGACGATGGCGCGTCTCAAGGCCGCCGGCATGCACCCGGTCACCAACATCAAGCCTTGCCTGCTCGACGATCACCCCCGGCTCGAAGAAGCCAGGGCGCGCGGCATCCTGGTTGAGGACGGCGAGACCGGCGAGCCGGCTGTCGCGCAATTCTGGGACGGCCTCGGCTTCCATGTCGACTTTACCGATCCGGAAGGCCGGCAATGGTGGGCGAACGGCATCCGCGACGCGCTACTCGCCTTCGGCGTGACGGCAGTTTGGAACGACAACAACGAATACGAGATCTGGGACGAGGATGCGGTCTGCGACGGCGACGGCCGGCCCTTTCCACAGGCGCTGGCCAGACCCGCGCAGGCGCTCTTGATGCACAAGCTCGCTTACGAGACCCAGGCCGCGCACGCACCGGACAAGCGGCCCTATACGATCACGCGCGCCGGCGGCGCCGGCATCGCGCGCTACGGCCAGACCTGGAGCGGCGACAACGAAACCGCCTGGAAGACGCTGCGCTATAACCTGACCCAGGGCCTGAATATGAGCCTGTCGGGGCTCTATAATATCGGGCACGACGTCGGCGGCTTCCATGGCGATTCGCCGGGCCCTGAACTGTTTTGCCGCTTTGTCGAGTTCTGCGCGCTGTGGCCGCGCATGGTGATGAATTCCTGGAAGGCGAGCGGCATCGTCAACACCCCGTGGATGCATCCCGACGTGCTCCCGGAAATTCGATCCGCCATGGACCTTCGCCACAGCCTCATCCCCTATCTCTATACGCAGATGTGGCGTGCGGCGCTGGAGGACGTGCCGCCGGTCCGGCCGCTGTTGTGGGATTTCGGCTCCGATCCGATTGCGGCGACCGTCGAGGACGCGTTCATGCTTGGCCCCGATCTCCTCGTCGCTCCGGTACTCGATCAGGGCGCGACGACGCGCGAGGTCTATCTGCCCGCCCATCCCGGCGGTTGGTACGACTGGCATGACGGAGCTTCGTTCGAGGGCGGCTGCACCATCACCGTCGCAGCGCCTCTCGGTCGGCTCCCCGTCTTTGCCCGCGCCGGCGCGATCGTTCCGATCGCGGACGAAAACGGGCTGACCGCGATTGCGTTCGGGGCGCCCGAACGCGGTGGCTCAGGCCTCCTCTATGTCGACGATGGCGAGACGGCGAATTGGCGCAAGACAGGCACGACAATCGAATTCCGCTTGCGCCGCGATGATCTCGGCTTCGTTCTCGATGTCAGCGGAGGAGAGTTACCCATCCGCGTCCGCGGCGTCGGCGTGCCGAATCTGCGCCTTGCCGGCACGTCCGACTGAGGCATTCAGCTCATGCCGCACGCCGTTTCCGGCGCGCCGTGAGGGCTTGCCAGGAGAGGTTTGCAAGCGGCACGGGCTTGCTGAAATGAAATCCCTGGCCGAGCGGGATGCCGAGTGATTGGAGCCGTTTGACTTGTTCGGAGGACTCGACACCCTCGGCGACGATCGACAGCTTGAGCGTCTTTGCGAGCTGCACGATGGATTTCAGCACGGCGACGGTCTCGCAGCGATCGATCCGGTCGATGAAGGATTTGTCGATCTTGACCTTGTCGAAAGGAAAGGCCGTCAAATAGGACAAAGACGAGTATCCGACGCCGAAATCGTCGAGGGCAATGGAGACGCCGAGCGACTTGAGGCGCTGCAGGGTCCTGAGGTTCTCCTCGGTGTCGGCGAGAAACACGCTCTCGGTGATCTCGAGCTCGAGCCGGGTTTGCGGAAGCCCGCTCTGCGCCAACGCAAACGTCACGGTGTCGACGAGATTGGCGCTGGCAAATTGCAGGGCGGAGAGATTGACAGCGACCTTGACGTCGGCCGGCATGCTCATCGCATCGCGGCAGGCTCTGGCGAGCACCTGATTGCCGAGCTCGACGATCAATCCCCCCGCCTCCGCAACCGCAATGAACTCCGCCGGAGGGATGTAGCCCTTGGTGCCGTGATGCCACCGCGCTAGGGCCTCGACCGATTTTACCCGGCCGGTGCCAAGCTCGATCACAGGCTGATAGAACAGCTCTATCTCCTCCCGCCAGATCGCTTCGCGCAGCTCGATCTCGAGCACGTTGCGCTGATCCGCTTCCGCCTTGAGCTCCGCTGAATAGACGTGGAAGCAGCTGCGGCCGGCATTCTTCGACCTGTAGAGCGCAAGATCGGCGTTGCGAAGGATCTCGTCGACCCGCGTGCCGTGCTCGGGCACGAGCGCAAGGCCAATGCTGCAGCCGATCACGACGGGATGGCCGTCGATGTGATAGGGCTCGGCAATGGCCTGGACCAGCCGCGCGGCCAGGCTTGCAGCGCCGTCGCGCATCGCCGCCCGGCCGGGTGCCACGATCACGGCAAACTCGTCGCCGCCGATTCGCGCCGCCGTATCGGCATCGCGAATCTGCGCCTTGATCCGGTCGGCGACCTGCTTCAGCAACGCGTCGCCGCATTGGTGGCCGAGCGCATCATTGACCGACTTGAACTTGTCGAGATCGAGCAGGAGTACGGCGAACGCGGGCTCCAGCCGGCGCGAGCGGGCCAGCGCCTCGTCGATACGCTCCTTGAACAGGTTGCGATTGGCAAGGCCGGTCAGGCTGTCGTAATGCGCGAGCCGCTCGATGCGGTCCGCCGACGCCTTGCGCTCGGTGATGTCCTCATGCGTGGCAACCCAGCCGCCGTCCTCGCGCCGGCCGTAGGAGATGTAGACGACCCGTCCATCCGGAAACTGCACGGTGTTCGAGATCTGCTCCGCCTGAGCGAGCCGGTTCTTCAAGTCGACGAGGTACGCCTCGACGTCGAGCACGGCGGTCTGCTTCGCGAACACCTCCCGGAAGTCCATGCCGATCCGAATGTCTTCCGGCACGAGGTCATAGAGTTCGAGCCATTGCCGGTTGAACGCGATCAGGCGGTCCCGGCCGTCGAACATGCTCAAGCCCTGGGGAAGGTTCCTGAGCGCATCCTCGAACTTGCTGGCGAAATCGCGCCGCTCGCGGTGGGCGCGATCCAGCGCCTGCTGCCGTCGCCAATGGAATGTCGTCGCGGCGAGGATGATGAACGTAAGCAGCAGCGCGCCGCCGAGATAGACCTTCTGCCTGAAGGCGGAGCGGGAATAAATCTCCTGCTCGGAAATGCCGACGGTGAAGATGAGCGGAAACGCGCGCGACCTGCGCGCCGTGATCAGCCGGTCGCTGCGGTTCGGTCGGTTCTCGTTCCAATATTGCGCATAGAAGCCGTCGCCCAGTTCGCCTTCGACGCGGCTCGGCGCGCTTTGTCCCAGCACGGAGCCCAGGTCCACGCCCCGGGCGGCGAGCACGACGTGGTTCGCATTCCTCAGCATCAGCGTTCCTCCGACGCCGAGCTTTGCGGTGTCGTAGAACCTGCCGACGACGTCGACGCTGATCGAGCCGACAACCACGCCGACCGGATTCCCGGCGACGTCGAACAGCTTTCTCGCGAGCTGTATCGTCCACTTTTTGGACGCGCGGCCCAACACCGGCTTCGCCACGTAAAGGCGATCGTCGACCTGCGACATGGTATGAATGAAGTGCTCGCGATCACCGAGATAGAGCGGCGGACCGGAATAGCCCGCCGTCGTCTCGATCATGTATCCGTCCGATCCGATCAGGGCGAACTGGACCACGTCGCCGGTGGCGATGCGGGCCTTGTCGGACCAGAACTTCAGGCGGAACGTCAGCGGATCCTCGGCGTAGAGTGCCCGCACCACCAGCAACGACTGATCCACCCGCTCGAAGATGCGCTCGGTGTTCTCCTCGAACAATTCGGCGACGCTGTTGCCGTGCGACCGCGCTTGCTGGATCGCATCCATCCGCTCAGACGCGGTGATTGCGAAATAGCCGATCCAGACCAGGGGCAAAAAGAACAACGCGATCTGCAGCGGACCATTCCGCAGGATCGTCCTTGCGGCTTTGCGGACTGCCCCTGCGGGAATCACGACGCGCGCCCCCGCTTCGGCCGCCAGGGCAGAACTGCGCTCGCCCGCAATATTGGCATCGCCTTGTCTCCGCCTCGACTGCACAGGGACACCCGCGGCCGAAAGCGGCGCGCGGGTGCTGTTCACGGCGCAAAGGTAGCTGGAACAGCCTTAAGTTTCTATTTGGACAAAGCTCAATTCTTCAGCTCAAACCATCCGTATCATCACGGAGGTCGGCCGGTTTTGAGCAATCAGGCACATGGGCACCTCGAAAACGGCACATTTTTAACCGTCTTTGGACCGCTTTTCACATCGCGCGCGCAACAACGATCGTGCCGGACAGGATGAGGAGCGCGCCTGCCGCATAACTCAGTCGTTGGCCGAACGGCAGCAGTTTCTCGCCGGCGACATAGAGCGCGATGCCGATGATCCAGGCCAGGTTCATCACGCCGCCGACGAACAGCAATACCATCAGAAACCAGCAGCAGCCGACGCAGTAGCTGCCGTGGCGAAGTCCCATCCGGAATGCGCCGCGCGGGCCGGGCCGCCAGTGTCGGCTGAGAAACAACAACGGGCTCTCGCAGTAGCGCAGGCAGGCCTGCTTGAGCGGCGTGAACTGATAAATCCCGGCTGCAATCAGAACGCCGCCGCCCAGAAACGCGCTGGTGCTTGCCATCGCCATCGACAGCAACCCGAAGCGTTCGAACGCTGCTTGCGCCAGGACCGCAGCGAGACTGAACCCGGCCCAGGTCACGAGATAGCCGGCGAGAAAGATCCAGCTATCGATTGCGGCGCGGGAGGCAGCCTCCTGCTTGCGCTTGACGGTCGCATACAAGAGAACGGTGGGCACCGCGCTCGGTGCCATCATCGCGACCATCATCACCCACCACATCACGAACAGCAGCGCGCCATAGAATGGCGTCCACGGCATCGGCGCCATGTCCGGCATGTCGGCCATCATCTCGGTATCCATGCCGGCGCCCGCAGCGAGATAGGCCCAGGCGAGCACCACCACTGCGGCGGTCCCGATCGCGACGATCAGCCGGTCGCGGTGGAGCAAGCGTTCCAGTATCGAGCGCCCCTGCATCGACTTGTCCATAGCGACGAGGAGCTGACACCGAGGTTCTGTGTCGGTGTCAGCGCCGCATCATGCCGCAACGCCCTTGGGCGTCTGCACGACATTGGCGAGCGAGCTGTGCGTACCGCGGGTCTCGAACCGGATCGCGCCGGTCGAGCGGATGTTGGCGGATGCGACCTCGGCCGCCCGATGTTCGAACCCCTCGGGCATGACCACCTGGATGCGGTGCGGAGCACCGGTCACCGGATTCTTGATCGGCTCGACATCGGTCTCGAGCACGCCCCTGGCGACGAGTCTTGCGACGCGTCCGTCCTTGTCGAAGGAGAACTCGAACGGCGCAAACACCGGATCGTGGATCTTGGTGACGATCATGCTGACGATCTGGAAAAGCGTGCCTTCGGCCGAATGCTTGCCGGAGAAGATATCGAACAACGCCTGACGCTGCTCCGCCGTGGCACGTTCGTCGATGATGGGCTGGATCGTCCCGTTGCCCTCATGCAGCGGGCCAGGGAAATCGACCGTGATCGCAAAGCAGAGACCATCGAGCCTGGTCCCTTCGAAATGTCCCTTGGCGATCCGCATGGCGACCAATCCCTTGCAATAGCCTTGGGTCGGCCGTGCGTTGAAATCGCAGGGGCAGCCAAACGCGCAGCTGCAGTTCTTCATCCATTCGCCTTCGAGACGCCAGTCCGATGCAGCCATGGCACATCTCCCAATGTGAGCGGGGACGCGGCAGCCGTTGACGAATTTGTTCAGCGTTCTTGTCCAGGCAAAGCGAAAAGGCGCGAGCGGGATCGAGTTCCGATCAGAAGGCCGGCATCGCAGAGAAAGTATGGTGGCGAGCTGCCGTTTACCGTCCGAGGATCATATCAGCGGCCGCCGGCCACGTATACAGAACGAGGGTAGTGCCTCAGGGGCCAGCCACATCTCGGGGTATCCGACGCGAGGGACATGGCGCCTCATTCAAAACAACCGGTGTCCACTTCGCTGGAAAAACGCTCTGATTGCGGCCTCCGAGGGCAAGGTCTATGCTGGAGCCCGGCAAATCACGCGACCGCCCATCGTGCGGCGGGGGCAGCCTCACGCTGGATGGCTCGCACACCCATCCGAAAGGCGACGCCATGACCATTGCCCCCACATTGCACCGGTATCTCGCTGCCGAGAACATCGCGTATGCCGAGATTCCGCACGCTCTCACCATGTCATCCGCGCGCACGGCGCAGGCTTGTCACGTCTCGGGCGATCACCTCGCCAAGGCCGTCGTGCTGCGGCATGATGGCGGCTATATGCTCGCGGTCGTGCCGGCATCGCACCATCTCAACCTGCCGGACCTGAAGGAGAGGCTCGGCGAGGATCTCGCCATGGCCAACGAAAGCGAGATCAACCGGCTGTTCTCGGACTGCTCGCCCGGAGCCGTTCCGGCGGTCGGCCGGTGCTACGGTCTCGATCTCATTGTCGACGACAGCATCCAGGCCCTGCCTGAGGTCTACATCGAAGCTGGCGATCACGAGACCCTGCTTCAGCTCACCCATGCGCAGTTCGCGCGCCTGACGGCCAATGCACCGCATGGCCGCTTCAGCATGCACGACTGACGGCATGACAGCAGGATGATTCTCGGCACGCCCGTCGCGGCGACGCGTGCGGTTGCGCCCGGTTCGTTGTGGAGTCACATCGCGGGGGGATGGTCGGCATGATCAGCCTGGGTGATGCCGGGCAATCCGCCAACGCTGATCTGTTGACGCAATGCGTCAAGGGCGTGTCGGCCCATCATTGAGAGGCTACGCCGGCTCGATTCCGAAGCTTCGTCGGATCGCTCGAGCGCACAGTCACCGCGGTTCGGATTCACCGTACTCGGCGGCGAGTGTTCGCACTCGCGTCAATTCCCGTAGAGACAGTTGGGAAGCCACAGAACTCTTTCGGGTTCGTTGTTCTTCGTATCTGACGGGTCGGCCGCTCAATCCTGCAGCAACTCGTCGGGCGGGCTGGACGCCGCCCCAATGGCAGAACTCCGCCTGCATCTTTGCTGCGCCGCGACAGACGCGTGAATATCTGCCTGCTTAGAGCCCGATGGGATCGCCTAAGACTAAAATGCGACATCGGGCGGCTTGTCGGATGACGGCAATGCGTCCAAACTGTGATCAAAGTCGCTGGAATGCGGCACACCTCCAGCGGTTATCAACGAAACGCGTTCGAGCAACAACGCCGCTAGGGAGGACGTCCATGATTGCAAAGTCTGAAAAGACCAGATCGACGCGTCGCAAATTCCTGCTGGCGGCCGGCGCGACCGGCGCTGCGACCATCGCCATGCCGCAAGTCAGCCGGGCGCAGACGGTGACCATGAGGATGCAGGGCTCGTGGGGCAAGGCCGATGTCTTCAACGAGATGGCGGAAGATTATGTGAAGCGTGTCAACGACATGGCTGGGGCCCGGCTGCGCATAGACTATCTGGTCGGCGGCTCGGTCGTGCATCCGTTCCAGGTATTCGACGGCGTGCACGGCGGCCAGCTCGATGCGGCGCACACGGTGACCGTCTACTGGTACGGCAAGCACAAAGCGGCATCGCTGTTCGGAACAGGCCCCGTGTTCGGCTTCAACGCCAACGAAGGCCTCGGCTGGATTCACAACGGCGGCGGCAAGGAGCTGTTCGAGGAACTACAAACCAAAATCATGAACGTCAACATTAAGAGCTTCTTCGCCATGCCGATGCCGACCCAGCCGCTCGGCTGGTTCAAGAAGCCCATCACCAGCGACGCTGATCTTAAGGGCTTGAAGTATCGCACCGTGGGACTTGCCGCCGATCTCTTCCAGGCGATGGGTGCATCCGTCGCGCAGCTTCCCGGCGGCGAGATCGTGCCCGCGATGGAGCGCGGCGTGATCGATGGGTTCGAGTTCAACAATCCGACCTCGGACCGGCGCTTCGGCGCGCAGGATGTCGCCAAGAACTACATGATGGGCAGTCACCATCAGGCGACGGAATACTTCGAGATCATGTTCAACCGGACGAAGTTCAACGCTCTGCCGAAAGAACAGCAGGCGATCCTGCAATACGCCGCCGAGGCTGCTTCCTCCGCCAACGAGTGGAAAGGCATGGACTACTATTCCAAGGACCTGCAGGAGCTGATCAACAAGGACAAGGTCAACGTCCTGCGGACACCGAAGTCGGTGTTCGACGCGCAGATCAAGGCATGGGACGGTCTGATCGCCCAGCTCGGTTCTGATCCATTCATGAAGAAGGTGATGGACTCGCAGAAGGAATGGGTGCGCCGCGTGGTTTACTACAACATGTACAACGCGACGGACTACCGCGGCGCCTTCGAGCATCACTTCCCGGGCGTGCTCAAGGTCTGATGGCTTGGGGCATCGCTGACGCTGTATGATGACGGGCGGCGCAACTGAAGCGCCGCCCGTGAATTGGGAGGGGGACATCCGGATGTGCCGCTCGCGGCGAGTTCAGCTCGCATGACGAAATTTCTGTTCTTCATTGATGCGCTCAGCGCTTGGATCGGCAAGGCGTTCGCCTGGCTGATTCTTGTTCTTACCCTGGGTGTCAGCTACGAGGTGTTCGTGCGCTACGTGCTGCGTGCGCCGACCACCTGGGCTTTCGACATCAGCTACATCACCTATGGCGCGATGTTTCTGATGGCCGGCGCATATACCCTCTCACGCAACGGCCACGTGCGCGCCGATGTAGTCTACCGCCTCTGGTCGCCGCGCACCCAGGCGACGACGGACCTCGTTCTCTATATTCTGTTCTTCCTGCCGGCGATCATGGCGCTGATGTATTCGGGCTGGAATTACGCCCAGATGTCGGTGCGCTTCCGCGAAGTCAGCATCTTCAGTCCGGCTGGCGTGCCGGTGTTTCCGCTGAAAGCGCTGATCCCGCTCACCGGTTTCCTTCTGTTTCTGCAAGGGTTCGCTGAAATCATTCGCTGTGTGCTGTGCATCCGCACCGGCCGATGGCCGCAACGCCTGCACGACGTGGAAGAAACCGAGAGCCTCGTCATTCGCGAACATCAGCAGCAGGCGGTTGAGCCGCAGCGCGAGAAGGGACCAGGCGCATGACCGATCCTCAACTCGGCATGCTGATGTTGGGCCTTTTCATCTTCATCATCATGCTCGGCTTCCCGATAGCCTTCACGCTGATGGCGATGGGCATCTCGTTCGGCTATTATGCCTACTACACGCCCGGTCAGGACTTCTTCCAGAATCGCATCTTCACGCTGCTGGTGCAGAAGACGTTCGAGGTCACATCCAGCGACGTTCTGGTCGCCGTTCCGCTGTTCCTGTTCATGGGCTATTTGATCGAGCGCGCCAACATTCTCGACCGCCTGTTCTACTCGCTGCAGCTGTCGATGAAGAACGTGCCGGGCGCGCTTGCGGTGGCCACGCTGATCACCTGCGCGATGTTCGCGACCGCCACCGGTATTGTCGGCGCCGTTGTCACGCTGATGGGCCTGCTCGCATTGCCGGCGATGCTGCGAGCCGGCTACGACACCAAGCTGTCGGCAGGCGTGGTCTGCGCCGGTGGCTGCCTCGGCATTCTGATTCCACCGAGCATTCTCCTGATCGTCTATGCGGCCACCGCCGGCGTCTCGGCGGTCAAGCTTTATGCGGCCGCGTTCTTTCCGGGGTTCCTGCTGGCCGGATTCTACGTCCTCTATGCGATGACCCGCGCGATCATCAATCCCGCGCTCGCGCCGAAGCTGCCGCGCGAGCAGGCCGACGTGCCGATCTCCAAGGTCGTCTGGGCGCTTGCCACGTCATTCCTGCCGCTTGCGTTGCTGATCATTTCGGTGCTCGGCGCTATCCTGTTTGGCCTGGCGACGCCTTCGGAGGCGGCCGCAGTAGGGGCCCTCATGAGCATCGTTCTGGCGGCCGCCTACCGTTCGCTCAATTACGAAATGATACGCGAATCGGTGTATCTGACCGTGCGCGCCACAGCGATGGTCTGCTACCTGTTCATCGGATCCTGGACGTTTTCCGCGGTTTTCGCCGTCCTTGGCGGACAGGCGGTGGTCGAGCAGTTCTTCACCTCGCTGAACCTTTCGCCGGTCCTGTTCCTGCTGTTGACCCAGGTGATCATCTTTCTGCTCGGCTGGCCGCTGGAATGGACCGAGATCATCATCATCTTCGTGCCGATCTTCCTGCCGCTGCTTCCCCAGTACGGCATCGATCCGATCTTCTTCGGCATCCTGGTGGCGCTGAACACGCAAACGGCCTTCAATACGCCGCCCGTCGCGATGGCCGCCTTCTATCTGAAGGGCGTGGCACCGCCGCAGGTGAAGCTAACCGACATCTTCTCCGGCGCACTTCCCTTTGTCGGCCTGGTCTTCCTCACCATGGCACTGGTCTACGTCTTCCCGGGCATCGCATTGTGGTTACCCAACTATCTCTATGGATCGCGATGAGCGGGCCCGGTAAACCGCGGAAAGGATGCGCATGAGCCTCAACGCGCTCGGCCTCATGGAAGCGGCGGCCGGCATCCGCGACGGCCGGCTCAGCTCAATGGAGCTTGTCGGCGACTGCCTCAGGCGCATCGATGAGGTCGATCGCGATATCCATGCGTGGGCGTTCCTCGATCGCGACCACGCGATGCGGCAGGCCGAGGCCGCCGACGATCATCGCAAGCAAGGCAAGGCGACGGGGCCGCTGCACGGCGTCCCGATCGGCATCAAGGATATCTTCGACACCGGCGACATGCCGACGGAATTCGGATCAAGTCTTTGGGCCGGACGCACGCCGCGCCGCGATGCGGCGGCCGTGGCGCGTCTGCGCGCGGCAGGAGCGGTGATCCTCGGCAAGACGGTGACCACCGAGTACGCGTATTACAATCCAGGCAAGACCCGAAATCCGCACAACCGGGATCACACGCCCGGCGGATCGTCCTCGGGCTCCGCCGCGGCCGTTGCGGCGCTGATGGTGCCAGGCGCCATCGGCTCGCAGACCAACGGGTCGGTGATCCGTCCTGCCGCCTTCTGCGGCGTGGTCGGCTTCAAGCCCACGCACGGCCTCATTCCTCGCAGTGGCGCGCTCGAATTGTCGCGCACACTCGATCATGTCGGCGTGTTCGGGCGCAGCGTCGAGGACGTGGCGCTGCTGGCCGAGGTATTGGTCGGGTTCGATCAGGAGGATCTGGACACGCGGCCTGTTGCGCGTCCGCCATTCTCCGCCGTAGCGGCGAGCGAGCCGCCGTTGCCACCGCGCTTTGCCTTTGTGCGCTCTGCGGTCTGGGATCAGGCCGAGCCGGTGACGCGTGAAGCCTTTGCTGAGCTTGTCGAGGCTTTGGGCGAGGCTTCGAGCGAAGTCGAGCTTGGTCCAAGCTTCGATAAGGTCGTCGATATGCACCGCATCATCATGGAAGTTGATATGGCGCACAATCTGCGGCGTGACTACCAGCGAGGCGGCGACAAGCTCAGCACTCGGCTGCGGCAGGCGATCGAGCGCGGCCGCACACATCTTGCGGTGGATTATTGCAATGCCCTGGCCGGGATTACATCCCTCAACCGGGGTCTGGACCATATTTTCGACGAATACGACGCCGTCCTGACGCCCGCGGCGCCAGGCGAGGCGCCCGGAATTGAGACGACCGGCACCCCGATTTTCTGCACGACCTGGACCTATCTCGGTGTGCCCGCCATCAGCCTGCCATTGATGAGCTCCGAAACCGGCCTTCCCCTGGGCGTTCAGCTTGTCGGCCGTCGCGGCAACGATGCCCGCCTCTTACGAACGGCGCACTGGCTCGTCAATCATGTCAGGCACACTCGTCGTGGCGGTCGGCGCAAAGTCCCGAGCGCTGGGTCGCAATCGGGCCCCGGTACGGAGAAAAGGAAAATGCGATGACCAATCTGATCACCGGAATCATCGGCCTCGCGCTTGTGATGACATTTCTTGGAATCCTGGTGGTTTGGATCAAGGCCATCCCGCTCATCGTCATTGTTGTTGGCGTGATGATTCTGGCGGTGATCGATTTCGTGCATTCGCTACGGGCGAACGGCGTGCATCGCTGACTGATGATGCGCGCTTCGACGTGGCGCGCATGTCCCCCCGGGGTTTCCACTTGCCTCCGCAGCCGGTCCAATCGTCGGCGCGATCTCGAGCCGGCAGCAGGAGCCTGCACCGATATCGTTAGAATCGGTGGTTGCGAGTCTGGATTTGAACGTACAGAGCTCTATTGCGGAGAGAAATCCGCGAGCGCCGTCGCGACGACCCTCTAGCGAACGCAATCGTAAGAATCGTGCTCAAGCGTAGAATGGTGCCCAGGGGCGGAATCGAACCACCGACACTGCGATTTTCAGTCGCATGCTCTACCAACTGAGCTACCTGGGCGTGCTCCAAGAGAGGGGCCAAAGCCCATCGAGCGGGCGGTTTATAGTGGGCCGAGAGCGGCATGTCCACCCGGCTTCGCCAAGTGGCTGCGTCGGGCGCGGCCCTTCTGTGCACAAGATGGGGCGGGGTTGCTGCGGCTGGCGCGGGACGCCTCGGCGAGGCCATTAAGGCATTGATACAGCTTGATTATTCGACGTCGTCCGTCTCGTCGTGGCGGCCGGGGATGACGTAGGAGCCCTTCAGCCAGCGGTTCAGATCGACGTCGCGGCAGCGCGAGGAGCAGAACGGACGGGTGGCCTGCGTCTGCGGCTTGCCGCAGATCGGGCAGGTTCTGAGCGGGCCGGTGGGCTTGGTGACCTGGTCGTCCATGGATGTCGGCAGCTTACACGGGGTGACGGAGTTCAAGAGCTTGTCGGGAAACGGGTTCCTGGCGCAGCCGTACATGCGCCGCTGCGCGGACCCGGCCGGGCCATTCTACTGTGCATGGGGTTGTTTTCGAGGTTTTGTCGGCGCAGCGCTGGGGCTCACACCGCGGTGGAGTTGAGCCAGCCGAAACGGATCGGGAAACCCTCGCCGCCCAGCAGTGTCGTGGTCTCGTAGAGCGGCAGGCCGACGACGTTGGTGTAGGACCCCACCATCTTGACCACGAAGGATCCGGCGATGCCCTGCACGGCATAGCCGCCGGCTTTGCCGCGCCATTCGCCGGAGCCGATATAGGCCTGGATGTCGTCCTCGGAGAGACGCTTGAAGCGCACGCGGGTCTCGACCAGGCGCTGGCGAAAGGCTTCGCGCGGCGTGACGAGACAGATCGCGGTGTAGACCCGGTGGTTGCGGCCCGACAGCAGCCGCAGGCACTGCGCGGCCTCGTCCACGAGATTGGCCTTGGGCAGGATGCGGCGGCCGACCGCCACCACCGTGTCGGCGGACAGGATGAAGGCGCCCCTCAGCTCGTCGTCGAGCTGCACCGATTTCAGCGCCGCATCGGCCTTGGCCCTGGCCAGCCGGTTGGCGCAGGCGCGCGGGAGTTCGCCCCGCTTCGGCGTCTCGTCGACGTCGGCCGGGCGGAGCGCATCCGGCTCGATGCCGGCCTGGTTGAGCAGCGACAGCCGACGCGGCGAACCGGAGGCAAGTACGAATTTGGGGCGGCCGAGCATCAGGGTGATTTGGGGGATGAGGCAGGGGTGAATTGCGCGCGGAACCTATCGGAAGGGGGCTGATTTCACAACCCGGGAACCGGAGTTTGGTGATTCGAGGTTTCCGATAAGCGTGTGCCCTCGGTCTGTGACGCCGGTGTTACGCTCGGCCGATGCTACCCGCTCGCCGCGCCGGCCTTGGCGAAGCGCCGCCGGATGCGCATCAGGAGCTGATCGCAGACCTCGCGATAGGCAGCGAGCTTCTGGTCGCGGCTGCCTTCGATGGTGGTGGGATCCTGCGTCGGCCAGTATTCGACCTCGGCCGCCAGCGTTCGCGTCAGCTCCAGCGCCTTGTGATGCGCCTCGGGCGAGAGCGTGATGATGAGGTCGAAATTCAGTCCCTCCCAATCCTCCAGCTCCTCGAAGGTCTGCGGCTTGTGGCCCGAGATGTCCTGGCCGAGCTCGCCCATCACGGCGACCGCGAAGGGATCGAGATCGCCCTTCTTGGCGCCGGCCGACTTCACGTAGAGGCCTTGCGGAAACATGTGCTGCAACAGGCTCTCGGCCATCGGCGAGCGCACGCTGTTCATCGCACAGGCGAACAGCACCGATTGCGGATCGCGTGCGCGTGGGGGCGCAGCCATCCGTGATCAGCCTTTCCAGTGCAGGACGGTAATGAGCGTGAACAGCCGGCGCGAGGTCTCGAAGTCGACCCGCACCTTGCCCTTCAGCCGCTCCTGCAGCGTGCGCGATCCCTCGTCATGGATGCCGCGGCGACCCATGTCGATGGCCTCGATCTTGTCCGGCGTCGCGGTGCGGATCGCCTGGTAGTAGCTGTCGCAGATCATGAAATAGTCTTTCACGATCCGCCGGAACGGCGTCAGCGACAACAGATGCGCGACGACAGGCGTGCCGTCCTCGCGGCGGATGTCGAACATCAACCGGTTGCCGGTGATGCCGATATGCAGCGTGAACGGACCCTTGCCGTCCGCACCCTCGGGCGCGAACAGGTTCTGCTCGATCAGATCGTAGATCGCGATCGCGCGCTCGTGCTCGATGTCGGGCCCGGAACGGCCGATCGAGTCCTCGTCGAGCGTGACGCCGACGATGCGATTGGTCGAGTCGTCCTGTTCGGGCGGCTTTGTCATGACAGATTGAGGCGCAATCCAATCGAGCGCGAATGGGCGTCCAGCCCCTCCGCCTTGCCGAGCGTCATCGCGGCCGGGCCCAGCGCACGCAATTGATCGGGTCCGCATTTCAGGATCGAGGTGCGTTTCATGAAGTCGTGCACCGAGAGGCCTGAGGAAAACCGCGCCGAGCGCGCCGTCGGCAGCACGTGATTGGAGCCGCCGACATAATCGCCGATCGCCTCAGGCGTATGCGGCCCGAGGAACACCGCGCCGGCATTGCGGATGTTGGCCGCGAGCGCGTCGGGATCGACGGTCATGATCTCGAGATGCTCGGCCGCGATGGCGTCGGCGAGCGGGATGGCCTCGCCCAGGTTCTTCACCATGATGACGGCGCCGAAATCGGCCCAGGATGCGCTGGCGATCGCGGCGCGCGGCAGCGTCTTCAGCTGCGCCTCCACCGCCTTTTCGACGTCGGCGGCGAGGCGCGCCGAGTCCGTGATCAGGATCGACTGCGCGCTGGCATCGTGCTCGGCCTGCGCCAGCAGGTCGGCGGCGATCCAGTCGGCATTGCCGGTGTCGTCGGCGATGACGAGCACCTCCGAGGGGCCGGCGATCATGTCGATGCCGACCTTGCCGAACACCAGCCGCTTGGCGGCGGCGACATAGGCATTGCCGGGGCCGACGATCTTGGCGACAGGCGCGATGGTCGCGGTGCCATGCGCGAGCGCGGCGACGGCCTGCGCACCGCCGACACGGTAGATCTCGGTGACGCCGCCGAGATGGGCGGCCGCCAGGACCAGCGGATTGAGCTTGCCGTCCGGCGAGGGCACCACCATCACGAGGCGCGACACGCCGGCGACTTTCGCCGGCACCGCGTTCATCAGCACCGATGAGGGATAGGCGGCCGTGCCGCCGGGGACGTAGAGGCCGGCGGATTCGATCGCGGTGTAGCGCCAGCCGAGCTCGACGCCGAGCGGATCGGTGAAGCGCTCGTCCTTCGGCAGCTGGCGGCGATGATAGGTCTCGATGCGGTCGCGCGCGAGCTTGAGCGCATCCAGCGTCGCAGGCTCGCAGGCCTTCACGGCGGCCTCGATCTCGGCGGCGGAGACGCGCAAGGAGGATGCATCCAGCCTCAAGCGGTCGAACTTGGCCGTCGCCTCGAGCAGGGCGGCATCGCCACGCTTGGCCACGTCGTCGACGATCGCGCGCGCGGCGGCCTCGACGTCGGCCGAAGCCTCGCGCTTGGCGGCGAGGAAGGCGGCGAATCGCTGGTCAAAATCGGCGCTGCTGCGGTCGAGGCGAACGGGCATGTTTCGCTTGGCTTCCGGCTGGTCTTGAGGGGCGGATCGGCACACCAGGTCCCTGCTCAATGGCGCGGCGGGGAAGCTGCGTCAACCCTCGGGAGATGCCGTTCCGGCCAGGGGCTGAGCCCATTCGGCTGGTATACCGGCCGCTTCACCCCTCCCCCTCGACTCCCGTTCCCAGCGTGTCGGCCCCGAGGTCGGTCAGCTCGCATTCCAGGCACTCGACGTCCAGGCGGATGGCGCCGCCCTGGGCGAACAAAAGCAGGGCGCTGCCGCTGGGCTCCTCGGCGCGGCCGTCCTGGGGGTGAAATTCAATGCCGACCAGATCCAGCACCTTGTCCGGCGCGGCGAGATCGATGTTGCGCGACTTGCAGGCGAGCACACGGTCGAAACGGAGCGCTGCGACCAGCCGGCGCGGCTCGGCCTCGCCCTCCAAGGTCTGCTCCCAGTCCAGCCGGCTCATTCCGACCACAAGCCTTTTCTCGCTCTGTCGCCAGATGATGTCGGTGGCCTGGACACGGGCGTCCTGGATATGGGTCGAGATCACGGCGAGATCGTCGGCATCGAGCGCGATCAGTTTGAGCTGGGGCGACATCGCCGGCGCCTCTCCTGGAGTGGACGGGGCTCAACGCGCGCGAGCCCCGAAATTTCCACACAAGCTAAGCCCTCGCCCGGCTCGCCGCTACGCGGCGAGCCACCCTTTCCCACAACAAGGGGGAGAGGGGTAGAGTCGTGAAGCCTCACTCCCTGAAAAACGCCAGGAGATCCGCGTTGATCGTCTCGGCGTGCGTGGTCGGCATGCCGTGGGGGAATCCCTTGTAGGTCTTCAGGATGCCCTTCTTCAGCAGCTTGGCCGAGAGCGGCGCCGAATCCGCGTAAGGCACGATCTGGTCGTCGTCGCCGTGCATCACCAGAACCGGCACGTTGATCTTCTTCAGGTCCTCGGTGAAATCGGTCTGCGAGAACGCGACGATGCCGTCGTAATGCGCCTTCGCGCCGCCCATCATGCCCTGGCGCCACCAGTTCTCGATCACGGCTTCCAGTGGTTTTGCGCCGGGACGGTTGTAGCCGTAGAACGGGCCGGCGGCGATGTCGCGGTAGAACGCCGAGCGGCCGGCGGCGAGCTGGGTCTGAAAATCGTCGAACACGCTCTTCGGCAGGCCGCCGGGATTGGCCGCGGTTTGCACCATCAGCGGCGGCACCGCCGAGAGGATCGCGGCCTTCGCGACGCGGCTCTCGCCGTGGCGGGCGATGTAGTGCACGACCTCGCCGCCGCCGGTGGAATGGCCGACATGGATGGCGTTCTTGAGGTCGAGATGCGCGGTGAGCGCGGCGAGATCGTCGGCGTAATGATCCATGTCGTGGCCGTCGGCGACCTGCGCCGAGCGGCCGTGGCCGCGGCGGTCATGCGCGATGACGCGATAGCCGCGCGTGACGAAGTACATCATCTGCGCGTCCCAATCGTCCGACGACAGCGGCCAGCCATGGCTGAACACGATCGGCTGGCCCGAGCCCCAATCCTTATAGAAGATCTCGACGCCGTCTTTGGTGGTGATGGTGGGCATGGTGGAGCTCCTTTCAATGAGAGACGTCATTCCGGGGCGCACGTCAGCGCGAACCCGGAGTCTAGAGATTGCTAAATCGAGTTTCCGGGTTGCGCCGGAACGACGAGGCGATGCCGATCAGGCGAACGCCATGGGCTTGTAGCGGCGCCAGGCGCCGATGGTCAGCACGACGAAAAACACCAGCACGATGCCCTGCACCACGGCGAACACCGGACCCGATGGCGGTGCCGGCGGCACGGCGGGCGCGAGCGCGGCAAGCGCGGGCACCTTCAGGAACGACTGGATCACCAGCACGAAGACATTGAAATAGAGCGAGATCATCGCGGTCACGATGTAGACCGGGCGCCAGACGCCGGCGAGCTTCATGCCGTAGAGCGCGAAGCAGGCGATGGCGAGCAGCACCAGCGAGATGATGCCGATGATGTGCGAGGGCAGCAGCTCCTTGAAGGGAAACAGGAAACCGGTGGCGCTGGTGAGGATGGTAAACAGCAGGAAGATCGCAGTCAGGCCCGGCATCGACTTCGAGCCGAGCAGGCCGAACATCACGACGAGCCCGGCGACGATGGCAATCAGGCTGATGATGACATGGATCAGCGTGAGGGCGGGCAGACTCAGGCCAAGCATCATGACATCTCTCCTACTCTCCACGTTGAGGTGACGAGAATAGTATTACGGCCCTCATTGGATTACCACCTGCGTTGTCGTCACATGCATGAGCGCAGCCATGCGTTGTCGTGCGAAATCGAAGAACGCATGACTGAACTCTTTGCAGCGCTGTCACAAACGACGGCAGTTTGGTTTTGTAGCCCGGATGGAGCAAAGCGAAATCCGGGAATCGTGCCACAAGCAATCGCGGCCCCGGATTGCGCTTCGCTCCATCCGGGCTACGAGCTTGCAGGATTCAACGAAAGTTGAATCGATCCCTCACACGTTCTTGGTGTCGAAGATCAGGATGTCGGCGCCGCCGCTGGCGAATTTCGGCACGTCGGCGCCGGTCGCCTTGCCTTCCGGGCTGGCGAAGGCGGCCTGAACGTCGGCCACGCTGTCGAAGGTGAGGATGGCGACGAGATGGATTCCGGAAGGGCCTGCGGGAGATGCGACCGGCCCCTTGCTGACGGCGTAGTTCTTCAGGCCGGGAAGCTTCTTGGCGAGCGGGATGTGCGTCTCGGCATAGTACTTGTCGAAGGCGGCAGCATCCTTGGGTGTCTTGTAGAGCACGACGACTTCAGCCATTTAGTCCTCCCGTTGAATCATTGTTTTATGTCCACCCTCATGGTGAGGAGCGTGCGAAGCACGCGCCTCACCATAGAGGCCCGGCTGTTACACCGGGGCCTTCGTCCTTCGAGACGCGCGCAAGCGCGCTCCTCAGGATGAGGGGATAGTCACGCATTGCGCAGCAAGATGACAAGCCGGATTCGGCTTGCCATTCCCTTGTCTTCTGCTTGACTTATCGTTTGAGCACGATCTCATCGGAAAACCGCTCCACACTTTTCGCTAACGCGGCCTTCGGGTCCGGATCGTGCTTTAGAGCGCCGGTTTTGCGGCGTCGCCGAGATAGCCGTGCAGGGAGGCGACGACCTGCGCGCCCTCGCCGATGGCGCCTCCGACGCGCTTGACCGAGCCGGAGCGGACGTCGCCGACGGCATAGACGCCGGGCACGGAGGTCTCCAGTGGCGCCACCAGCTTGCCCTGGTTCTGCTCGGACTGCGCGCCGGTGACGACGAAGCCGCCGCGATCGAGCGTCACGCCGCAGCCGTCGAGCCAGGACGTGGCGGGATCGGCGCCGACGAACAGGAAGAGATTGCGGATGTCGGCGGAATCCTCGTCATCCGACAGCCGGCTCTTCCAGCGGATGCGCCGCAGCAGCGACGCCTCATCGCCCTCGAGTGCGGTGATCTCGGTGTTGAACATCAATTCGATGTTGGGCGTCGCTTCGATGCGCTCGATGAGATAGCGCGACATGCTGGCACCCAAGCCGCCGCCGCGGATGATCATCAGCACTTTTTTCGCGTGACCCGACAGGAACACGGCCGCTTGGCCTGCCGAATTGCCGGCGCCGACCAGGGCCACCTCCTCGCCCGCGCACAGCCGCGCCTCCACTGGCGAGGCCCAATACCAGACGCCGCGTCCCTCGAACTTGTCGAGGTTGGCGATATCGGGACGGCGATAGCGCGCGCCGCTGGCGACCACCACCGAACGCGAGCGCAAGGTGTCGCCGCAATCCAGCGCCAGCGCGAAGGTGCCGTTGGCGCGCGAGCAATCCAGCGAGCTCACCGACATCGGAATCATGATGTCGGCGCCGAACTTCTGCGCCTGGGTGAAGGCGCGGCCCGCCAGCGCCTGGCCGGAGATGCCGGTCGGGAAGCCCAGATAGTTCTCGATGCGCGCGCTGGCGCCGGCCTGGCCGCCGAAGGCGCGGGTGTCGACGACAGCGACCGAGAGACCTTCGGACGCCGCATAGACCGCGGTGGCGAGCCCCGCCGGCCCGCAGCCGACGATGGCGACATCGTAGATGCGGTTGTCCTTGGCCCCGCCGATCATGCCGATGGCGCGGCCGAGCTCGGTCTCGCTGGGATTGCGCAGCACCGTGCCGTCCGCCGTGACGACGAGCGGCCAATCCTCCGGCCTCGGCGAATAGCGCGCGATCAGTTCGGCGGCGTCATGCTCGCTCTCGGGATCGAGCAGATGATGCGGCTGGCCATTGCGGGTGAGAAAGCCCTGCAGGCGCACCACGCCGGCGGAGTTCGACGGCCCGATCAGCACGGGGCCGCCGATGCCGTCCTGGATCAGATTGACCCGGCGCAGGATCAGCGCGCGCATGATGCGCTCGCCAAGCTCGGCTTCGGCCACCAGCAGCGCGCGCAGCCGGTCCGGCGGGACGAGAAGCACCTCGACATCGCCTTCGGCGCGGCCGTCGACCAGCGCCGGCCGGCCCGAGAGCTGGCCGAGCTCGGCCAGAAATTGCCCCGGCCCCTGATCGATCACCGGAGTGACGTGACCGAGACCGTCGCGCTGGGTGATGGCGACGTGGCCCGCCAGCACCACGAACATGCCGGGCCCGGGCTTGCCGGTCTCGAACAGCAGCTCGCCGTCCGCATAGGTGCGGATTTCGCCGAAGTGCCTGATCCGTTCGATCTCGCCCGGGGTCAGCGCCGGAAAGGTCTGCTCGGGGCGGGTGAACCGCAACAGCTGCGCATCGCGGTCGGTTCGTTGCGTGTCGTCCTGCCCCATGGCCACTGCATGCACTCCAAGATTTCCAGCCGCCGGCGTTCAACGAGAGGTCTTGCCGGCGGCCCCCTCATTTAGGGAACCATCGTCGTTCTGCGAGGGGTCGGTGCTTGCGGCGCGTTCGCGCGCCTGCACCTTCCGCCGCTTCAGGTTTTCGCGCAGCGCCGATTTCAGCCGGTCGTCCCGGGACGCCCTCGCCTGGCTCGCGCTCTCGTCGGTCTCGTCAGCCATCGCGTCTCCATCATAGCAACTGGCGATAGGATGCCATCGAAGTGTGGCAGCTCAAGAGGCGAGGCGATAGGACCCTTGCGAAACGCGACATGGATCGAATCCGGGTCCCAGGCCAACTGACCAGTTGGGCAGGGATATCAGACCCCGAATCGGCGTGAAGGCGGTCAGTTCGGGTGAAACCGGGCATTTTGGCCCCGATATCGGCCCGATTTTCTCGTTTTGGCGGGGCCAGCAAGCTTGCGCAGGAGGGGGGCTTGTGGCAGATATCGGCCCGCTTGGTAGGCCCCTCGGGCGGCCGATTCTTGTCCCAGCACATGCTGCCGTAGCTCAGTGGTAGAGCACTCCATTGGTAATGGAGAGGTCGACAGTTCAATCCTGTCTGGCAGCACCACCAGCTTTCCTCACCGACGCGAGCCGTGTGAACCAAGCCTTGTTGAAATAAGCCTTGCGCCTGGCCAGCGCGCCCGCAACAGCCACGGATGCGATCGTGATCACACGTTCCCTGCCCTATGAAGGACTGCTCCACGAGATCGTCGAGCATAATGGCGTGCTCTATCTCGGCGGCATCGTCCCTGAAGATGCCGGGCTCGACATGGCGGGCCAGGCCGACGATGTGCTGCGCCAGTTGAAGACCCTGCTCGAGGGGGCCGGCTCCGATCTGTCCTGCGTTCTGCAGGTGACGATCTTCCTGGCCGACCTCGCCGACAAGGCCGCATTCAACCAGGTGTGGAAGCGCTATTTCACCGCGGAGCATCTGCCGGCGCGTGCCGCGATCGGCGTTGCGGATCTCGGCCCGGGCGTCAAGCTGGAGCTGACGGCGATCGCCGCCCGCCGCTGACCCATGATCGACGGGCGAGGCGAGCAAGCCCGATCATTCCTGCGTTCGCGCATGAAGCCGTGCTCTCGCGACGCCAAGCGTCCGAGTTTTGCTGTTTTCCTTGACCCTCTTCTGTGAAGAGAGCGCAGGGAAGGCCGGGTGCCGGCTGGCACCCATGGTCCGCTGCGCGAAAATTTGCACACGCAAATGCGCAGGCGGAGAACAGGTGGGCCGGAAAACACCCGGCCTTCCCTGCGCGATGGTTTGACGGCTTATGCCTGCTCTCCCCGGAGCCGAGTTCCTTCTGGCCTCCGTCACCCCGCGAATTGACGATGCCGCCAAGCCCGGTTGAGCCCAGAAGCATCTCCGCAAGGCTTGACCGTAGCAACGACGGTCAGGACCACACGGTTTTGCCGTACGCAGCTTCCGGCTCCGCCAAGAGGCTTCGCCGGATGTTGGCGCCGTCCGTTCCGCACGCCGTGAGACCTCACGAGGTTCATCTCGCCCTGGTCCCGCCGCGCGTGCCCGACGCAGCGTCCACCGCACCCCGACCCACGTTCGTGACGACGTACGATCGCCCCTCTCCTTGGGCCGGGATGAGCGAGGGATACCGCAATTCCGAATTTCGGTAAAGTGGAATATTTTCCGTGGAAAGGGGTTGACGGGGTCTGCGCCGAAGGGGTGGTGTTTTGCCCGACGGGCCGGAAGCGTTGCGGCCGATAGTCTCGGTTGCGCCTCTCCCGAACAATGCGGTCACACGGCACGTTGACCCCTCATTCCGTGGTGATACTCTTTTCGCTCGCAGCCTGTCCGGGAGGACACAATGGCATGGTTCGACCGCCTGTTTGGAAGGATGTCGGAGCCGACGACCCCTCTCTTTGCGAGATTTCGGCGGAAATCGAAGGCACCGACCGACCCTGATCTTCTGAAAATCGCCAAGGACCGGAAGGGGCATGTTTCCCGAAGAGCCGTCAGGGATGAGTATAATCGGCTGGTTCTGGAGAAGTACGCGCACGACAAGTCGTGACTGCCGAGACCCGTCGAGGCGATCGCGGTGGCGAAACATGATGGTTTCGCGACGGCTCTATCCCCTGAGCACCGTCGCCATTCTTCTGCAGTGCCGTAACCCGGATGGAGCGCAAGCGTAATCCGGGATCGTTCAGCGCGAAGGCAATGGCCCGGGATTGCGCTCCGCTCCATCCGGGCTACGGGCCTGATGCCCGACGAACCGCTCATCCGCCCGGCGCAGCCGCCGGCACAGCTCGCGATTGATGTTCTGCAGGACGATCACATAGGCGTGGATGTCGGCCTTGTAACAGGCGTAGAGCTTTTGCGCCGTCAGCTCGTACAGCACCGTCGGCGCCTCCGCGACGACGGTAGCGGAGCGGTTCTGCATTTCGATCAGCGTCATCTCGCCGAAGAAATCGCCAGGCTCCAAACGCGATATCGGGATGACGCCGCCCGCATGGTTCCGTTTGCGCACCGCGAGCCGGCCGGACTTGACGATGAACATCGAGCGTCCCGGCTCGCCCTCGGCCACGACGGTCGCGTTGGCCTCGAAGCGGCGCTCGATCAGCATGGAGATCAGCAGGTCGAGGCTTGCCTCCGAAAGACCGCCGAAGAACGGCGTCGCCAGCAGGAACGCCTTCAGATCGGGGGGCGTGACGAGCATTGCGCCAAGATACGCCCCGCCGCCATCTGCGGCAAGCAAGGCGTCGTTCACTGCCGCGCGACACCGTCCCCTCGGAACGTCCTTCGCTTTCGCCACACCTGCAGGTCAATCATGACTTTCACACTTGCCGCGAGGACGAGCGCACAGAGCGCCGCCTTGGAGGTCGTTTCCATCGTTCCCTCGATCAGCAGGGAGTGAATCACACTGCCGACGACGATGACGAGCGCGAGCGGCATGTGAAGGAAGCGCCAGGTTCGCGGCCGCAAGCCCAATGGCCTTCGCAAGAGAGCCAGCAGCGCAACCGCGAAGATGGCCCACATCGCGATCACGCCGAAGGGAGAGAACGGCGTCGGCGAGGAGAAGGTCAGCGCGTCGACCATGTCGGGCGGGCTGGTGATCCAGAGGCCGGCGACATGGATCAGAATCGCCAGAACGAGCGCGCCGCCGATCCAGTGATGGGCGCGCCTGTTACGATAGGCCGACAATCCCGGCAGGTAGCCGCCGATCAGCAAGGGCTGCACGAGCACGAGTCCGAGGGCAATGATGCCGGCGAAACCGGCGAGGATGTAGACAGGATCGCGCCATGCGAGCTGCTCGCTGGCTGCGGCAGCGGCGACCGGCACGCCGATCGCCAAGGCAAGGGCGACCCAGATCAGGGGCGCCCGGGCCGATCTCCATCTCGTCATCTGCAAGTGGGGTTCAAGCCGGCTGCAGCACGAAGTGCGCCTCGAGGCTGGTCTCCTTGGCGCTCCGCATCACCGGCCGCAGGAAGACGGTCTTGAACTCGCCGCTGTCATAGGCGAGGTGGCCGTGCGGCTGGCCGAAGATCGGAATGATCTGCGGCATCTCCAGCCGGAACTTGCCGTCCTTGTCGGTGAGCGTTGCGCCGTGGCTCTGCGGCTCGTGCTCCCGCCCTTCGACGGTGTGCGCCCAGATCTGGATGCGCTGGCCGGCCAGCGGAGCCCCGTCGCCGGCGCGGCGCACGGTGCCGCTCATCCAGAAACCGCCCTTGCCGATCCGCTCCACGATCGCCGCGCCCTTGCGGTAATTGTTCGCGCCGCCCGACATCGACTCGGTCGGCGCGAGGCCGTTCGCACGGGCCGGCAGCAGCAGGCCCGAAGCGCCGGTTGCGAGCAGAGTGCCGCCGGCAATGAGGAGAGTGCGGCGGTTGAAGACGGCCGTGGTCATATCAGTTCCTCCTGGCGGCACTGCAGCAGCTCCGACAAGCTACAATATCAGGTGAAAAACGCCCAGTTGGCGCGAGAGGCGCAAAGGCCTGCAATAACAGTGTTGTGAACGGGGGCGCGGACCGCATCCACCGCGAAGCGTTCAGTCAGGCTTGCCTTGTCGTCGTTCAAGGCGGAGCCTTTGTGCTCTCATACGCTTGATCTCGTCATTGAGAGCGTCGGCTTTTTCATCAAGGCGTGATGTCCCCGATGTCGGCTCGTCGCGCTGGCGTATCTTCTCGAGCGCTTTCTCAACCGAGAGCTTGGTCGTGTCGGCCATGGCATCTCTCCTGGAGGATATCGAAGCAGCCAATTCCGGACATGAAGATGAGGCCAGGTTCCGACCCTTGACGCAAGTCAAACCTGCGCCGAAAGCCCGCGGGGCCAAAAAACGCCGTCTGGCCTTTCGCCGGTTGCCAGCGACAGTTCCGTGTCCAATTGACACCGCAACGCTAACATTCGGAACGCAAGGTATTACATATGGAGCGCCGGCGCGTTGCGCTCCTCACTGGACCCCCCATGATCCCCTTCTCCGTGCTCGACCTCGCACCCATCCGCCAGGGCGGCGACGCGTCGCAGGCGTTCCGCAATTCGCTCGATCTCGCCCGGCATGCGGAGAGGTGGGGCTTCAAGCGGTTCTGGCTGGCCGAGCATCACAACATGACGGGCATCGCCAGCGCGGCGACGGCGGTGGTGATCGGCCACATCGCGGGAGGCACGACGACGATCCGCGTCGGGTCCGGCGGGATCATGCTGCCGAACCACTCGCCGCTGGTCATCGCCGAGCAGTTCGGCACGCTGGAATCGCTGTATTCCGGACGGATCGATCTCGGGCTCGGCCGGGCGCCGGGCACCGACCAGTTCACCGCGCGGGCGCTGCGGCGCGATCTTGCCACCAGTTCCGAGAACTTTCCGCATGACGTGCTGGAGCTGCAGGCGCTGCTCGGCGACGTGCAGCCGAACCAGGCGATCCGGGCCGTGCCCGGCATGGGGACGAAGGTGCCGCTGTGGATCTTGGGATCGAGCACCTTCGGCGCGCAGCTTGCGGCGATGCTGGGGCTGCCGTTCGCGTTCGCCTCGCATTTCGCGCCGCAGATGATGATGCCGGCGCTGCGCGAATATCGGGCGCGCTTCGAGCCCTCGGCGCAGCTCGACAAGCCCTATGCGATGATCGGCGTCAACGTGTTCGCGGCCGACAGCGATGAAGAGGCGCAGCGGATGTTCTCTTCGCTGCAGCAGGCGTTCATCAACCTCCGCCGCGGCACGCCCGGCCCGTTGCCGCCGCCGGTGGACGACATGGACGCGCTGTGGTCGCCCGCGGAGAAGGCCGGCGTTGCGCAAGCGCTGTCGTGCTCGGCAGTCGGCTCGCCCGATACGGTCGAAGCAAAACTGAAGGCGCTGATCGCCGAGACCGGCGCGGACGAATTGATGACGACGGGGCAGATCTACGATCACGCGGCACGGCTGCGCTCGTTCGAGATCGCCGCCGAGGTGCGGGAGCGGTTGGCGAAGCAGCCGATGGGGTGAGGCGCAATCGCGCTCCGAGCGAGGTGCTCGGCCCATTCTCTCATGCCTCAATCCGCAAACCCGAACAGCTTGGCCGGATTGTGCACCAGGATCTTTTCCAGCTCCGCCTGGTCGGGCGCGTAGCGGTACATCAGCTCGAGCAGATCGGCATCGTTCGGTGGCTGCCTCACCGAGACCGGATGCGGCCAGTCGCTGGCCCAGACGCAGCGGTCGGGGGCGGCCTCGATATAGGCGCGCGCGATCGGGATCACGTCGTCGTAAGGCGCGCCGGTCTTCGAGGTCTTCTCGCCGAGCGAGAGCATGACCCAGAAATTGCCCTTCTCGAGCAGCTCCAGCATCTTGCGCAGATTCGGATCGTTCCTGCCGGCCTCGGGGTCAGGCCGCGCCATGTGGTCGATCAGCACGGGCACGTCGAGGTTCTCGTACTTGGCGACGCTGGAGACGATGCCGTCCTTCTCCGGCTGGATCTTGACGTACCAGCCGAGCTCGCGGATGCGGGCGATGGCGCGGGCGAAATCGGCGTCCGACAGCACCGCGCCGAGCTCCTGACGGAAGCTGAAGCGCGCGCCGCGCACGCCGGCGTCGTGCAGCCTGGCGAGATAGGCGTCGTTCGCTTCGGCGAACACCAGCGCATTGGCGCAGCCGCGATAGTTCGGGCCCATCGCTTTGAGCCCGTCGAGCACGACGGCATGATCGGCGCCATAGGTCGTGGTCTGCACGATGATGCCGCGCTCGATGCCGAGCGCCTTATGCATGCGCAGCGCCGCTTCCCAGGTCGCGGTCGGCATCCGATAGGCGGCGCCGGGACGCTCCGGATATTTCGCGATCGGCCCGAGTACGTGGAACTGGCTGTCGATGGTCTTCGGCGGCGGCGCCTTGATCGGGCGGCGCGGGTTGGGGTCGAACGGCAGGTAGGTCGGCATGCAAGCGCTCCCTCAGTCGATCACGGCGGTGAAATCGCAACTTACCAGCGCGCCGCCATCCATGTTGTCCATCGGCAGCGCGTGGCGCGCCGGGCGCGAATGCTCGTCCGGAAACATTTTCAGCCATTCGACATTGACCGGGCCGCGCTGCGAGCGGTCCTTCAGCCACACCGTCATCTTGATGATGTCGTCCGTGGTGCCGCCGGCGGCCTCCACCGTCGCCTTCATATGCGCGAACATGTTGGCGCACTGGGCGTCGAGACTCTCCGGCATCGCATTGGTCGCGGGATCGCGGCCGAGGATGACGCCCGACATCACGAGATTGCCGATGCGGCAGGCGTTCGGAATCGGGTTGACGTGCTTGAAGCCGCCGATGTGAATGCTCCTGCGCCGCGTTTGACCACTCATGATGCGCTCCCTCTTTGTTGTTGCTTCAGACGAACTGGCATGACACCGAGCCGAAGGCGCCGTAATCGGCGTGGAACGTGTCGCCGCGGCGGATGTCGACCGGACGCGTGAACGATCCCGCCAGCACGACCTCGCCGGCGGCGAGATGCTCGTCATGCGGCGCGAGGCGGTTGGCGAGCCAGGCGATGCCGTTGGCGGGATGATTGAGCACGCCGGCGGCAAGGCCGGTCTCCTCGACCTCGCCGTTGCGGAACAGGAGCGCGCCGATCCAGCGCAGATCCGCATCCATCGGGCGGATCGGCCGGCCGCCGAGCACCAGCGCGGCGTTGGCCGCGTTGTCCGAGATCGTGTCCATCACCTTGCGCGTCTTGCCCGTTTCGGGATCGACGCGATGCATGCGCGTCTCCAGAATCTCCAGCGCGGGCGTGACATAGTCGGTGGCGTTGAGCACGTCGAAGATGGTGCAATCTGGCCCGCGCAGCGGCGCCTTCAGCACGAAGGCGAGCTCGACCTCGATTCTTGGCGCGTGGAAGCGGTCGAACGGAACAGGCCTGGCATCGGCGTAAAACATGTCGGCGAACAGCACGCCGTAATCTGGCTCGTTGATGCCGACCGCGTTCTGCATCGCCTTCGAGGTCAGGCCGATCTTGTGGCCCTTGATGATGCGGCCGCGGCCGAGCTGGAGCTTGGTCCAGGCGCGCTGGACCGCGTAGGCATCCTCGATGCTGAAATCCGGATATTCCTTGGTGAACATCGGGATCAGCGATTTCGTGCGCTCGGCTTCATCGAGGCGCGCGGCGAGGCGTTCGATCGTGGCGGCATCCAACATGAATTAACTCTCCGCAGCGACAATGTTGCGCAGCACGCCGATGCGGCTGGACTCGACCTCGACGACGTCGCCGATCTTCAGCCAGCGCGGCGGGTCGAAGCGGGCGCCCGCGCCCGTCGGCGTGCCCGTCACGATCATGTCGCCGGGCTTGAGGGTGGCGAAGGTCGAGAGATAGGAGATCAGGAAGTCGAACGGGAACATCAGCCGCTCGGTGGTGTCCTGCTGCCGCACCTCGCCGTTGACGCGCGTGACGATGTCGTGGGGACCACGCGGGTCGAGCTCGTCCGCGGTGACGATCCACGGGCCGATGCTGCCGGAGCGATCGAAGTTCTTGCCCTGCGTGACGTTGAACTTGCCGTGGCGCAGCCAGTCGCGGATCGTGCCCTCGTTGCACAAAGTCATGCCGAAGATGTGCGACCACGCTCGTTCGCGCGGAATGTGGCGGCCGCCCTGCCCGATCACGATGACGAGCTCGCCTTCGTAGTCGAGCTGGTCCGAAACCTTGGGCTTCTCGATCGGCTGACCGGAGCCGGTCATCGAAGACATGCTGCGCACGAACAGGCTGGGATATTTGGGCAGGTCCGAATTGTCTTTATACTCCGCGTTGCGCTCGGCGTAATTGACGCCGATGCACCAGAGCTTCTCCGGCGTCAGCACCGGCGGCAGCAGAACGAGCTGGTCCAGCGCATGATCCGGCTTCTGTCCGGCGACGGCTTCCTGCGCATCGGCGAGTGCGTTGGCCGCGATCAGCGCCTTCACGTCCGAATAGTCGCGGCCGATGCGCCTGGTCAGATCGACCACGCCGCCGTCCACGGCCGCGCCATAGCGCGCCTCGCCGTCCAGGAGATAGCTCAGGAGTCGCATTGTATGTCCTCCGATGATCTTGAGGCGGCGGCCGGCGATGAGGCCCGCGCGCTCAGTCTTTCGATTTGGGGGTCTGGAACACGGTATTCAGCGTCACGATCTCGCCAAGCCGGGCGTAGCGCGGGCCGCCGATGCGGGCGATCGGGTCGAGCGCCTTGGTTTCGACCTTGCCGTCGTTGACGAGGCCGTCGCGCAAATGGAACATCACGACCTCGCCGACGATGAGCCGGCTTTTGGCGTCGCCGAATTCGAGGCACTGCCGGAAACGGCACTCCATCGCGACCGGCGCGGCGGCGAGCCGCGGCACCTTGATGCGCTCGCTGGCGAGCGTTTCGAGCCCGAGATGCTCGACCTCGCTGACCTCAGGCGGATGCTCGACGGAGCTGTCGTGCACCGCGGACATCAGCGGGGTGTCGGCAATGTGGATCACATATTCCTCGGTATCGAGGATGTTGTGCGCGGTGTCCTTGTAATCGGCGCCCTTGCGGCCGACGCTGATGGCGAGCATCGGCGGCTTCTGCGAGACGAAGGTGAAGGCGCTGAACGGGGCGAGATTGAGCACGCCCGTGGCTGACAGGCTCGTCACCCACGCGATCGGGCGCGGCACCACGATGCCGGTCATCAGGCGGTAGATGCGCTCGGCGCCGAGCTCGGTGGGGTCGATCCGCATCGATCAATCCGCCCTGATATTGGCCTTGCGCACCACCGGAATCCACTTGGCGTCCTCGCGCTCGAGATAGGCCCTGAACTCGTCCGGCGTCATCGGCGTGGCTTCGCCGCCGAGCTTTTCGAACTTGTCGATCACGGCGGGATCCTTGAGAATCGCGACCAGCGTCTCGTGCAGCTTCTCGATAACAGGCGCCGGCGTGCCTGCCGGCGCGAACAGGCCGGTGAAGGTCTGGCCGTCGAAGTCCTTGTAGCCGAGCTCCGCGAAGGTCGGCACATCGGGCAGCGACTTCAATCGGTGCGGGCTGGTGACGGCGAGCGCGCGGAACAGGCCGGCCTTGATGTGCTGGAGGCTGACCGTGAGCTGGTCGAACGCGAACTGCACCTGGCCGCCCAGGAGATCGTTGATCGCCGGCGCGTTGCCGCGGTAATGCGCCGTGACCCATTGCAGCTCGAGGCTCGACTGCATCAGCTCGCTGAGCAAATGGTTGGTGGTGCCGGGACCGGGCGAGGCCATGGTCAGCTTGCCGGGCTCGCGCTTGGCGAGATCGAGAAACTCCTTGAGCGTGGTCGCCTGCACCGACGGGTGAACCTCGAGCACCAGCGGCGTCATCGAGATCGTCGAGATCGGAAGGAAATCCTTCTTCCAGTTGTAAGCGTCGCGCTTGTTGATCTCGGTCGCGAACAGCACGGGGCCGTTGGCGCCGACGAACAGCGTGTAGCCGTCGGGCGCCGACTTCGCGAAGGCCTCGCCCGCGATCATGCCGCCGGCGCCGGCCTTGTTCTCGATGACGAAGGGTTGGCCGAGCTTTTCCTGGAGCTTGTCGGCGACGATGCGCGCGGCGCTGTCGACATTGCCGCCGGCGGGATAGGGCACGATCAGCTTGACGTTGCGCGCCGGCCATTGCTGGCCGGAGGCGGGCCCTGCCAGCATCGCAGTGACGGCAGCTATGGCAATCCAGATTAATCTCATGTTAACCTCCCGGCGGCGCTTCCAATTCCATATCGGGCCCTGATGACGGCGTGCATGGCATCCCGATCGGAGCGCAATCTCCAGATGCGCGCTTGCCCTGTCGAGGGAATTGTGGCGTTCTTGTCCATATTATGGACAAGAGACGCGCAACGAAATCCGCCCGCAGCGCCGTGGAACCGCGACAGGGCGCGCAGGCGATCCGGCGCGCGCTCGCGGTGCTGCGCATTCTTGCCGCAGGGCGCGAGGACGGTGTGCCATTGGCCGAGGTGGTGCGCGCAACCGGCCTCACCCGTCCGACCGTGCATCGGATCGTTCACGTGCTGATCGAGGAAGGTATCGTCGAGCGGCATGGCAGGAGCGGCCGGTACGCGATCGGCAACCAGGTGCCGGAGCTGGCGCTGGCGCGTCCGCGGCCCTCGCGGCTCTTGGTCGCCGCAAATCCGTCGCTGGAGCGCGCGTCAGCCGAGATCGGCGACACGCTGTTCCTGACGATGCGCACCGGCAACGACACGCTGTGCGTCGACCGCCGGATCGGCGTCTATCCAATCCAGGTGCTGTCGATCGAGGTCGGCGCGCGCCGGCCGCTCGGCGTCTCCAGCGCCGGCGTTGCCATCCTCGCCGCGATGCCGGCGCAGGACGCGCGAAAGATCGTCGCGGCGAACGAGAAGCGGTTCGAGGCCTACCGGACCGATGTCGCCACGGTGCTCGGCGAAGTCACCGCCGCCAGGCGGCTGGGATACGGCCTGAGAGAGATCGGCCTGGTGCAGGGGACGAAATCGATCTCGACCTGGATCAAGACACCGGACGGGCAACCGGCTGCAGCGATGACGGTCTCAGCCGTTCGCACGAGGCTCGGCCCCCGCCGCGAGCAGGAGGTCGCGGAGATCTTGTTGCGGGAAGCGCGGACGATCGAGCAGGCGATCGGGGGATAGTTTCATCTCTCTCGTTCGGAGATTGCACCGCATGTGCGTTTCGCGTTGGACGCACTGGACATGCCGCAGCGTCATGCCCGGGCTTGTCCCGGCCATCCAGCCTTTCCTCGCGGCACGGAGAACGTGGATGCCCGGGACAAGCCCGGGCATGACGCTCCCTTGTGTGGGCTGTCAATGGGCTGACTTGGCACACAGTTTTATGGCACAACGGCCGCCATCGCCGACCGACCAACGAGGCCACGCATGCCCGCGCCGAAACCGCCCGCTTTCGAGACCCTGAGCCTGCATGCGGGCCAGCATCCGGATCCCACGACCGGCGCCCGGGCGGTGCCGATCTACCAGACCACGTCCTACGTGTTCCAGGATTCCGACCACGCCGCGGCGCTGTTCAATCTCGAACGCGCCGGGCACATCTATACGCGCATCTCCAATCCGACCACCGGTGTGCTGGAGGAGCGGCTTGCCGCGCTCGAAGGCGGCGTCGGCGCGATCTGCACGGCGAGCGGCCAGGCGGCGCTGCACCTGGCGATCGCGACGCTGCTCAATGCCGGCGACCACATCGTGGCGTCGAGCTCACTCTATGGCGGTACCATCAATTTGCTGGCGCACACGCTGCCGCGCTTCGGCATCACCACGACGTTTGTGAAACCGCGCGATCACGACGCATTCCGCGCGGCGATCAAGCCGAACACGAAGCTCGTGATCGGCGAGACCATCGGCAATCCCGGGCTCGAGGTGCTCGACATTCCCAAGGTTGCGGCGATCGCGCATGAGGCCAAGATTCCGCTGCTGATCGACAACACCTTCGCCACCCCCTATCTGAGCCGCCCGATCGAGCTCGGCGCCGACATCGTCATGCATTCGGCGACCAAATGGATCGGCGGCCATGGCATCGCGATCGGCGGCGCCATCGTCGACGGCGGCCGCTTCGACTGGCGCGCATCGGGCAAGTTCGGCGTGCTGACGGAGCCCTATGGCGGCTATCACGGCATCGTCTTCGACGAGCAGTTCGGCACGGCGGCCTTCATCATGCGCGCGCGCACCGAGGGCCTGCGCGATTTCGGTGCCTGCCTGTCGCCGACCAACGCGTTCCAGCTGCTCCA
Source organism: Bradyrhizobium sp. CB1015 (assembly GCF_025200925.1). Taxonomy (GTDB): domain Bacteria; phylum Pseudomonadota; class Alphaproteobacteria; order Rhizobiales; family Xanthobacteraceae; genus Bradyrhizobium. The sequence goes on along the minus strand of NZ_CP104174.1, from coordinate 1,036,781 downwards.
GGGCGTCGAGACGCTCGGCGTGCGCATGGACCGGCATATGCAGAACACGCATCTGGTGCTGGAAGCTCTGAAGGCCAACAAGGCGGTGGACTGGGTGCTGCATCCCTCGCTCGAAGATCACACGGACTATCAACTGGCGAAGCAGCTGCTGCCGCGCGGCGCCGGCTCGATCGTGTCCTTCGGTATCAAGGGCGGGCGGCCCGCCGGGCGCAAGTTCATCGAAAGCTTGCGCATGATCAGCCATCTCGCCAATGTCGGCGATGCCAAGACGCTGGTGATTCATCCGGCCTCGACCACGCATCAGCAGATGGACGCAGAGCAGCTCAAGGCCGCCGGTGTCGGCGAAGAGCTGGTGCGGCTCTCGGTCGGCATCGAGACCGCAGGCGACATCATCGACGACCTCAATCAAGCGCTGCGCATCTCGCAAAAGGCCTGACACCATGAAGCTCTCCGTCAACGGCACCGATGTGTTTGTCGCAACCGGCGGCCGCGACTTCGACAAGTCCCTGCCCGCGGTGGTCTTCATCCACGGCGCCGGCTTCGATCATTCGACCTGGGCGCTGCATACGCGTTGGTTTGCCCATCACGGTTTTTCCGTTCTCGCGCCCGACCTGCCCGGGCACGGTCGCTCGGCTGGACCCTCGCTCTCGACTATTGCTGAGATGGCCGACTGGACGGCGGCGCTGCTCGATGCGGCGGGAGCTGCGAAGGCTCATCTGATCGGCCACTCCATGGGCTCGCTGATCTCGCTGGAGACCGCCGCACGGCATCCCGACAAGGTCTCCGCGCTGAGCCTGATCGGCACCGCCGCGACCATGACGGTGGGTCCGGATCTCTTGAAAGCCGCCGAAGCCAATTCGCAGGATGCCAACGACATGGTCTCCATCTGGGGCCTCGGCTTCAACGCGGAGCTCGGCGGCAGTCTGGCGCCGGGCCTGTGGATGCATGGCGGCGCACAGGCGGTGCTGAGGGCATGCGAGCCGGGCGTGCTGTTCAGGGATTTGTCGGCCTGCAACGCCTATGCGAATGCGCTTGCCGCGGCAGCCAGCGTGAAGGTGCCGACGACGCTCATCCTCGGCGAGCGGGACATGATGACGCCGGCGAAGGCCGGCAAGGCACTCGCCGCCGCGATCCCGCATGCAAAGACCGTCGTGGTGCCCGGCGCCGGCCACATGATCATGGCCGAGCGGCCGGATGAGTTGCTGGCGGCGCTGCGGAACTAAGCGGATCGATCTTCCGTCTTGCGCGTTGCGGTCAGACATCCCTCTCACTCAAGAAGGGGAACTCGACCATGCCAAGACAGGAAGTCATCCGCAAAGCCAGGCAGGACAAGCGGGCGGGCAAGTCGGCCAGCACGCAGGCCGGCGAATTCGTCAAGGACGAGATCGACAAGATTCGCAAGGGCAAGCACGGCGCACGCTCGACCAAGCAGGCCATCGCGATCGGCCTGTCCGAAGCGCGTCGCGCCGGTGTCGATCTCCCGCCGCCGCGCAAGGGGCGCACCAAGAAATCGACGCGGCGCAGTGCCAAATATGCCTATGAGGTCGGCCAGGGCAAACGCACGCCGAAGCGAAGGCCGAAAGTATCGCGCGCCGCCGCGAACGTCCTGAAGAAGGAACCGCGCTCGACCGCATCGCGCAGTGCCCTGTCGAAACAGGCCAAGCGAGCCGCCAGCCGTCGAACCGCAGCGTCCCGCTCAGCCGCCGCGCGCAAGGCGAGCCACACCAAGGGCGCCAAGGCCCGCTCCGCCGCCGCAAAGAAGGCGGCACGCACCAGGGCGCGGCGCCGCGGGTAGGTGGAGCGCAGCGCCGGGCGAAACTACTCGGCGGCCTCGCCGAGATCGAGCCGGGCTCGCGGTGCCTCTCCGGTCACCACCGAGACTCGCTCACCCCAGCGTTCCCAGGGATAGTAATCCCAGATCGCGTGGTGCTGGCTCGCCCAATTGTCCCACACCAGCAGCGAATTCGGCTGCCAGTTGACGCGCGTCTGCAGCGAAAGCTGGCTTTCGACGTGCCGGAACAGGAGCTGCAGAATGGCGTCGCTTTCCCGCCGCGTCAGTTGCACGATGTGCGAGGTGAAGGACGCATTCACATAGAGGAACTTTCGTCCCGTGCGCGGATGGATCGCCACCACCGGGTGCTCGGTCTGCGGATAGGTCTTGCCGGGATCAGGCTTCGCACCATAGCCGGCGGTCCAGGCCAGCGACCCATCGTGGATCGCGGTCAGGCCGTCGAGCAATTGCTTGATCGGATCCGACAGGAATTCGTAGGCGAGATACATGTTGGCGAAGGCGGTATCGCCCCCGAGCGGCGGGGTCTTCGTCACCCGCAGCAGCGAATAGGCGATCGGGCTGGGATCGCAGGACACGTCGGGATGCCAGCCGTCGCCGGCAGTGAAGCGCGAGTCCCGGCCGGTCTTCCATGACAGGAATTCCGGATCGAACGGACCATCGCCCTTGAAGCGCGTGGCGGCGAGCTCATGCCGGTGCAGCGACTTGCCGAAGCGGCGCGCGAAGCGCTTATGGTTCTCCGGCGACAATTTCTGGTCGCGGAAGATCACGGCAAGATTCTCGTCGAGCGCGCGCCTGATCTCGGCGAATTGCGTCTCGCTCACCTCCTTGGAGAGATCAATACCGGAGATCTCCGCGCCGACGGTCGGCGAGAGCTGCCTCACCTTGATCGTCTCGAACGGTTCGCGCTGGTGCGTGTTCCACCGTTCGATTGCGAGCTTGTCGTTGAAGTCTCTGTAGAAACTCATACTGCCACTCCTCAAAAGGATGCCCGCTCAGGAGCCCGGATTCCACTTCCAGACGATGTCGGAGACGTTGACCGGCTTTGGAATCAGGCCGAGCTTGGCAAAGCGATCGGCGACCGCCTGCTGGCTCCTGATCACCTCGCCGTCGACCGGCACCACGCTGAAGTTGGAGCGATCGACGAAGCGCCAGACAGCCTCGATGTCGACGCCGGTGGCCTCGGCCTGCGCCTTGGCGACCTCCTCGTGATGATTGTTGGCCCAACCGCCTTCGGAGGCGAAGGCGGCATTGAGCTTCGCGACCAGCGATGGGTACTTGTCCACGAAGTCGGAACCCGCGATGTAGAAGGCATTCGGCCTGTGCACGTCCTTGTCGAAAGCGATGACGCGCGCCTTTTCCTTCAGCTCGGCGAGCGCGAGATAGGGATCCCAGATCGACCAGGCATCGACCGAACCCTTGATGAAGGCGGCGGTCGCATCGGCAGGGGCGAGCGGCGCCGGTGTGATGTCGGACCAGGACAGGCCTGCCTTCTCGAGCGCAGCGACCAGCAGATTGTGCGCGCTCGATCCCTTGCCGAAGGCGACGCGCTTGCCCTTGAGATCGGCCAGCGCGTGAATCGGTGAATCCTTCGGCACGATGATCGCCTGGGTGTTGCCGTCCGATTTCACCGCGGCGACGTAGCGGATCTTGGCGCCGCCGGCCTGTGCGAAGATCGGCGGGGAGTCGCCGACATAGCCGAAATCGACACTGCCGACATTGATGGCCTCCAGCAGCGGCGGACCGAACTGGAAGTCGATCCACTTGATCGCGATGCCGAGCGGCTTGAAGGCGTTCTCCAGCGTCTGGCGCTGGCGCACCGCGGGGAAGAAGCCGCCCTTCTGCGTGCCGATGCGGATTTCCGCCGGCTTGTCCTCGGCGTGCGCGGGCGAGCCGGCCGCACTTGCCAGCAACAGAGCGCCGGCGATGATGTGTCGTCGCGTGATCATTTGCAAAGTCCTTTCGGTCTGCTGGTGCTCAGATTGAGACAAGGTGCCGGCGCTCCGCCAACACGGCGCGTGCGGCGCGTTCGGCGTCGCGGGCCGAGCGGAACTGGCGGCCTTCGAGGCTGTCGAACAGGCGTTCGGAAGAGAAGAAGCGGAAGCCGCGCTCATCGCTGGCGATGATGCCGGCGGTGCGGTCGTGAATTTCGATGATATAGGCTTTGGGCATGGCTGCTCGTTCGCCGAACGGGTCGGCGTTCCTGTCAAGAGATTGCGATCGGGATTTTGGCTCGGCGATCAGCAGCGACAACAGGCGCCGGTCGCGGCCGAGACGCAGCGACGCATCATGCGCTTGCGCATGTCGCTTCTCACTCGCTGGTCATTCGACGTCATGCAGCGGCTTTCGGCTCGAAGGTGCAGTTTCGATGCTTCGAATATCGAGGGATTGACCCGATCGGTCAATGAAATGGCTATCCATATTTGCCGCGGTCGCGTGCGCGCACTTCTCTGCGCCCAAGCCGCCGCAGCCGAAATCATCTCGCGATGATGTCAACACGCAAGCGGGCCATAGCGTGGTACCGTTGCCCTGAGAGGCGCAAGGAAGTGCGGGAGGACGACATGACGGATGCTCTGAAGGGGCGCACGGCGCTCGTCACCGGCGGCTCGCGCGGAATTGGCGCAGCCGTCTGTCGCGCGCTGGCCGACGCAGGCGCGGCGGTGGCGATCAATTGCCGCGAGAGAATTGGCCAGGCTGAGCAGCTGGCGGGCGAGATCGGCAGGCAGGGCGGCCGCGCCATCGTGGTCGCCGCCGACGTCTCGCAGCGTGAGGCCGTGGCTGATATGGTCGAGCGCGTCACCGCCGGGCTCGGGCCGATCGACATCCTGGTCAACAATGCCGGCATTGCGATCACGCGCGGCATCGACGATCTCACCGAGGACGATTTCGACCGCACCATCCTGGTCAACCTGAAATCGGCTTTCCTGTGCACGCAAGCGGTGCTGCCATCAATGCGCGCGCGGAAATGGGGCCGCATCGTCAACATCTCCTCCGGCGCCGCCCGCGGCGCCGGCTCGATCGGCCCGCACTACAATGCGTCAAAGGCAGGCATGGAGGGCCTGACGCGCGGCTATGCGGCGCGGCTCGTGAAGGAGGGCATCACCGTCAACGCCGTGGCGCCGTCGCTGATCGAGACCGACATGATGAGCGGCCAGCCCGCGCTCGTCAGCCGCATCCCGCTCGGCCGCTTCGGCACAGCGGAGGAAGTGGCGAAGGCCGTGATGCTGCTGATCGACAATGCCTACATGACCGGACAGACCATCGCACTGAGCGGCGGGATGGCGTTTAACTAGAGGGGATGCCTCTTACCTCTCCCCGCTTGCGGCAGGCTATCGCATTTGAGAGCTTTTCCATGCGGCCATCCTTCGAGACGCCCGCTTTGGGCGGGCTCCTCAGGATGAGGGCGGAATGGGTGGCGGCAGTCTCAACGGGCGCAATGCTGCTTAGCCTCACCCTGAGGAAGCGCGTAAGCGCCGTCTCGAAGGACGAGGCGTGCGCGCAGGCCGCCGCCACAAGTCATATGCGACAGCCCTGCCGCTTGCGTGGAGAGGTTGGATTGCATCGAAGATGTAATCCGGGTGAGGGGTACAGGTCTTACCACGATCTCCCGTGTCGAGAGAGCCCCTCACCCCGCCCTCTCCCCGCATCCGCCTTCGCCCGAAGGCGGGCTTCGGCGGACAAGAGAACGGGGCGAGGGAGACGAGGGAGGGCGGACGATCACCACATCGTCGCGGCCGCGCGGGCAGGCCAGGCACGATCATATTCGTCGCCGCCGACCTTGTTGTCACTCATCTCCGCAAGGATCTGCCCCGGCGTCGGCAGCATCTTCGGATCGACGCGCTTGTCGGGATTCCAGAGGTCGGCGCGGACGATGGCGCGAGCGCACTGGAAATAGATTTCCTCGACGTTCATCACCATGACGCTTCGCGGCGCCTTGCCTTCGACCTTGAACGAGGCCAGCAGCTGCGGATCGACCGACAGATGCGCGCGGCCGTTCGCCCGCACCACATTGCCCGAGCCGGGGATCAGGAACATCAGCGACACGCGCGGGTCGCGCACGACATTGCGCAACGAATCGACCCGGTTGTTGCCGCGGCGGTCGGGCAGCAACAGCGTCTTGGGGTCGTGGATGCGGACGAAGCCGGGCAGATCGCCGCGCGGCGAGCAGTCGATGCCGTCCGGGCCGATGGTGGCGAGCGCGGCGAACGGCGCCTTCTCGATGAAGATGCGGTAGAGCGGGGTGACGTGGTCGGCGACTTTCACGGTCGAGGCGTCATTGGTGGCGCCGTAGATGGCTTCCAGCTGTTCGATCGTTTCGATCACCGTCATTCCACACTCTCTCTATCGCGCCGACAACTCGTCTTGCCAGCCTTCATTCCTGATCACGCGCACCAGCTGGCGGCTGTGATAATCCGCGCTGCCGGCATTGAGGATGGTGACATCCGCCTGCGCCGACGCGTCATCGACGCTGCGCGACAGCCGCTCGGCGATGTTGCCGTCGCTTTTCCGGGCGCGCGCGGCAAGCCGCTGCGCCAATACATCCGGCGGCGCCGTGATCGCGACCACCATGACGTTGGCATAGGCCCGGCGTAAGGCGGCGATCACGGTGCGTGAGACGTTGACGACGATGGTGCGGCCTGCGCGGATGTCGTCGTTGATCTCGAGCGGCAGCGCATAGGAATGACCGTGCGCATCCCAATGCACGGCGAAGTCGCCATGCTCGCGTGCGCGGCGGAATTCGTCGGGGCTGACCGCGATATTGTCTTCATCGGCCGAAGACGCACGCGTCACGATGCGGCGCGGGAAGACGATGTCGGGATCGTCGCCGCAGGCTGCTTGCGCCAGCCGCAGCAAGGTATCCTTGCCGGCGCCGCTGGGGCCGACCACGAGCACGAGCCGGCCGGGGCCGATCGCACCCGTCTCGCCCTCGGCCGCGGTCACCATCTCGTTCATGCGACGCGGTGTCCTTCGCGCCAGACGCTGCGGACCACGGGGACATGGCCTGCGACATGGACGCGGATCAAATCGGCGCGCTTGCCGGTCGCGACCTCGCCGCGGTCGGTGAGGCCGACCGCCTCCGCGGGCGCTTTCGTCACCGTGCGAACCGCGGCCGGAAGGCTGATCGCGGGCACATGCTCGGGCAATTGCAGCGCGGCCATCAAAAGGCTCGAGGGGATGTAATCCGACGACAGGATGTCGAGCAGGCCTTCGCGCGCGAGATCGACCGCGGCGATGTTGCCGGAGTGAGATCCGCCGCGCACGACGTTCGGCGCGCCCATGAGGATGTCGATGCCGGCCTGGTGCAGGCCGCGCGCGGCCTCCAGCGTGGTCGGGAATTCCGCGACCGAGACGCGGTCGCGCACGGCGTCCGCAACGTTCTCCTCGGTGGTGTCGTCGTGGCTCGCCAGCGGAATGTTGTACTCATGCGCCAGCGCCACGATCTCGCGCATGTTTGCCGCGGCATAGAGCCTCTGATATTCGAAGCGCTTTGCGAACAGCTCGTCGAGCTCGGCATCGGTCTTGCCGCCGCCCTTGCCGCGGTAATAGTCGCGCAGCTTGACCTCGTCGCGGAACTGGCGCTGGCCCGGCGTGTGGTCCATCAGCGACATCAGCTTGACGTCGGGACGGTCGATCAGCTCCTTGGCCTCCTCGACTACGCTCGGCATCGGGATCTCGCAGCGCAGATGCAGGAAGTGATCGGCGCGCAGCAGGTTGGCCTCGCGCGCGGTGGTGATCGCGGCGGCGAGCACACCGGCGCGACCATCGACCTCCTCGGCGCCGTCCTCGCGCCAGACCCGCAGCGAATCGAACACGGTGGTGATGCCCGAGGTCGCGAGCTGGCCGTCATAGGAGATGACGGCGGCGACCGGATTCCAGAACACCTTTGGCCGCGGCACGTAATGCGCTTCGAGATGGTCGGTGTGGAGCTCGATCAGGCCGGGCATGATCAGATCGCCGCCGGCATCCTCGGCACCCGCGGGCGCCCTCCCCTCGCCGATCTCCGCAACGCGTCCGTCGGCAAGCGCGAGCCAGCCCTGCTCGATCACCCGGTCAGCCAGCACGATCCTGGCATTGGCGATCACGGATTCCTTCTTCATTTCCCCATTCCTTCAGGCCGCGGCGGCAAAGCTGGTGACGTCGATGATGCGGTCGGCAATCAGATGACGGATTTCGTCGTCATGGACAATGGCGACCATGGCGACGCCCTGTCGTTTCTTTTCAGCGACCAGCTCGACCACGACGGCGCGGTTGGCCGCATCGAGCGAGGCGGTCGGCTCGTCCAGCAGCAGGATCGGCAGGTCCGAGATGAAGCCGCGCGCGATATTCACGCGCTGCTGCTCGCCGCCGGAGAAGGTCGCGGGCGGAAGCTGCCAGAGCCGTTCGGGGATGTTGAGACGATGCAACAATTCGCCGGCGCGCGCCTGTGCCTCAGTCCGGCTCGTGCCGTTGACGATCAGCGGCTCCGCGACGACGTCGATGGTCGCAACCCGCGGCACGGCGCGCAAGAACTGGCTGACATAGCCGATGCTGGAACGGCGGATGTTGAGCACCTGCCGCGGCTCGGCGGTGGCAAGATCGACCACAGCGCCGCGATGGCGGATGCCGATCCGGCCGCTGTCGCAGCGATAATTGCCGAAGATCATCTTCAGGATCGACGACTTGCCGGCGCCCGATGGCCCCGACAGCACGACGCACTCGCCTGGATTGACCTGGAAGGTCACCCCGCGCACCACCGGCAGCTCGATGCCGCCCTGCAGGTGCATCGTAAAGGTCTTGCCGGCGTCAGTGATGTCGATCATGGCGGTCATTGGAAAACTCATATTGTAAAGTTCATGGCGGCAGGATCGAGGAGACGAGGAGCTGGGTGTAGGGCTCGCGCGGGTCGTCGAGCACCTGATCGGTGAGGCCGGTCTCGATGACGCGGCCCCCTTTCATCACCATCACGCGGTGCGACAGGAGGCGCGCCACCGCGAGATCGTGGGTGACGATGACGACGGCGAGGTTCAACTCGGCGACGAGGCTGCGCAAGAGGTCGAGCAGGCGCGCCTGTACCGACACGTCGAGCCCGCCGGTGGGCTCGTCCATGAACACGAGCCGCGGCTCGGTGACGAGGTTGCGGGCGATCTGGAGACGCTGGCGCATGCCGCCGGAATAGGTGCGCGGCGCATCGTCGATGCGGGCTGTGTCGATCTCGACCCGGGTCAGCCAGTCCGACGCGGTGTCGCGAATGCGGCCATAGTGATTCCAGCCCACCGCCATCAGCCGCTCGCCGACGTTGGCGCCGGCCGAGACCGCCATGCGCAGGCCCTGCGCGGGATCCTGATGCACAAAACCCCAATCGGTGCGGAACAGGAGGCGCCGTTCGGCTTCGCCCAGCGTGGCAAGATCGCGGGTGACGCCGTCGCGCATCCGGTACGACACGTGGCCCGCGCTCGGCGCAAGCTGGCCCGACAGCATCTGCAGCAGCGTCGACTTGCCCGAACCGGATTCGCCGACGATCGCCAGCACCTCGCCGGGATAGAGCGAGAACGAGACCTCGCGGCAGGCATTGATGCGGCCGAACGACTTGCTGAGGGATTTTGCGACCAGCAGCGGTTCGTCGTTGTCGAGCAAATTCTGATCAGCCATTCGCGGCCTCCTGCGCCTGCTCCTTGTACGGCGCGGCACTCAGGCTGCCGTGATGGCCGGCGGCCTGGCGGCCCTCGCAATAATCAGTGTCCGAGCAGACGAACATGCGGCCGCCCCTGTCGTCGGTTACGATCTCGTCGAGATACGAATTCTCCGCACCACAGAGCGCGCAGGGGGCGTTGAAGCGGTAGGGCTCGAACGGGTGATCCTCGAAATCGAGCGAGACCACCTGGGTGTAGGGCGGGATCGCGTAGATGCGCTTCTCGCGCCCGGCGCCGAACAATTGCAGCGCCGGGCAATTGTCCATCTTGGGATTGTCGAATTTCGGCGTCGGCGACGGGTCCATCACATAGCGCGTATTGACCTTGACGGGATAAGCATAGGCCGTCGCGATGTGGCCGAAGCGGGCGATGTCCTCGTAGAGCTTCACATGCATCAGGCCGTATTCGGCCAGCGCGTGCATGCGCCGCGTCTCGGTCTCGCGCGGCTCGAGGAAGCGCAACGGCTCGGGAATCGGCACCTGATAGACCAGCACCTGATTCGCGCGCAGCGCCGTCTCGGGGATGCGGTGGCGGGTCTGAATCACAGTCGCCTCGTCCGTCGCAGTCGTGGTGGCGACGCCGGCGGTCTTGGCGAAGAACTTGCGGATCGAGATCGCGTTGGTGGTGTCGTCAGAGCCCTGATCGATCACCTTCAGCACGTCCTGGGGCCCGAGGATCGCGGCCGTGACCTGCACGCCGCCGGTGCCCCAGCCATACGGCATCGGCATTTCGCGGCTGGCGAACGGCACCTGATAGCCGGGGATCGCGATGGCTTTCAGGATCGCGCGGCGGATCATCCGCTTGGTCTGCTCATCAAGATAGGCGAAATTGTAGGCGGGCGCGTTCATTCCGCGGCCTCCTTCATGGAATCGGGCGTATTGGCCTCGGCGAACGCTTTCGAGAACTCTTGGCGCAGCTTGCGCAGCAGGCCGAGCTCGGACTGGAAATCGACGTAATGCGGCAGCTTCAGGTGCTCGACGAAGCCGGTCGCCTGGACGTTGTCCGAATGCGACATCACGAACTCTTCGTCCTGCGCCGGGGCGAGCGCCTCCTCGCCGAGCTCACGGGCGCGCAGCGCGCGATCGACCAGCGCCATCGACATGGTCTTGCGCTCGCTCTGGCCGAAGGCAAGGCCATAGCCGCGGGTGAAGCACGGCGCTTCGGTCGCGGAGCCCTTGAACTGGTTGACCATCTGGCACTCGGTGAGCTCGATCGCCCCGAGCGGCACGGCGAAGCCGACGTCTTCCGCGAGAAATTCGACCTCGACCTCGCCGAAGCGGATCTCGCCGACAAAGGGATGGTTGCGGCCGTAGCCGCGCTGGGTGGAATAGCCCATCGCGAGCAGAAAGCCCTCGTCGCCGCGCGCAAGGTTTTGCAGGCGCAAATCACGGTCCGCGGGGAAGTTCAGCGGCTCGCGGGTGAGATCGCCGACGCTGGCTCCGTCCTCGGCTTCCGGTGATGATTCGATCAGCCCGTCGCGGCCGAGAATGTCTGTCACGCGCGGGGTCGGCGCGGTGGAGGCTTCGACCATCGCCGGAGCTTCCGGCACAAAACCTTCGGCGAGCGATGAATCGAGCAGGCGGTGCGTGTAGTCGAAGGTCGGCCCCAGGATCTGGCCGCCGGGAATGTCCTTGAAGGTCGCCGACACCCGCCGCTGCACCCGCATCGCGCCGGTGTCGACCGGCTCGCTGGCGCCGAAACGCGGCAGCGTGGCGCGGAAGGCGCGAACCAGGAAGATCGCCTCGATCAGATCGCCGCGCGCCTGCTTGATCGCAAGCGCCGCAAGCTCGCTGTCATAGAGCGAGCCTTCGCTCATGACGCGATCGACGGCAAGGCCGAGCTGCTCCGAAATCTGATCGAGGGAAATTTCCGTAACGTCTTGGTCGCCGCGCCGCTTATGCGCGAGCAGGCGATGGGCGTTCTCGATGGCGCGTTCGCCGCCTTTGACTGCGACATACATGCTTCTAGCTTCCCTTGCTCACGGCGCGGGTGGTGCGGGGGATCGCAACCACGGCGTCATCGGCGACCAGCACCACATCGATACCGCGCGGAAACAGCGCTTCGTTCATATGCAGGCGCTCGAACAGGTCGAACGGCTTGACCGACGCCTGCAGCGTGGCGAGCCCGTCGATGCCGGGGCCGCGCAGCTCGAAGCTGCGCCCGGAGGCGAGGCTGTCGACCTGGACGATCACCGTGGTCGACCGGTCCGGATACTCGCTCGTGCCGAGCGCGAAGCGCTCGAGCGAAGGCAGCGCACCGCCGTCGCCGATGAGCGCGAACGAGGCGATCGATGAATCCTGCACGACCGGCGCGCCGGTGTGGAACTTGAGCCACTTCGTCACGTCCGCGCTCTCCGCCATCCGCGCATCGAGCCAGAGCGGCGTGTCGTGGTCGAACAGCGTCAGCGCGATCGCGGCGGTGCCGCGCATCATCGTATCAGGCGTCCCGGCCATCGGCACAATGCGCTGAACCGAGCCCGGCCGCGCCATGGCGTCCATGACCGAGCGAAAGGTCGATTGCGCCGACAGCACCTTGTCGGCGAAACCCGGCGGCAGTTCCGCAATCGTGGTCATGATCTCACCCCTCACCGCGCACCATGGTGTAGAAATCAACCTTCGTCGCGGCGGTCGCTTGCGCCGCCTGCTTGCGCCTGACCATAAGCTGCTCGCGCAACGGCGCGATAACGTCGCGCTCCACCGCTTCGCCGAAATCGCACGACTGCACCAGCGCATCGCACAGCGCGATCAGATGCGCCTTCTCGCCGTCGCGGCCGAGCGTGTAGCCGAACCCGACCTCGCCGCTCGCAAGTCGCACCGCGGCGCGCGACACCGTGGCTTCGCCGAGATTGAACGGCGCCCCGTCGCCGCCGACCCGGCCGCGCAGCATGACGAGGCCGTTCTCCGGCGTGCGCAGGTCCTGATGGTCGGGGAGGGCCAAGTTGCGGAGGCGAGCGGCGATCTCGCCCGCCTCCGCGTGCGCCAGCACCGCCATTGCGGCCTTGCGCTGGGCTTGCTGGTTGTTGTGCTGGGTCACCTGGTCCACCGAACTTTTTGACAGAACTTGCCGCATCGAAGTTGTCTATGATAATAGACAACTTCATAAGGATGCGCCATGACTGTTTCGTGACAATGCTGTGATTTCTGGAGTAAGGTTTCCCGCGACATGAGCATGCAGGACACAGCCTCCTCGGGCGTCGCGCTGTGGCGTCTCGTTGCCGACGGCATCGAGCGCGGCATCGCCGACGGCCGCTTTGCGGCCGGCGACAAGCTGCCGGGCGAGATGGAGATCGCCGAAACCTATCGCGTCAACCGCCACACCGTGCGGCGCGCGCTGGCAGCCCTTGCCGAGCGCGGCCTGGTGCGCGCCGAGCGCGGCAGCGGAACCTATGTCGAGGCACAGAAGCTCGCTTATCCCTTGCGTTCGCGCACGCGCTTCTCCGAGATCGTCGGCGCGGACGGTCGCGAGCCGCATGGCCGGCTGATCGAGGCGACCGATGACGTCGCGACACGCGAGCTCGCGCGAGAGCTGGGATTAAAGACCGGCGCGCCGTTGGTGCGGATCGAGGCGATACGCCTTGCCGACCGCACGCCGATCTGCGTGTCGACGACCTGGCTGTCGGCGGACCTGTTCCCGGATGCGGGCGCCGTGTTCGCGGCGACGCGCTCGATGACCAAGCTGCTGCAGCATTTTGGCGTCCGCGACTATCGCCGCGGCGCGACGCGAATCACCGCGGGCATCGTCGACGCCACCGACGCCGCACGGCTCGATCTGGCGCTGGGGCGGCCGATCCTGGTGGTGGACGCCACCGACCACGATCTCACGGGCAAGCCGCTGGTGACGAAGCACTCGCGGTTTGCCGCGGAGCGGGTGGAGTTTCTGGTGGAAAACGGGTGAGGGGCCTGTTCTCCCTCTCCCCGTTCTTACGGGGCCGCGACGAGCTTCGCTCGCGCTGAGAGGGTTGGGGTGAGGGGCTGCTCCCGCAATGACGGTGAGAGACGGACTCGCGGAGAGCCCCCTCACCCGGAATTTGCTTCGCAAATTCCGGCCTCTCCCCGCAGGCGGGGAGAGGCGAGGAATTCACGCCACCGCCCTTCGCCCAATGATCGCAAAGCGCAGCTTGCCGGAGATGAAATCGATCGCGGCGACCGCGACCAGGATCATCAGGATCAGGAACGACACTTTCTGCCATTCCAGCACGCGGATCTGCTCGGCGAGCTGGAGGCCGATGCCGCCGGCACCGACAATGCCGATGATGGTCGCCGAGCGCGTGTTGGATTCGATGAAATAGAGCACCTGGCCGGCGATGACAGGCAGCACCTGCGGCAGCAGGCCGAAGCGGATCTCGTGCAGGGCGCTGCCGCCGGAGGCGCGGATGCCTTCGACCTGCTTCTGGTCGGCGCTCTCGATCGCCTCCGAGAACAGCTTGCCGAAGGCGCCGAAATCCGCCACCGCGATGGCGAGCACGCCGGCGAACGGGCCGAGCCCGACCACGTTGATCCACACCAGCGCCCAGATCAGCGTATCGACGCCGCGGATCGAATCCAGCAAGCGCCTGACGGGAAAGCGCAGGATGTTCGACGGCACGATGTTGCGTGCGGCCAGCAAGCTCACCGGCAGCGCGAACACCGCCGCCAGCGTGGTTCCGAGCAGCGCGATCGAGAGCGTCTCGCCGAGTGCCTTCAGATAGATCGGCAGCGAGGAGCCGGGATCCGGCGGGATCATCATCAGGCTGATCCAGCCGAGCTGGCTGAGGCCGGCGAAGAAGCGCGACGGCGAGAAGTCGAGATCGACGAGACCGTAAATCAGGATCGCGAACGCGGCGACGATCATCGCGGGCGTCGCCAGCCGTGCCGAGGCCGGCCGATCGAACACATCGGGATAGCGCGCGCGAATTTGCGCGGTGTCGACCTCCTGCGGCCTCGTCACGTCCGCGCCTCCTTGCCGAACAGGCTGCCGCGCAACCAGCCGGTGGTGATGTCGATGATGAAGACCGTGACGACGATGGTGAGCAGGATGGCGCTGACGTCCGAATAGTAGAACTTGCGGATGGCGACGACGAGCTCCTGGCCGATGCCGCCGGCGCCGACGAAGCCCATGACGGAGGCTTCGCGGACATTGATCTCGAAGCGCAGCAGCGCGTAGCTGGCATAGCCGGCGCTGACCTGCGGCACGATGGCAAAGCGCATGCAGGAGAGCCAGCTCGCCCCGGTGGAGCGGATGCCCTCGACCGGCTTCATGTCGGCATTCTCGACGATCTCCGAGAACAGTTTTCCGAGCGCTCCGGTGGAGTGGATCGCAATCGCCAGCACGCCCGCCATCGGCCCGAGCCCGAAGGCGATGACGAAGACCAGCGCAAAGACGATGCCGGGGACGGTGCGGGCGAATTCGAGCAGGCGCCGCACGACGAGGCGCAGCCAGGGCGCGGGCGAGGTGTTCTCGGCCGCGAAGAAATTGAGGGCGAAGGCGAAGGTCGCGCCGATCAGCGTGCCGACATAGGAGATCAGCAGGGTCTCGCCCAGCATCTTCAGCCATTTGCGCCAGCCCCAAAACCACTCGCCGACATCGGTCCAGACCCGCTGGCCGCTGTCGAGCGTGAGGATGCGGTCGAAATAGCTGACGAAGTTGCCGAAATAGGTGAACAGCGTGCGCAAATTGACTTCGGCGCCGATCGCGGCGAGAGCCAGCGCGGCGGCAAAGACACCGGCCCCTAACAGCAGGCGGAGCCGTCGCCGCGAAACCGCCTGGCGATAGGCAGCGTTGAGCGCGGCGAGCTGCTGCTCGGGGAGGATCGAAACCGCTGTCGTCATTGGGTCGAAATAGGTCCCGTCAAAGAAAGAGCCGGGTCCATGGGACCCGACTCAGGTGCATCGTCCCGAGGACTCAGGACGCCTTCTTCTTACGCAGCGCGTCGACGAACTTGATCAGCTCGATCGTGCCGTCCCAGTCCTTGGTGGTGGCGGGATGAAAGCCCTTCTTCTGGCCGTCGGAGAGACGGTCGAACGCAGCCTTGTCCTTGGCCGGCGCGTCGAAGAACGCCTTGGCAATGGCGGTCTTGGCGTCTTCCGGCAGGTCGGAATTGTAGGCATAGGGTCCGTTGATGATCGGCGCCGATTTGTGGATGATGCGGAAGTCGTCCTTCTTCATCGCCGAGCCGTCGGCGTTCTTCAGCATGCCCTTGGTCAGCATCTGCGCCAGCGTGGAATCGTCGTCGCTGGTCCACTGGTTGGCGGCGACGTCAACGGTGCCCTGCGCCAGCGCCAGCATCGCGTTCTCGTGGCTGCCGGTGAAGACGACCTTGCCGAAATAGGCGTCGGCATCGTGGATTCCCATCTTGTCGAGCTCGAAACGCGGCACGTTGTTGCCCGAGGTCGAGTTCGGGTCGACCAGGCCGAGATTCTTGCCCTTGAGGTCGTCGACCTTCTTGTAGGCGCTGCTCGCCTTGACGAAGAACACCGAGTAATAGCCGGTCGAGCCGTCGGCATTGATGTCGTTGGCGAAGGCGTCGGTCTTGACGCCAGTGAGTCGGGCACGCGCGAACGAGGCCGAGCCGTAGCTGGCGATATGGATGTTGCCGGCGCGCTGGCCCTCGATCACGGCGGCGTAGTCGCTGGCGATGCGCAGCGTGACCTTCACGCCGAGCTGCTTCGAGAGATAGTCCACGAACGGCGTCCAGCGCTCGGTGACGCCCGAGGCGTTCTCGGCCGGGACGACGGCGAAGGTCAGCTCGGGATACTTCGCCTTCCAGTCGTCGGCCGAGGCGGAGGCGGTGAAGGCGAGCGCAGCGGCGCCGGCCAGGATTAATCTGCGAGTGATCATGATACCCTCTTCATCGGTTGGTGTCGTTGACGCAAAACTGGCAATTGAACAAATGCGACGCGGCTCAGGCGGCCGCGGCGGTTCCGAGCGCCGGCACGCCTTCGGGCGCCGGGACAGGCAGGCCACCCACGACGTCGCCGGCTTCGAGATCGTACAGCTCGCGCGCGACGTGATCGGTCAGCGCGGACGGAGCGCCGTCGAATACCACGCGCCCGGCCGCCATGCCGATCAGGCGATCGCAATAGGTCCGCGCCAGATCGAGCGAATGCAGGTTGCAGAGCACCGTGATGCCGAAATGCTTGTTGATGCGCAAAAGCGCATCCATCACGATCTTGGTGTTGCGCGGATCGAGCGAGGCGATCGGCTCGTCGGCGAGGATGATGTCGGGCTGCTGCACCAGCGCGCGGGCGATCGCGACACGCTGCTGCTGGCCGCCGGAGAGCTGGTCGGCGCGCTGGGCGGCGAGCGAAGCGATGTCGAACTGCTCGAGCGCCGACATCGCCAGCGCCTTGTCGTGCTCGGGCCAGGCCTGCGACAGCGAGCGCCAGGCGGGCATCGTCGCAAGACGACCCATCAGGACATTGGTGAGCACGTCGAGGCGGCCGACCAGGTTGAACTGCTGGAAGATCATCGCCGAGCGGGCGCGCCACTGCCGCAGCTCCCTGCCGCGCAGCCGGGTGACGTCGACACTGTCGAACAGGATGCGGCCCCCGGTCGGCATCACGAGGCGATTGATGGTCCGCAGCAATGTCGACTTGCCGGCGCCGGATCGCCCGATCACCCCGACGAAGCCGCCGGGGGAAACTTGAAACGAAGCGTCGTCCACCGCGGCTTTCGCGCCGAAGCGACACGTCAGGCCTTCAACCACCAGCATACAGGGGCTCCAGAGTAGCTGGAGCCAACCGCTAACGCCCGTGCTTAACACTTGTGTGACACACGCGCTGCGGTGCGGCGATCCTACGCACGTCATCCCCTGTCATCTCGTTGTCATGACATCGTCATCTAGCCGCTCGAAGAGAAACGCCCGCCCTCGCACTTCGGATGCAACATGGCCGCCAAAGCTCTTTCGGTTCAGCCGACCGTCGATCCCTCGGCCAAGCTGCATGAGACCAAGCTCGGCGCCTACACCGAGGTCGGCGCGCGCACGATCCTGCATGAAGTGGCGATGGGCGATTACTCCTATGTCGTGAACGATGCGCAGATCGCCTACACCACCATCGGAAAATTCGGCTCGATCGCGGCGATGACCCGCATCAATCCCGGCAACCATCCGATGCATCGTGCCACGCAGGCGCACTTCACCTACCGCTCCAGCGCCTATTTCGAGGGTGAAAGCGACGATTTCGAGTTCTTCGACTGGCGGCGCCAACATCACGTTCATATCGGCCATGACGTCTGGATCGGTCATGGCGCGATCGTGCTGCCGGGCCGCAACATCGGCACCGGCGCGGTGATCGCCGCCGGCGCGATCGTCACCAAGGACGTGCCGGCCTACAGCATCGTCGCCGGCAACCGGCTCGTATCGTGCGGCGGCGGTTCTCGGAGGAGATCGCCGGACGGCTTGCAAAGCTTGCCTGGTGGGACTGGGATCACGACAAATTGCGCGCGGCGCTGCCCGATTTCCGCAAGCTCGGGATTGAAGATTTCCTCTCGGCATACGAAGCACGGGCGAGCTCACTCACCAATTCCCCTGCCAGCAAACGAAGCGCGGTCGCGTGACAGACATATTCATTGAAGGCGGCCGGGCCCTGGTCGGCGCCGAGCTCGTCGAAACCTCTCTTCTCGTCTCCGGAACGGACATTGCAGAGCTCGATGCCTCTCGCAGCCATGCACGGCTGGCGCTCGATGCCCGCGACCTGCTGGTGCTACCCGGCATCGTCGATCTGCATGGCGATGCCTTCGAGCGGCAGATGATGCCGCGCGCCGGCGTCGACTTTCCGATCGACGTTGCGCTCGCCGACAGCGACCGCCAGGCGATCAGCAACGGCATCACCACCGTGTTTCACGCCACGACCTGCTCCTGGGAGCCGGGCCTGCGCTGCGCCGACAATGCGCGCGGCCTGATGGAGGCGATCGAGCGGCAGCGTCCGCAATTCGCTGCCGACACCCGCTTCCACCTGCGGCACGAGACCTACAATCTCGATGCCGAAACCGAGATCGCACAGTGGCTCAGCGAGGGCCGCGTCGACCTGTTTGCCTTTAACGATCATATGGACGGCGTCGTTGCCGACATCTCCAATCCGCGCAAGCGCAACCGCATGATGGAGCGCACCGGTCTGTCGAGCGAAGAATTCGACCGGCTGGTCGAGCGTGTGGTCTCGCGCGCCGACGAGGTGCCCGCCTCGGTGTCGCGGCTGGCCGCCGCGGCCCGCGGGGCCGAGGTGCGGATGCTCTCGCACGACGACGCGAGCCCGGCGATGCGCCGGGAGTTTCGCGAGCTCGGCGCCTTGATCGCGGAATTTCCGATCAACGAGGAGACGGCGCAGGCTGCGGCCAGCCACGGCGATGCCATCGTCTATGGCGCGCCGAACGTGGTGCGCGGCGGCAGCCATACCGGCTGGACCAGGGCCTCCGACATGATCGCCAAAGGGCTCTGCTCGGTGCTGGCGTCGGACTATTACTATCCCGCGCAGCTGCTCGCCGCGTTCCGATTGGCTGCCGATGGCGTGGTGCCGCTGGCTCAGGCCTGGGATCTGGTCTCCGCCGGCCCGGCGCGCGCAACCGGCCTCACCGATCGCGGCCTGCTCGCGGAGGGACGCCGCGCCGACATTCTCCTCGTCGACGACAGCGTGGAGCTGCGGCCGCGGCTGATCGCGGTGATCTCAGGCGGCAGGCTCGTGCATCTCACCGATGCGACGCGGCTGCTCACCGCAATGGCGGCGCCGCGCGAGGCTGTTGTCGCGGCGTAAATTGGTTATGCTGAGCTAATGACAGGTTTCCCCCGCTACGCGATCTATTTTGCCGCCGGCAGCGACAGCGCCCTCTCCCGCTTCGGCGCCGAGCTGCTCGGCTATGACGCCTATACCGGAGACGAGCTGCCGTTTCCGCAACAAGCGCTGCATGTCGCGCGGGACTGGCGCGAGGTCAGCGCCGATCCCCGCAAATACGGCTTTCACGCCACGCTGAAGGCGCCGATGGCGCTGGCGCCTGGCAACACCGAAGCCGAGCTGATGGCCGCCTGCGCGGCCTTCGCCGGCAAGGCGCGGCCGCGTCCGGTGATCCGGCCGATTGTCGATTCCATCAGCGGCTTCATTGCCGTGATTCCGGCCGAGCCGGTCGAGACGCTGGAGCAACTTGCCGCCGATTGCGTTCGCGAGTTCGACCCGTTTCGCGCCACGCTGACGGCGGAAGATCGCGCCCGGCGCAAGCCGGAGAAGCTCAGCGAGCGGCAGCGCGACTATCTCGACCGCTGGGGCTATCCCTACGTGATGGGAGAATTCCGCTTCCACATGACGCTGACGGGGCGACTGGATGCGGAGCGGCGCGGGCCGATCCTTCAGATGCTGCGGACAAGGTTTGCGGCGCTGGGGATCGAGACGCTGGCGGTCGATCGCATCGCGCTGTTCAAGCAGGATGATGCCAAGGCAAGATTTCGCATCATCGGCGAGTGGGCTTTTGGTGCGGTAGGCCTCAACGCCAGCTCGCAAGATTGAAAGCGAGCGCCACCGCGCCAACCACAACGAGGCTGGTCGCCCAGACTGCATCCAGGTTGAACCAGCTTCGCGAGACGAACCTCAATCCCAGATGGCGGTAGACCAGCCACGCCAGACATCCGCCGGCGCCGACCATGGCGGCAACGTGCACCAGGGACACCAGCACCGCCATCCCGAGATTTGCCTTCATCAGCGCGCCCGCCGCGTCATGGCCGGCATCGAGCTCGAAGGCCTGGCAGAGCCCGAGATAGATCGGCACGAGCATCAGAGCAGCGCCGTGAGCGATGGCGACGGCAAATGACCAGAGCGCCAATTGCGTCGGCGGAATCCGTGCCAGCGCGCGCGGATGACGCCGGTCGATCAGCCGATAGACGCCAAAGCCGATGACGAGAAGACTCGCACCGATCTGGATCGGACGCTGCCATTCGGCCAGCACGAGCAGGAACGCGAACGGCAGCAGCACGAGAAGTGTTGCCAGGAGATGCCCGGCCGCCAGAGCCCACAATGCACGCAAGAGCGCGCGCGGGCTCTTGTCCATGAGCCCGGCCGAAACGGCGAGCGGCCATCCCATTCCCGGATTGACCCCGTGGTAGAGACCGCTCGCAACAAGCGCGAGCCACAGCCAGCCAAGGGCCGGGCTCGCATGCGTCCCATCTAGACCGAGGGGTAGCAAAAGGAGTCCGTCGAACAGTCGCCGCCCTCGAGCCTGATCTGGTGCGCACGATATCCGTCGGGGAAGCTCACGAAATAGTCCTTGTCGAGCTCGAGGCCGCCGTTGCGACCGACATTGGCCATGACTTCCACGCCCGGAACCCCGTCGGGATAGAACTGGTCGTCCCAGGTGGAATAGAGCGAATTGGTCCAGTACACGCGCCGGCCGTCGCGGCTGATCTCGACCATTTGCGGACCCGCCGCAAAGGCCTTTCCGTTCGGATGGGGCGTGCGCCGCGCGATGCCGCCGATGTGGACTGAGCCCGCAAGCTTCGGCTTTCTGGGATCGCTGACGTCGTACTGGCGCATCTCACCCGTCCCCCAGCACGAGACATAGAGAAACCGGTCGTCCATCGACAGGTCGATGTCCGTCACCAGCGGCGGCACAGCGCCAAATCCCTGCAGCAGCGGCGGCAGCTTCTCCTTGGGCGCGGGTTCAGGAGGGATCGTCGCCGTCTTCTCGGCATGGAATCTTCCATCCTCGCGCCACCAGGTCCAGATCGACGCCTCGAGGTTGGTGGTGTCGACCACGACACCGACGAAGCCGTACTCGCGAACCGGATCGTGCGCCGGCCGCACCTCCAGCGCCATCTGATGATTGGCGCCGAGGTCGATGGTCTGGACGTTGCGACGGGCACGAAGGTCCCAGAAGTGGAGACGATGTCCATATTTATTCGCAAGCAGATCTTCCGGGACGATCCCGTTCTCGAACTGCGGCGGTAACGCCCATTCGCTCGTCACCATGTAATCGCGCGGCAGATTCCACCAGAAATCATAATGCAGCGTCTGCGGGCCACGGTCGATCTCCCATCGTCCAAGCACTTCGAACGTCTCGCAATCCATGATGAAGACGCCCGGAGGTCCATTGGTGCCGTCCTTGCCGCCGCCGCCCAGCGTGCTCACGTAAATGCCGTCCGGCCCGCAATGGATCGTGTGCGGCCGCGAGTAGCCGGTCTTCTTGAAGACCTCCTCTGGCTCGATGATCTTGTGGATCTTGGCTTTCGTCGGATCGGGCTTGGTATCGATGACGTAGATGCGCGACGAGCGCAGCCCGGGGATGATGAGATAGCGCCGCTCGATGAAGGCGTGTCCGGCGAGCGGCGACAGAGCGGAGGAGCAGGCATTCCAGCCGAAGTGATGAAACTCATCGCCCTTGTTGGGCATCGTGACGGTGTGGACGATCTGGCTATAGGTCGGCGATCCCGGCTTGACGTCGATGACCGCGAGAGCGTCCGGCTTTGAGAAATCCGGGCTGAGCAGCAAGGTGTAAGCAAAGTTCTCCGCAGGCGCTTCCATCGCAAGCTTGGGCGATGCGTGAAAGGTGGGATCCGGCCTCATCGTCATGGCACTGCCTCCCTGTTCTGTCGGTTTGCACCAACCTGGCTCGGGATAGTGGCAAAAGAAGAGCTGTTGCGCGATGCCTTGGGATTCTCCGCAGGGCCGGTTGGCGAGCGTACAATAAGCCATCGCCGGGCTATGGGAAACTGGCGGAATCGCGTTAATTCGACGCCTTACAGCCGGCGAAGTGAGGTTGGAGGCGGCCTCTCTCTCGATGTCGTCCCCGCGAACGCGACGCGAACGCGGGGACCCATAACCCCAGGGAGCGGCTATGAGGCGAGCTGCCAACTCCCAGTCTTCGTCAAACTTCTCCCTGTGGTTATAGGGTCCCGGATTTGCGCGCGCTTGAGGCGCGCTTGTCCGGGACGACACTGAATGTTTGGCTCCGCTATTTCCCCCACCTGAGCGCCAGTGCGTCGCGCTCTTTGGCCAATTCCAGCAGACCCGCTCGCGTTGCCGGATGCAGCGGCTGCAGCGGATGACGCACCGTCTCCGACTTGATCACGCCGCCGGCCTGCATCATGGCCTTGCAGGCGATCAGGCCGCATTGGCGGTTCTCGTAGTTGATCAGCGGCAGCCAGCGCTCATAGGCGGCCTTCGCCTTCTCGCGATCGCCGGCGAAATAGGGATCGATGATCTGGCGGATGCCGTCGGGATAGCCGCCGCCGGTCATGGCGCCGGTCGCGCCGGCGTCGAGATCGGCGAGCAGCGTGATCGCCTCCTCGCCGTCCCACGGGCCTTCGATGTCCTTGCCGCCCGCCTCGATCAGGCTGCGCAGCTTCGAAGCCGCGCCCGGCACCTCGATCTTGAAATAGCGGATGTTGGAAAACTCGCGCGACAGCCGCGCCAGCAACTCGACCGACAGCGGCGTGCCGGCAACCGGCGCGTCCTGGATCATGATCGGGATATCGATTGCGCCGGAGAGCACCTTGAAGAATTCGACGATGCCTTTCTCGGGGACGCGGAAGGTCGCACCGTGATAGGGCGGCATCACCATTACCATGGCGGCGCCGGCCGCCTCGGCCTGCTTGCTGCGCGCCGCGCACACGGCCGAGCTGAAATGGGTGGTGGTGACAATCACGGGAACCCGGCCGGCCACATGTTCCAGCACCGTGTGCATCACCGTCTCGCGCTCGGCATCGGTGAGCACGAACTGCTCGGAGAAATTGGCGAGGATGCAAATGCCGTGCGAGCCGGCATCGATCATGAAATCGATGCAGCGGCGCTGGCCCTCGAGGTCGAGCTCGCCGCGCTCGTCGAAGATGGTGGGCGCGACCGGGAACACGCCGCGATAGGGGCGTTGGGCCTTGTGTGGGGTGACCGGCATCGAACTCTCCATCCCTGATGTGTCTTGCGTCTGTGGCTGCGCTCGCGGGAGCGAGGGCGGCACAGATGTACCCGCAGTGCCGAGCGGCGGCAATGCCCGCGCGACGTCCAATGGAAAGAGTACGAAATCAGGCGCTCTTCACGGCGCCCAGGAAACCCTCGACCGCGACACGAAGACGATCGGCATCCGCCGACATCTTCTTGACGGACTCCGACAGCACCGTGCCGGCGTTGCCGGTCTCCTGGTTGAGCCTGGCGACGCTGCCGATCGTGTCGGTGACCTCGCGGGTGCCCTGGGCCGCCTGCTGGAAGTTGCGCGAGATTTCCGTCGTCGCGGCGCGCTGCTCTTCGACCGCGGCGGCAATCGCCGTCATCTTCTCGTCGATGCCGCTGATGGCGCCGCCGATCGACCGGATCGCGGCGACCGCCTGGCCGGTGGCGCCCTGGATCTCCTCGACCTGGCGCGAGATCTCTTCCGTCGCCGTCGCGGTCTGCGCCGCGAGGCTCTTGACCTCGCCCGCGACCACGGCGAAGCCGCGGCCGGCTTCGCCCGCGCGCGCGGCTTCGATGGTGGCGTTCAATGCCAGCAGATTGGTCTGGGCCGCGATCGCGTTGATCATCTTCACGACCTCGCCGATGCGGCTGGCCGTCTGATCGAGGATCTCGACCGTCGCATTGGTCTGCTCGGCCTGGGCTACCGCCTCGCGGGCCTCGCGCGCGCTCGACTGCACCTGCGCGGAGATCTCGCCCACGGATGCGGAGAGCTCCTCGGTCGCGGCAGCGATGGTCTCGAGATTGTTGGTGGCCTGCTCGGCGGCGGAGGAGACCGCCGCGGTCTGGCTGCTCGATTCCGTGACCAGCGAGCGCACGCCGCTTGCGGTGGCGTCGAGCTCCCGCGTCGAGGCCGCAACGCTCTGGATCACCGCCTGCACCGTATCGTCGAAGCTGCGGCAGGCGGCATCGACGGTGCCGGAGCGGGCGAGCTGAAGCGCCTGCTGCGATTCGCGTTCCTTACCCAGCCGCTCCGCGGTCGCCGCGCTCTCGCGCAGGCTTTCGAGCGCAGCCGCCATGGTGCCGAACTCGTCGGGATGCCGCGATTGCGGCACCGGCGTCGCATAATCGCGCGCGCTGATGCGGGCGATGGCGTCGAGGATGGCGCGTACCGGCCGCATCAGGCGGTTGCGCACCACGAACACGCCGGCGAGGGTCACGGCCAGCGCGAGCAGGAACGCGAAGGATTGCACGATGAGATTGGTCAGCGCTTTCGCCTGAACCGCCTCCGCGCGCGCGATCGACAGGTCAAGCGCCTTGTTCGCGACCGCGACGATGGACGCGAAGGGGGACTGGCACAATGCGTTCCATTCCGAGGCGGGCATCGCGGGGCGGCCGCTGCCGTCGAAGCCCTTGGTGAGCTCGCCGATCTGCTTGAGGGCGCCGTCGGTCTTGGCCCTCGCCTCCTTGACCGTGTTGACGAGCTCCGCCGCCACGTCAGGCGTCGCCAGAAGCTCCTCCATGCCGGCCCAGCCGGCGGTGACGACGCCGTTCCATCCGGCCACGGTCTGCTTCTGGGTCTCGTCGAGCGGCTTGCTGGCGTTGACGTTCGGCCGCAGGGTCGAGCACTGGATTCCGTAGCGATCGCGCACCTGCCAGGCGAGGCGGCGAGCCTGGATCATGCGGGCGATGTAAGGATCGTTCATCCAGGCGCGGTTCGACACCGCGGTGGACGCGAGATTGGCGGTCTCGATCACCTTGGTGACCGCATCGTACCAGGCTGCGGTGCGCTCCAGCTTGCGCTCGGCGCGCGGCAGCTTGGCCTCGTCGTAGAACAACTGGAATTTTGGCGCGGCTTCATTCCAGCGCTGCTTCAGCGTGCCGGCGAGCTCGTCGCGGCTAGCGAATTCGACGGTGGAGAGCGCGGCGCTGATCGCGTCGAAACCGGCCTGCTCGGCCTTCTCGGCGGCGCCGAGCTTGGCGCGCGCATCGTCCTCGCCGAGCAGCGCGCTCTGGGCATCGCCGCGATTGCTGCGCAGGGCAACCACGCCATGGAAGATCGACTTGTCGGCATTCGCCAGCCGCGCGGTCTCCAGACTGTCGCTATAGCGGCCGAAAGCCCCGACCATCTGGATGGCCGTGCTGGTCAGCGCGCCGGCCGCCAGCAGCGTCATCAGAACCAGGAGCAGCGTGCTTACCGATTTCTTAAAAATAGACATGGACCCAAAGACCCGCTCGCCGAGAGCGGTCATCTTGCACGGCCACATGCCAAAGTTTCGTTAAGGTTTATATCAAATCATAAGCGCGCCCCGGAGTCGCCGTCCGTCAGGGGCAGCCGGCTCACGCCACCTTGGTGAAATCCGGGGGGCGGCGCTCCGCAAACGCCGTAAACGCCTCGCGCGCTTCGGCGGTGCGCAGGCGCTGCGCGAACTGCTCGCCTTCGGCTTGCATCTGCGCGACCAGCGCCTCGCCGTTGCGCATCAGCCGCTTGGTCGCGATGAGGGCCCCGGCCGGCTGGCGGGCGAGACGCTGCGCCAGCGCAAGTGCCTCGGCATCGAGCTTGTCGAGCGGCACCACGCGGTTGGCGAGGCCCCATTCCAGTGCCGACTTGGCCGGCACGGTTTCGCCAAGCGCGAACATCTCGTAGGCGCGGGCGTGGCCGATGCGCGCCGGCATCAACAGGCTGGAGGCGGCTTCAGGCACCAGCGCGAGGCTGACGAACGGCGTCGACAATTGCGCGTTGTCGGCGAGCACGACGAGATCGCAATGCAGCAGCATCGTGGTGCCGACGCCGACGGCACGGCCCTGAACGGCTGCGACCAGCGGCCGGGTGCAGCGCGCCAGCGACTGGATGAAACGCACCACGTTGCGGCTGCCTTCGGACTTGCCGGCCGCGACAGCCGCGAACTCGCCGACGTCGTTGCCGGCGGTGAACATGTCGCCCTCGCCGCGGATCAGGATCACGCGGGCGGATGGGTCGAGCTCGGCGGCTTCGATCGTGTCGGCGAGCTTGCCGTACATCGCATCGGTCAGCGCGTTCTTCTTGTCGGGACGCGCCAGCGTGAGGGTGAGAATTCCGCCGCTATTCTCGATCCGGACGTGCTCGGTCATTGGTCTGCTCCGTGGTTATTCGTCTGAACTTCTTGGAAACTTGTCCTGAATGCTCGTCAGCCAGCGTGCGACGACGTCGATTTCCGCGGCGGTGAATCCTTCTGTCAGCGCCGCATTGACCTCCGCCGCGCTCGCTTTCGCCTGTGCCAGCGCGGTGCGCCCCTTCGGCGTCAACCAGATGCGAAAGGCGCGGCCATCCTCGCGGTCGGCCCGCCGCTCGACCAGCCTCGCCCCAGCGCTGCGGTCGACGAGGCCGGAAATGCCGGCCGGCCCGAGATCGAGTGCCGCGCCCGCCTCGCCCATCAGCACGCCATCCTGCCTGCCGAGGATGAACAGCAGCCCCGCCTGCGCCGGCGTCACCTCGCTTTCGGGCCGCGCCGCCATCCAGCGCTGCAGCCGGCGATGGGCGACACTCAGCAGGTAGATCAGCCGATGGTGCCTCGCGCCGGCGTCATTATTTCGCATGCGAACTATATAAACAGGGTAGCTCGGATTGTCAAAGACGATGCGTTTTGCCGACCCGGCGCGCGAAGCCCGCGAGCAGATCAGCGAATCGAGCACAAATGGAAATGGCGGCCATCCCGCTTGACGGCCGCCAGGCTGGAGACTTCGAGCAGCCGCGACGCGTTTTCTTGACGCGAACCGGTATTCTTCGCTCGAAAACGCTCTAATGCTCGAACACCAGCCGCGCGCCGACCGTTCCCTCGAGGCCGCGGATCTGCTGCAGCAGCTCGCCGGAATCCTGACCACCGAGATCGGCGTCGAGCACGACGTAGCCGAGGTCGCCGGCGGTCTCCAGATATTGCGCGGCGATGTTGATGTCGCGCTGGAGGAAGACCTCGTTCAGCCGCCGCAACATGCCCGGCACGTTGCGATGGACATGGCTGAAGCGTGCGCCGGAGGGACGAAGATGCAGCTGCACCTCCGGGAAGTTCACCGCGCCCATGGTCGAGCCGGTGATGAAATAGTCGACCAGCTTGCGCGCCACCTCGCCGCCGATCCGCTCCTGCGCCTCTTCGGTCGAGCCGCCGATATGCGGGGTGAGGATGACGTTCTCGAGGCCCTGAATGGGACTCTTGAAACGATCGGCATTGGACGAAGGCTCGACGGGAAAGACGTCGACCGCCGCACCGGCGAGATGGCCATCGCGCAGGGCACGCGCCAGCGCATCGAGATCGACCACGGTGCCGCGGCTGTTGTTGATCAGGAACGAGCCTGATTTCATCGCCCGCAGCTCCTTCTCGCCGATCATGCCCGCAGTCTCAGGCGTCTCCGGCACGTGCAGGCTGACGACGTCGCTCTGCGCCAGCAGCTCTTCCAGCTTCTCGACCGGCTCGGTGTTGCCGTGGCGAAGCTTGTCGGTGCGGTCGAAATAGATCACGCGCATGCCCATGGCCTCGGCGAGCGTCGAGAGCTGCGAGCCGATATTGCCGTAGCCGACGATGCCGAGCGTGCGGCCGCGCACCTCGCGGCTGCCGGCCGCCGACTTATCCCAGCCCCCGGCATGGGCCGACACCGAACGCGGAAAGATCCGCCGCAGCAGCATCACGATCTCGCCGATGACGAGCTCGGCGACGCTGCGCGTGTTGGAGAACGGGGCGTTGAAGACGGGAATACCGCGCTTGCGCGCCGCCGAAAGCTCGACCTGGTTGGTGCCGACGCTGAAGCAGCCGACCGCGAGAAGCTGGTCGGCCGCCCCGAGCACCTCATCGGTGATCTGGGTGCGCGAACGGATGCCGAGCAGCGACACGCCCTCGAGCGCGCGCCGCAGCTCCGCGCCGTCCAGCGCCTTGGTCAGCCGCTCGACATTGGTGAAGCCCGCGCCCCTGAAAAGGTCGACAGCGCTATCATTGACGCCTTCGAGCAGCAGCGCCTTGGCGCTTCGCTCAGGGCTTTGGCCTGGGGCGGACATGGCATCTCCGTAAATCGCAGCTTTGCCGCAGCTCATAGACCGCGGACGGTGCGCAGCACAATAGGGGACGGATACGGGGGAGAAGATGGCCGGCGCAGTGGATGAGCTTGGTGTACCAGACCCGTTTATCCGCGCGCTCCCAATACTGCCCGTCATCCTGAGGTGCGAATGGCGCGATGCCCGGCATCGCGCCGGGAGCCTCGAAGGATGAACGGCCTCCGATGCAGCCGGGCCGTCGCCCTTCGAGGGCCGCTAAGAAGCGGCCACCTCAGGGTGACGGTCATGTATTGACGCTGAACGCGGATCACGCACGTCAAATCACATAGAACCCGTGCGTGCCGTCGCGGCGGAGCTGCTCGACGAGACCGTATTCCCAATCAAGATAGGCCTGCATCGCGGATTCCGCCACATCGGTGCCTTCATAAGGCCGCCGGTAGCGATGTGCCGGATCGGGCTTCGGCAAGACCTGCGGTGGGCCGACCTCGAGCGCGCCGTCATAGCCGCCTTCGAGCACGTAGACCTCCCAGCCCATCTGCGCCAGCCACGACGCCGTCATGTCGGCGCGGACGCTCCTGTCGTCGGTCAGCACGATGCGTGCGCCGCGCACGGGCGCCGCCATGTCGGTTTCCTGCACGAGCTGGCCGCCGGGATAATGGCGGAAGCCGGGGAGATGACCGGCCGCATAGTCCTCGGCGTCGCGCACGTCGAAGCGATAGAGCGTGCGATGGGTCTCTGCGACCAGCGTAGCCATCTCGTTCGCTCCGATATGGCGGACACCGGCGCGATAGGCGACATCGCGGGCATTGGCCGGGCCGCCCTCGAACGGGCCGATCGCGCCGCGCCTGTCGGCACCGTGATCGAGCGCATGCCGGGCCAGCGTCCAGCCGATGGTGCCGTTGCGCAGCGCCCGCACCTTGTTCGGCACGCCGGCATTGATCAGCGACTGCGTGCCGATGATCGAGCGGGTGCGGCCCGCGCAATTGACGATGATCGTCGTTTCGGGGTCGGGCGCAGCCTGCCCCGCCCGCAGCACCAGTTCCGCGCCGGGCACGCTGACCGAGCCCGGGATGTTCATGGTCGCATATTCGTCGAAACGGCGGACGTCGAGGATGGCGATATTGGCCTTGTCGGCGATGAGCTTTGCCACCTCGTCGGCGCTCAGCGAGGGCGTGTGGCGGCGCGACTCGACCAGCTCACCGAAGGCCTTGGAGTACGAGTTCACGTCCTCGAACACCTCGAAGCCCGCATCGCGCCACGCCTGCAGCCTGCCGTCGAGTGCGCTGACATTGGTGTAGCCGAGTGCGGCCAGACGTTCGGTGCCGGACGCGACCAGCCCCTCGCCGTCATCATAGAGCACGATCGCAACGTCCTTGCGCGGCAGCCGCACCTCGGCCTCGATCGCAATCCGGTCGGCGGCCATGTTGGCGGCGAACAGCGGATGGCCGGTGGCAAAAGCAGCCTCATATCGGACATCGAGCAGCGCGATCTCCTCGCGCAGAAGCAGCGCGCGGCGGATATCGGCGGGGGTGATGGTCGGAAGCTTCATGGCGTGGACCTCAAGAACAGAGCCAGGAGCTTTTGAACCATCACGGCGAAGTTGACCAGCTATATCGGAGAACGGCAGGGCTCGGTCTAGTCGCACTCGTATGTGGCGACGACGTTCGAGAAGTCGCGTTGGACAAGAGCATCGCGATCGATCCAGAAATGGAGCACGCCACCAATGTTGGCGTGCCAATTGAAGAAAGCGGGATCACCCTGAATTTGAAGTAACAACACGTCTTCCAGGTGCACCTCGGTCGAATCTTGCGGGCCGCTCCCGTATCCCAGCATCTGATGAAGCGCTGTTCTGAAGTGACGGCGCGCGCCCTCGTCCACGCTCGGGGTCTTCCAGCGGTTCTGCCGCACCAGGTTCGTGACGTAGCTGGAGGGCGCGTGGTCGGAAATATCGGTATCGTGAGTCGCCATGCAGCGGACCGTATGGTTGATGGCATTGCCGAGGTCGTCCACGATTGTACGCGCATATGTGCGCACCTGCCCGTCCAGCTTCTTGTAGGCATGCACAACGTTGAACCACCAGGATCTGAAGCTCGCCTTTATATCCGGGTCAACGTCATCCATTGGGGTAAGCGCCCGACATCGTTCGAGCCACCCGACTGCACCAGCGCGAAGGTGCTGCAATTCCACAATTGATTCGGCGGTGAGCGGCTTGCCGTAAAATCCACGCTTCAGATCGTCTTGGACGTGCGACAAGACCGACCGGACCACGAAGGTGATCAGGAGCCAGTTAAAGGGCCAATCCTCGTCCTTCCCGTATTCGGCGACGCTGCGGAATTTGAGCAGATCATTCCGGTGCGGCTCGCCCGGACCCAGCGCCTTACGCAATTCTCTGACCATAAGCTCCCCTCCGACGGCGTCCTCCCGGAAGTAGAAGTCGCGGAACGGTCGGAAGGAGATCGGATATTTGAACTCGACCCTGGAATGAAGATCTTGGTTGGGATCGAGCCATTTGACCTGGTAATCACCGTTGGTGCCTGCCAACGGCATCAGATCCGGCGGCGGCGCTCGGTCGGGATACGCGCCACCGTCCCTCGGACTATAAAGTACGCGGCAGGGAGGATGTCCTTCGCCAACAAATGCAGAGCTGCAGAAGAAATAGAGGGTGCCCCGCGTCGGAAGCGGCGACCAGCCGGCGCCAGGCACGTCAGCCAGGTCAATTTGAGCTACGAATGTGAGCGCAACTGCTTCCAGCTCTTCAGATGCCCTGACCTCTGCCGCCGGCCAATCAAATTGCGGCGGCAACTTGGGAAGCCCGCCGAAGAAGCTCCGGGATGGATGGCTCAGAGGCACGGGCAAATCACTACGTCGGACGAGCACCGCAGGCAGCGCCGTTTCTTCAAGCTCGTCTTGTTCGGACCGCGCCATCACGCCCCCCACAGCCTTTGCGTGCAAAGAACCACTTCGCGGAACCGTAGACAAGTGCTTCATGCTCACCGCAACACGCGGAGTGTTGTGGCCTGCGTGGACAAGCTCTCGCCTGGGGGCAGCAACTCACTCCCCCGGAACGAGCTGCCCCAGCGGCGCCTGCGACGGGCGCCGCAGCTTGCGGCGCGACAGATAGAGCAAGATGCCGGTGACCGAGAACAGCGGCATCAGGGCCGCGGCGATCATGAAGGCGAGCTTGCCAGGCCAGCCCAGGACCGCGCCGCGATGGATATCGAGCACGTTGGCGATGATCTTCTCGCCGAACGACTTGTCGGCGTAACGTTCGGCGGAGGCGACCTGACCGGTGACGGCATCGATGCGGAATTCATCGCGCGTGGTGTCGAGCGTCGAATCCTTCCCCCACGACCGGATCCGTATCGCCGTGCCGGGGCTGGGCGGCAGCGTCAGCAAGGCTCTGGCAAAGCGGCCACCCTCCTCACGCCGGAACGTCGTCCAGGCCAGATCGAACCCGATCGGCTGGGCCGGCTCGGAACGGGCCGCACGCGGCGCCTTCGCTGACATCTTTGGCTGCATCTTCGCAGCAGAGACTTCCGGACGCGACAGCAGCCAGACGACGCCGTCCTTGTACCAGTCGAACGAGTACCAGAGCCCGGTGAGCGTCATCACCAGATAGACCGGAAGCGCCCAGGTGCCGATGACCGCATGCAGCGAGCGATGCAGCCCGCGCCCGCTGAGATCGAGATTGGGCTTGAGCCACATCTTCAGGCTGCGCGCGCGACGTGGCCAGCGTAGCACGAGACCCGAGACCAGCATGACGATCAGGCCGAGCGCGGCCACACCGGTGATCTGGCGGCCCCAGCCCCTGGCATCGCCTGATATCAGCAGCCAGCGATGCAGCTTCCGCACCGTCGCGAAAAACTCCTCGCCGCGCGGCGCACCGAGCACGCGCGCATCATAGGGGTCGACATAGAGCGAATTGGGCCGCGCGCCCTGCTCGTCGCGCGCGAAGCGGACGCGCACGGCGGCGGCCGGATCGCTCGACAGCAAGACGGCCGAAACCTGGCTGATGTCCTGCCCCGCCTTCAGCCGCTCGACCAGCTCGTCCGGCATCAGCGCCGGCATCTCGCGCGGTGCGACATGCATGATGCCGGCGTTGAGATGATCGAGGATCTCGTCCTCAAAACTCATGATCGCGCCGGTAAGCGCGATCATAGCGAGCAGCAGCGCGAGCACCAGGCCCGCGATGGAATGGACCTGGAGCAGGACGGCTTTGATCATGTGCCCCGGCCGTACTGCCATCGCTAGAATTTCACCGTTGCCGACAGCGAGAAGCGCCGCGCGTCGCCGATAGCGACGTTGAGCGCGTTTCCGGTGCTGGACGTATAGTAGAGCTTGTCGAACAGGTTCTTGACGTTGAACTGATAGGTCACCGGCAGATTGTCGACCCTCGTGTCGTAAGTCGCAAAAATGTCCGCGACGGTATAGGCCGGCAAGAAAAACTTGTTGGCGGAATCGCCCGGCCTGTCACCGACATAGTGCGCGCCGCCGCCGAGCCGCAGGCGTCCGGGCAGCTTGTCGCCGAAATCGTAGACGAGATAGAGCGAAGCCGTGTTCATCGCGGCATTCAGCAGCTTGGCGTTGCCGTTGACGGGATCGTTCTCCAGGCGGGCATCGGTGTAGCCGTAGCTTCCGATCATGCTCCAATCGTCGGTCAGCTTGCCGGTCACGTCCAACTCGACGCCGCGCGACCGCGCCTTCGCAGAGGTTCGTACCAAGACCGTGCCGTTCGCAAAAGGGTCGGAGACCAGCACGTTCTTCTTCTCGATGTCGTAGACCGCCAGCGTGCCGGACAGCCGCTTGTTGACGTCGAACTTGACGCCAGTCTCCCATTGGGTGCCCTCTTCGGGCAGGATGGTGGAGTCGACGACGAAGCCGACGGGAGCACCGGTGAAGGGCGCGATGGTTGAGGTCGGCTTCAGCGACTGCGTGTAGCTCACGTAGTAGGAGAGCTGGTCGTTCAGCTTGAAGATGACGCCGCCGAGCGGCAGCACCTTGTCGCCCGACAGGCTGGTGTTCGTGACGAAGTTCGGCCGGCCCTTTCCAGCGAGCTGTTCGTATTCCATCCAGCGCACGCCGCCGACCACCGACAGCCAGTTGGTCACGTGGAAGGTGTCCTGGGCGAAGAAGCCACGGGTGCCGAGCTTGTCGGTCTGCTCGCTGTCGGTCGGCGAAACGGTCGTGCCCGGTGTGACCAGTCCGTAAACGGGGTTGTAGAAATTGAAGCTCGGGGTCGCCTGGCGGATCAAATCGTGACGGTCGATCGTGCGGTACAGCGCCTCGCCCCCGAACAGGATTTCGTTGCGGAAGCCACCCACCCAGACGTCACCCTGGAGATAGGAGGTGCCGTAGCTGGCGTTGCTCAGCGAGTTCCGAGTGCCGTCGTTGCTGCGGGTCTCGACGCCGGTCTTGGCGTTGACGCCGGTGATGCGAAGCTGATTGGCGCTGTAGGTCTCGGTGTTGTAGCTGTAGGCCGCCGTGACCTTCCAATTGTCGTCCAGCTTCTGCTCGACCGAGCCCTGGATCAGGTCGGAAGTGCCCCACATGTTGTTGAAGGGCTCGTCGAGCCGGCGCGTCTTCGGGATCGCCAGCGGAGCGCCGTTGACGAAAGCGGTGCCGCGGTCGAACGGAGTGATGAACTCGCGGTGCTCATAGGTGAGCTGGACCGTCGTGGTGTCGCCGTACCAGGCCAGCGACGGATTCACCAGCATTTCCCTGTGGCGGCCGAAATTGCGCCAATAGTCCTCGCTGACGCCGTAGCCGATGAAGCGATAGGCGAGACCGCCGTCGCCGATCGGACCGGTGACGTCGAGCGTGCCGTCGGCTCCGTTCCGGTTATTCGCGTAGGCCGAGCCGAGTAGCGTGACCGAACCGTGCTGATAGAGCTCGGGCCGCTTGCTGATGGTGTTGACGATGCCGCCGGGATCCATGATGCCGTAGAGCAGCGAGGCCGGGCCCTTCAGCACCTCGACGCTTTCGACCGCAGCATTGAGGCTGCGCCCCTGCACCAGCGGCATGCCGTTGCGCATGATCGAGCCGTCGCGATTGTCGCCGAAGCCACGGCGGATCACGGCGTCCTGCGTGCCGGCGAGCGTGTTGGTCTGGGTGATGCCGGAGATATTGACGAGCGCGTCGTCAATATTGCGCGGGAGCTGGTCCTTCAGCACCTGCGCAGGAACGACGTTGACGGACTGCGAGGTGTCGAGCGGCGAGGCGCCGCTGCGCAGCGTGGTCGCGCTCGGCATCGCACGATAGCCGAGCTTGGCGGCCTGTTGCGCGGCGGCTTCGGCGGCGGCGCGCTCCGACAGCGTCGGTGTCGCGGGTGCGGGATTGCGACTGGATTGGCGGCGCGCGACGGCTTGGTTGCGGCGTGACGACTGATCCGATGCACGGGCCGGCTTCGGCCGCGGCGCCGGCGCTTCAACCGTCACCGGCGGCAGAGCCGATTGCGCCTGCGCGCTCGTCGTGTTGGAGGGGCTTTCGGCAAGCAGCACCGCCGCACCGATGAGAAGACCTGCGCGGCTCTTGCCGGCACGAGTTCGATGGCCGCTGACGCAGCCATCCACGAAGGCACGCACTTTCATTCCACTTCAAGTCAAGAACGCTGAAGTGTGCGCCTGTAACAGTCGCCGCGATCGAAGGGAACCGTAGCCGGCCTTGAATCGCTCTAGTGTTGAATCGTTCTAGATGTAACGAAGCGTCGGACAACAATGACTGGTTGATCCCGCAGCGATCGCGACACGCTACACGCGAATTCGCGGCAGGGTGTCGGGACGCCATCGCGATCTCACGCGATGGCGGGCGCCACCAATTCGTCGAGCTTCCGCTTGAGCGCGGCGCCGTCGGCCAAGGCGCGGAGCGGCGGTCGCACGCGCAGCCAGCCTGCATCGCCGGTCTGCGCCGCAAGGATCGCCTTCAGCGTCGTGAGGAAGGACGGCGATTTCACCACGATGTCGATCGCCGCCTGCATGCGCGCTTCGACGTCCTTGCCGTCGACCATCGCCTTGACCAGCTCCGGCGCAATGTTGGCCATGCCGCAGATGGTGCCGGCGCCGCCGGCGGCGATCGCGCGGGTGATATCGGCTTCGTTGCCGACGGTGATGGCAAGCTCCGGCGCGGCGGCACGGAATGCCTGGAACTGCTTGAAGTCGCCGCTGGAGTCTTTCAGACCGGCGACCACCCTGCCGTAATGTTTGCGCAGACTAGCAGCGACATTGGTCGGGATCGCAACGCCCGAGATCTGCGGGATGTGATAAAGATAGGCGCGCAGGCGATCGTCGCCGACGCCGTCAATGATCGCAGCGAAGGCGTCCTCGATGCCTTCGGCGGTGACGCTGCGGTCGAAATAGGGCGGCAGCAATAGGACATGGCGCAGGCCGAGGCCGAGCACGGCGCGCGTCAGCGCGATGCTGTCGCTAATGGCGGGAAAGCCGCCGCCGATGCCGATGCGCTCCGGCGCAACACCGGCCTTGAGTACGGCTTCAATGGTCGCGACGCGTTCGGCGGCATTGAACGAGGTGCCTTCGCCGGTGGTGCCGAACAGCACGACGCCGTCAACGCCCTTGCTGAACAGCTGCTTGGCGTGCGCCGCGAGCTTTGCGGAGTCCACGCTGCCGTCGGTTGCCAGCGGCGTCGCCGACGCCACCCAGAACCCGCGAATCGCCTCCGTCATCACACCACCCTTTGTTTCGGCCACCGACTAAGCCTCTGATCCCAAACGATCTTCTCTGCCGGGCGGAGCCTTGTTTTTGCTTTACTTTTCATCTTGTACCTTACATACAAGATGGACGCAAACCCTTTCCACCGTCACGGCGCGCATGCGGCGCAGCCGAATTCCTGAAGGAGGTCTCGCATGAACATGGTGAGCCCCATTGAGCATCCCGACCAATTGCTCGGCGCGTTGCGCGACAGGCTCGGCGCCGCCGCGGTGCTTGTTGGCACCGACGTGCCGGCGCGCAATTGTAACGACTGGAGCGCGAGCCTGCCGCAGACGCCGCTGGCGGTGATCCGCCCCGTCGATGCGCAGGGCGTTGCCGTTGCGATTGCGACCTGCCGGCAGGCGCATCTGCCGTTCGTGCCGCAGGGCGGCTTGACCGGGCTGTGCCGCGGCGCTTCGCCCGAAGCGGGTTGGGTCGCGATCTCGCTGGAGCGCATGACCGGCATCGAAGAGATCGATCGCGCCTCCGCGACCATGACCGTGAAGGCAGGCACGCCGCTGGAGACGATCCAGAAGGCGGCGGACGAGGCCGGCTTCTTCTTTCCGCTCGATCTCGGCTCGCGCGGCTCCTGCGCGATCGGCGGCAATCTCTCGACCAATGCCGGCGGCAACCGCGTGATCCGCTACGGCATGACGCGCGAGCTGGTGCTCGGTCTCGAGGTCGTGCTGCCGGACGGCACCATCATCACCAGCCTCAACAAGCTGATGAAGAACAACGCCGGCTACGATCTGAAGCATCTGTTCATCGGCTCGGAAGGCACGCTCGGCATCATCACCCGCGTGGTGCTGAAGCTGTTCCCGAAGCCGCGCTCGACCATGGCCGCGCTCTGTGCGCTGAAGGATTATGCCGCGGTGATCGCGCTGCTGGATGCGGCGCGCTCAGGGCTCGGCCCGCTGCTGTCCGCCTTCGAGGTGATGTGGCCGGATTATTGGGACGTGATCACGGCGCGCGCCGGGGTGAAGCCGCCGGTCGCCGCAGGCCACGGTCTCTACGTGCTGGTGGAAGCACAGGGCACCGACGAGAGCGTCGATGCGCCGCGCTTTCAGAGCTGGCTCGAAGAGCTGATGGAGCGCGGGCTGCTGGCGGATGCCGCGGTGGCGCAATCGCTGGCGCAGACGCAAGCCTTCTGGCGCGTGCGCGACATCTGTGCCGAATTCGGTCAGGTGCTGGGGCCGCACATCTCCTACGACATCGGCCTTGCGGTGGCACGCATGGACGAGTTCGTCACGCGCTGCAAGGCCGCGCTCGCTGCGGGCATCAAGGGCTGCGAGAGCGTCTATTACGGCCATATCGGCGACGGCAATCTGCATCTCGTCTCCTGGGTCACCGGCCTTCCCGTCGCGCAGCAGCCGAAGGAGGAGATGGACGCGATCATCTACGGTCTCGTCCGCGAGCTCGGCGGCAGCGTCTCCGCCGAGCACGGCATCGGCACGCTGAAGAAGCAATGGCTTGGCCATGCCAGGAGCGAGGCCGAGATCGCGCTGATGCGGACGCTCAAGGCGGCGCTCGATCCCGATCACCTGCTCAATCCCGGCAAGGTGATCTGAGCGCACATGCGATCGCTCAAGCTCGATACGCCGAAATCGCTGTCGCAGCGGGTGATGCTGCGGCTGCGCCAGGCCATCATCGACGGCGAGTTTGCACTGGGCGCGGCCATCTCCGAGGAGATGGTGGCCAATTCCTTCGGCGTCAGCCGCACGCCGGTGCGCGAGGCGATGGGACAGTTGCAGGCGCAGGGGCTCGTCGTGATCCGGCCGCAGGTCGGCAGCTTCGTGTTCACGCCGAGTGCTGACGACATCAATGCGCTCTGCACCTTCCGCATCGCGCTGGAGCCCAAGGCCGCCGAGCTCGCCTTCCGCCACGACCGCGACAGTGCGATTGCGACCATGAGCGCCGCGATCGCGGCGATGGAGCCGGCAGTCGCGGCGAAGGACAACATCGCCTATGGCCGCGCCGACACCATTTTTCACGAGGCGCTGTTCGCCCATTGCGGCAACCGCTATCTCGCCGAATCCTATCAGCTCGTCTCCGGCCGCGTCGCCGCCCTCCGCACCAATCTGACCTCGCCGATCGACGTGCGCACCCGCACGTCCTTCGACGAGCACCGCAAGCTGCTCGATCTGTTCGCACGCGGCGATTTCGTCGCCTTCGGCGAATTGATGACGACGCACATCACGAATTCGGGAATCGTCTATGCCAAGGCGCTGAAGGTGGATTGAGCGCGTTATCGTTTTGAGCATGATCTTTTCGGAAAACCGCTACGCACTTTTCCGGATCATGCTCTACCGCTCCTCCTGCGACCCAGGCCTGTCCAGAAAATCCAGCGCTGTGTTGATCTGCTCGAGCTGGTGCTCGATCCTGTCGCGGTCCTCCACCGACGGCGCCTGTTCGAGCTGCTCCACCAGCTTCTGCTTCCGCATCAGCAAATTCTCTATGACCGTACCCACGATTCCCCCATCGCCAGAGGCGACGTCGCGGACGCCGAAACGATGGAGGCGCGCGCAACCCGGGCCCGCGTCGAACCCGTAACCAGAATGCGCGCGGGCACGGTTGGTTCCTGCGGCCAGGTCCGACCGGCGCCGGAACCGCATCATCGGCACAGCGAGCGGTTGAATTCGCCCGCCCCTCGCC
Source organism: Bradyrhizobium sp. CB1015 (assembly GCF_025200925.1). Classification (GTDB taxonomy): domain Bacteria; phylum Pseudomonadota; class Alphaproteobacteria; order Rhizobiales; family Xanthobacteraceae; genus Bradyrhizobium. The sequence continues at coordinate 998,115 of NZ_CP104174.1, read as the reverse complement.
CTATGCGTAGGCGCCATGGACACCCAGATGATCATCGCCGAAAAGCCGCTGATGGCCCAGGCGCGCCCGCGCAAGCCGGCGCCGTTCCTCCCGATGAGCCGCGCCGAGATGGATGCGCTCGGCTGGGACGCCTGCGACATCGTGCTGGTGACCGGGGATGCCTATGTCGACCATCCGAGCTTCGGCATGGCCATCATCGGCCGCCTGCTGGAGGCGCAGGGTTTTAGGGTTGGCATCATCGCGCAGCCCGACTGGCATTCGGCGGAGCCGTTCAGGGCGCTCGGCAAGCCGAAAGTGTTCTTCGGCGTCACCGGCGGCAACATGGATTCCATGGTGAACCGCTACACCGCGGACCGCCGCATCCGCAGCGACGATGCCTATACGGCCGGCGGCGAAGGCGGCAAGCGGCCGGACCGCTGCACGATCGTCTACGCCCAGCGCTGCCGCGAGGCGTTCAAGGATGTGCCGATCGTGCTCGGCGGCATCGAGGCCTCGCTGCGCCGGATCGCGCATTACGATTACTGGTCCGACAAGGTGCGCCGCTCGGTGCTGGCGGACGCCAAGGCAGACTTGCTGCTCTACGGCAACGCCGAGCGTGCCGTCGTCGAGGTGGCGCATCGGCTCGCCGCCGGCGAAGCGCCGCGCGAGCTCGACGACATCAGGGGCGTAGCGCTGTTCCGAAAAGTGCCGGACGATTACACCGAGCTGCACGCCGACGACCTCGATTCCGCCGATGAAGGCGCAACGCGCCAGAAGGGCTTAACCGTGATCCGCCTGCCGGCGCTGGAGCAGGTCGAGCAGGACAAGGAAGCCTATGCGCGCGCCTCGCGCGTGCTGCACCGGGAGAGCAATCCCGGCAATGCGCGGCCGCTGGTGCAGCGCCACGGTGACCGCGACCTCTGGCTCAACCCGCCGCCGATCCCGCTCACGACGGAAGAGATGGACGCGGTCTACGATCTGCCTTACGCGCGCGCGCCGCATCCGTCCTATGGCGATGCGCGCATTCCCGCCTGGGAGATGATCAAGTTCTCGGTGACGATCATGCGCGGCTGCTTCGGCGGCTGCACCTTCTGCTCGATCACCGAGCATGAGGGCCGCATCATCCAGAACCGCTCGGAAGGCTCGATCCTGCGCGAGATCGAGCGCATCCGCGACAAGACTCCGGGCTTCACCGGCGTCATCTCCGACATCGGCGGCCCCACCGCCAACATGTACCGGATGGCGTGCAAGGACCCAAAGGTCGAGGCGGCATGCCGCCGTCCCTCCTGCGTCTTCCCCGAGATCTGCCCGAACCTCAACACCTCGCATGACGATCTGATCCGGCTCTATCGCAAGGTGCGCGAGACCCGTGGCATCAAGAAGGTGATGGTCGCCTCGGGCGTGCGCTACGACCTCGCGGTCGAGAGCCCCGAATACATCAAGGAGCTCGTCACCCATCACGTCGGCGGCTACTTGAAGATCGCCCCTGAACATACCGAGCGCGGCCCGCTCGACAAGATGATGAAGCCGGGCATCGGCGCCTACAACAAGTTCAAGCGGATGTTCGACGAAGCGGCCGAACGCGCCGGCAAGAAATATTACCTGATCCCCTATTTCATCGCGGCGCATCCGGGCACGACCGACGAGGACATGATGAACCTCGCGCTGTGGCTGAAGAAGAACCGCTATCGCGCCGACCAGGTGCAGACCTTCCTGCCCTCGCCGATGGCGACCGCGACCGCGATGTACCACACCGGCGTCAATCCCTTGCGCGGCGTGCGCCACGGCGGCAGCGACAAGGTCGAGGCGATCAAGGGCCTGCGCCAGCGCCGCCTGCACAAGGCTTTCCTGCGCTACCACGACCCCGACAATTGGCCGCTGCTGCGCGAGGCCTTGATCGAGATGGGCCGCCGCGACCTGATCGGCTCGCAGCCGCATCAGCTCGTCCCAGCACATCAGCCGCCCGGCACCGGCAAGGCCGCCGGGACCAAGCGGCCAATGCGGCCCGGCGGCAGGACGCAGCGGTTCACGACCAAGGGCCTGCGGGTGATGAAGTAGCGGGCGACAGCCGGATCGGGCGCGGTCCGGTGGCGCTTTTGTGCTCTCCGAAACAAAAGCTCAAAAACAACCCCATGCACAGTAGGCGGGGGTAGCAAGATCAAGGGCTTGCGAGCGCGATCGGGTTGGCGTGATCGTCGACCGCAAATCGAGGCATGATCTGGCCGGGCAAACGGTCAATTTCCGTTTTTACGAAATCTGCTTGATCGTCGGGCAAAACAGGCGTATGATGGCATCATCGCGGAACGTGGGAGGGCGAGGTTCCGCCCCTCTCTGCTGTGAGGAGCTCCAGGCGCAAGCGTTTAGGTCTGCCAATATGGGTCGGGCAAAACGGCTGCTCGCACTCTCGCGATACCGGACATAGCAGGCGACTTGCCATGCGCTCTCGTGCGCGCAGCTGGATGCTCGTGAATTCACCTTCCTTTTTTCGGCCACCAAATGATCGTACAACCTTCACTTGCATACTACTACAACTTGTAGATAATCCTGCTATCTACTTATAGCTGCTTCGTAGTCAGTGACACGATCCTGCGGTTCGCCTGATGAACGGCTCTATGGTCGCTTCGTCAGCCCGGCGGAGTATGCCCAAATGGAGGATGCGACGTGAAGCCTAAGCTGCTCTTTTCTCTCTCCGACTTGTCCTGGAAGAGCTGGCTTCCCATGTTTCTGCAATCGTCGGAGTTCGAAGCCGAGGCTTTTTTCCCAAGCAACCTCGGCGACTTAGAAAAAGAAATCGAGAAAGAGGCGCCAGACGGAGTCATCATTCTCAGCCATCACAACACTCTGTCGCGGGACGCGGACTGGCTAACGTCTCTCCAGGGGACAGTCGACCTGCCGATATTCGGTCCAACCGCCGCCGTTGCCGAGCTGGCATGGAACAAGCGTGCGATGGCACAACTGATCGAAGGCGTGCCCGGTCTCCGGGCCATTCCCGAATGGTCGTACGCGCACGCAATCAACACGTTGGACAGCGACCCCACGGCCATAGTCATTGTCAAGAAAGTATCGGGGACTGAGGGGGCGGGATATAAGGTTGTGCAAACACCCGCGGATCTCGAAGCGATTGCTTCGACCGAAGGCCGTGTGACCGACAGCATCATACAGCCGTTCCTTTTCGGGCGTGAGTACTCCGTCAACGTCGCCGGGATTGTCGATCAATCCGGCCCCCGCCTATCTGTCTTTGAACCCGTCGACAAGGGCAACACGGGAATTGACAGCCCTCATCCGAGCCGACGTACGCGCGAGTGCCCAAGCGGACATATCACTCAAGAGATTACGCAAGTGCTCCGGGATGCATCGCTGCAAATGTCCACCCTCTTCCGATTAACTGGGGTGGCTGAGTTCGAATTCATCGTCGTCGGACCAGATGTGTTTCTCCTGGAAGTAAACCCGCGCGTTTCCGCGACGATGCGCATGGCTTCGCTTGCATGCGACTGCAGCCTTTTCACTGAACTAGGGTCTGTACTCAATAAGGATTCCATCTGGAATTGGAGTGTGATTCAAGCTTCTCAGCGGAAGGGAGGCTTGAATGGCAAAGCAGGTCTACTGGCTCAGCGATTCGGAATGGCAGCGGATCGAGCCGTTGCTGCCGCGCGGGCGCAAGGGAGCGCATCGGGTCGATGATAGACGGGTGATCAGCGGCATTATGCATATGCTGAAATCTGGTTCGCGCTGGCGCGATTGCCCGGTACGGTCATCCGTTCAATGCGCGATCTCGCCAACTTTGTTCTCATCGACCTTTGGACTGCGCACTACATTCCCGCGTTCGATGCAGTCGCCGAACATCTCGCAAGTGGAGCGATCGTTGTAGCTGACAACATGCTTGTGCCCTCGCCCGAAGCGGCCGCCAAGTATCGTCAGCATGTACGCTCCCATCCAGATTTCGAGTCGATAATGCTGCCTATCGGTTGGGGTCTCGAGGTGAGCCGCTACCTCAAATAACGAATGGAACGGTCGCAGAAACGACTTCCACCGAAGCCTACCAGAGTCTTGCGCGAAAATAGCTCCTTGGCTGCTTTGACGATAGACCGACCCCAATGTTGTCGGACGGGGACGAATGATACAGGCATCGATCTCTGAAGATGGAGCATCCTGCATGAACACGCACTGCTGCAGACGGAGATCCGGGGCTCTTCGATGCTAGCTGCCTTCAAGGAATATCCTGCCTTCGTGCGCGACAATTTGCGTCTGCTTGCATTCGGATGCGCGTTGATCGGCTTGTCCAGTTTTGGTCAATCATACGTCATTTCGTTGTTCGCTCCACAGTTTCGAAGCGCATTTGCGATGACGGACGGGGAGTTTGCTGCATGGTTCGCGGGTGTCACTCTCGTTAGTGCGGTGACATTTCCGTGGCTTGGGTCTCGACTCACCCGGAACAACGAGCGTAGATTCACTCTGCTATCGGCGCTGACTTTGGCCAGCGCCGCTTTTGCGATCGCCTTGAGTCCGAATATCGCGATTTTTCTTCTCGGGCTGTATCTTGCTCGGCTCGGGGGCCAAGGCCTCCTCGTTCACGCTTCGCTGACCATCCCGGCCGCGCGGCTACCGGAGGCTAGTGGAAAGGCCGTCGGCGTCGTACTGATCGGACTGTCGCTATCACAGGCAACACTTCCGACCATCGCCGTTAGCAGCATCCTCGTGCTGGGATGGAGAGCAACGTGGGCTCTCGCGGCGTGCTCCATCCTGTTGATAGCCGTCGCCGCCGTGTTGTTGCTTCCGGAGGAAGATGGCCTGCCTCCACACGGGCACCCACGGCCTCAGAGCGGCGGCCTTGATCAATCCGTTATCCGGAAAATCAACTGGAAAGTGTTTTTCGTTTTACCTGCGCTATTTGCAGAATCGCTCGCGGTTTCCGCATTGATCTTCCACCAAGCGCGACTCGCAGAGACGAAACATTGGCCGCTCGAATGGGTCGCCGCCTGCTTCGTTGCATACTCATCCATTCAGATCGCGACAACAATCATCGCAGGCCCCCTTGTAGACCGATTCGGGCCGTTACGGATTGTGCCGTTCTTGCTTGTTCCTCAAGCTATCGCTCTTCTGCTTATTTTTCTGTTCTCGTCTTGGTGGATCGCTCCATTCTATTTCGGCTTCACCGCGATATCGGCAGGTCTGGACAGCAGCGTTCAAACGCCCGCCCTGGCGAGACTGTTTGGCGTCGAACGGTTGGCCCGGTCGAAAGCTCGCTTCGAGGGACTACGCATTATTCTGACAGGCCTTGGTCCTACACTTATGGGAGTTCTACTGGATCTCGGTGTGCCGATACAAACGCAAATCGGCTTCATGATACCAGGCTTATGCGTGTTTTCGCTACTCGCACTCGCGTTTCGCAGAGCCGTCTAAGAGGGCTATCCGACTACCGCCGCAAGGAGTGACACAAATGCTTCGAACGATCTCTGACGGCCACGTCCTGAAGCTTGGCCTCGACGACGAGACTCGATTCTCCCTGTCCCGGGACTTGTATCGCGGAGCCTTGCCTTTGGAGTTTTGCTCCGGAACGTTTTATGCTGACCTTGGAGCGATGGCGGTCAATGCCTTGAGCGCGCATTTGGACCCCGACGTCGTTTCCTTATTGGGAGACTTCGGCAACCTCCATTCAAGTCCTATTTTGTCGATCTCCCAACTAGCTTGTATCGAAGCACCAGGCCCGACCCCGAGCTCGGGCTTTGAATGATAGCGCCTTGCGACAGGTCGACGCCTACTTGCTGGGAATTCTGGGACTACTCGGCGCTGAAGGGATTGCGTTTCCGTTCGAAAACGAGGGACGCTTGGCGAGAAACGTGGTGGTTAACCCCGCATATCAGGGCATCGAGAGTTCCTGGGGAGCCGATATTAGTCTTGGCTGGCACCAAGACAATAATTTCCAGGCATTCTCGTTTGACGAAGACGGAGGAACGAACTCGTCAATCATGCCGCGTTACCTCATATTTCTTGGTATCCGCAACACGGAATGCGTTCCCACCCAGCTCCTGACATTGCAACAGATTCTCTCTCGGTTGGATGCCGAGTCGATTGCAGCTCTGCAGCAACACGAATTTCTGGTCGCGCCGCCTCCGAGTGTCGCTCGATCGAGCAATGCCGGCGCGAACGCGCTCGCGAAACCGCTCCTTAAGGAATACAAAGGCCACTTCTACGGAAGAATTGACCTGACGAATGGCGTTTCGGCGATAACGGCCAGGGGGGAACGGGCGCTTAACCGAATCAGAGAGGTTGTCGAGATCATCGAACCCGAACGCATCTCGATCGTCGTGGCACCCGACGATTGCCTCGTATTTGACAACTATCGTGTCGTTCATCGGCGCGAGAGATTTATGCCTGCACCGCTGCATGAAAGCCGTTGGCTTCGCCGAATGTATGGGGCGACGACTTCTTAACCCGGATCACACCTTCTCGGCGAGAGTGCATGAGGATCGGTTCGTTGTCGTCACCAAACGGCGCTGCGCGCCGGCGTATCGTGATCGGCGCACGATCGACAAGCGCTGATCAACGAGCCGCGACGGCACGCATACTAAGCGCGCACTGACGGCCACACGCGACGCTGGCATTCATCCTTAATGTAGAGTTGGGCGGTCGCGTCAGCCTTGGCGACTTCCGTTTGGTGGCCATAGCTGACTTGCCGCGACATCAGCCGATCCGTCGGCGTGTGAGGGCTGAACGGAAAGGCCACTGTGGAGCCGCGAGAGAGAAGCCGTTGACCCATGGCCGCTGGTGACCCAAAGCGGGACACATCGGGTTGCGAGGCAGAATGCCTGCCCTCGTTCACCACATTTAAACCTTAAGATTCTACGAAGAGTGGTCACCCACAGGCCGCAGGACCATGCCAACAGCCTTCGTACAGAAGCCATCGGTGAACTTCGGGCAATGAAGGCCTGGCAGACCAGCTGCGTCGTGGCTGTCGTCGCATCCGTGGGACTTTTTCTGGCCGCCGGTAACAGACCGGCCGCGACGTTGCCGGATGTCATGCCGGAAGCGGCAGCGAGCATACCGGCTGCAGCGAGCACAGCGGCTCCTGCGACCATGGTGACGCCTGCCGCGTACGCAGAGGCATCCGCCAGACTTGCGGCAGCACTTCGGGCGGAAAGAGCAGAGCTGGGCGCGGTGACGTCAGCAGATTCCGGGCCGCCACGCACCGATGCCGCGATCGTCGATGAACCCGTCGCGCCGAAATTGGCATCGTTGGGACAGGATGTCGTCGCATCGCTGCCGCCAGAACGCGATGCGTCCAACGCCGCGCCGAAAGCGGCTTCGACGCCGGATTTCCGTTATCTGATTTACTACATCTGGTCCGAACTGCCGCCCGCGGAGAAACCGGCGGAGATCGTCTTGCGTGCGTTCAAGGACATTCCGGTGGGAACGCCGACTGAGGAGATCAAGCGCGCTGCCGACGCGTTTGGCCTCGATGTCAATTTCATGATGGCGGTTGCCAAGATCGAATCCGGCTTCAACCCCAATCAACGCACCGGGTCGTATATCGGGCTGTTCCAGCTGAGCCATTATGAGTTCGGGAAGTTCGGCTTCGGGCAGATTCGCAGTCCGCGGGACAACGCCGTTGCGGCCGCCTACAAGATCATTACCGAGGGCGTCCAGTTCGAGTGGATCACGCACCGCAAGCCAGACATGAGTGATCTCTACCTGATCCATCAGCAGGGCTGGGAAGGCGCCGCTGAGCACATCAGCAAGCCCGCTCGCCTCGCCTGGAAATCGATGTGCGCCAGCAGCGAAGGCAAGGAGAAGGGTGAGAGGTGGTGCAAACGCGCGATTTGGGGCAATGCACTTCCGGCCTTCAAGCGCACCTGGAAATCGGTGGACAATGTGACGTCAGAGGCGTTCGTCGGCATGTGGCGCGGCCGGGTCGCCGAATTCTACACGAAATATGTGGCGACTGCTGCTGCGGCGGCAAGCCAGTAATTCCGCCCTCGGCAGCGCCCCGCCCCGCTTGCTTTGCCTTTGTGTCGCCGTGGAGAAACTGACCCAGCTGGGTGGACCAAGTCCACTCATGGCCCCGTTGCTGACGTGGTCGTACAGCGAAAGCCCACAATGGCGACCAGTCGCATCATTGTGCATCTCCTTGCGGTTCAAGGAACCGACTTCCAATCGAACGATTAAGTGCGGGATGACCGTTGACCTAAATCAAAGGGGCAGCGGGCACACCGGATTGGGCTAGGCCGGGATCAGTCGCGCGAAGGGCCAGCCCACGTGAGCGCGTTCGCGGGTAAGTGCGCGTCCACGGCAGCACGCCGCAGACTAAGTGCTCTCGTCGGCCAACCCACGCAACTGCGCGTTCGGAGTCCCCGTGAGATGGCGCCAACCTGGTATGTCACTTTTGAGAGTCGTCCGCGCAGCCTGCGCGCAAGAAGGCGAAGCCCGCGAGAAACCAGAACATTTCCAACCGAAGACGAAGCCAAGATTTTTGCGCGCTCGAAGGTCGAGGAGGGGCTGATCGTATCAACGGGTACGATCAATCCGCATCTGCCGCGGCGGCATATCCCGTCCAGTCAAATTCACCATTGGCTTTCCGAAGGGCAGGAGAGTTCGGCCGAATCCGCCCCCCTTCCTGACAACGAATGAGCGCTGCGGCCTGCACGCGTCGTGTCGGATTGCGCTTGGGTGTTGCCATTCTGTTACACGGGCATGAGACGGTCGCGACTAAACTCCCAATTGTTATGAAGCACTTATGCACGATCTTATGCACGATAACGTGCACAAGGGTTATCAATCAACAACAAGGGATACGGAGACAATCTCATGAGGAAACTCCTGGTAGCTGCTGTCAGCGTGGCATCCATGGGCCTGGCTGCCCCTGCATCGGCTGCCGACATGGCCGTCAAGGCCCCGCCACCAGCACCGGTCGCGACGATCTACAACTGGAGCGGGTTCTACATCGGCGCCAACGGCGGTTGGGGACGGGCCGAAAGCTGCGTGGATTTCGTGACGCTCGCCGGTACTGTGGCGGCCGGTTGTGCTGATCGCAACGGTGGTCTGATCGGCGGTCAGATCGGCTATCGCTGGCAGACCAATCAATTCGTCTTCGGCCTCGAAGCACAGGGCGATTGGGCCGACATCAAGAGAACGCGTGTGAGCCTGGTCGATCCGTTCATTTCGACCACAGGCAAAACCGATGGCATCGGCCTCTTCACGGGCCAGCTCGGTTGGGCATGGAATGCGTCACTGTTCTACGTGAAGGGTGGCGCGGCCGTCACTCACAATCGCTTTGACATCTTCAACAACGTCACCGGTGTCGGCCTCGCCTCGGCTGGCCACACACGCTGGGGCGGCGCCCTGGGTGTCGGCTGGGAATATGGCTTCGCGCCGAACTGGTCGTTCGGTGTGGAGTACGACCATCTCTGGATGGGGCGTGACAACGGCACCTTCGCCGGCGTGGTCACGCCCGGAGGCTTGACGCTCACGGGCAGCGGGGTCAGCCAGGACGTCGATATGATCACCCTACGCCTCAACTATCGCTTCGGCGGTTACACGGCCCCGGTGGCAGCACGTTACTAGTCCACTAGCGGTACCCAGCAGAAGGCCCCGGGGTTTCCCCGGGGGCCTTCTGTTGCTCGTCTGACGAACGCCGCGTCGCGCTGTGCTGCGATGAAAGGTTGAGGGCCGCGCGTCCGAATGGGGCGCAAGAGCGGACATGTCGGAGTTCCCGCCTGGCCTGTGCGCCACAATTCTTTCTCCAAGTCTTCTTTCTCCAAGTCTTCTTTCTCCAAGTCCTTTTTCTCCAAGTCTTCTTTCTCCAAGTCTCTTGATTTGAATCAACGCGACATCGTCCTGCCGACGATTGTTTGCGCGGTGCCTGGGGGCCACTTACCAAGGAGGTCGCCGATGATGAAGATAGTAGTGATCGGAACAGTTGCACTCCTTCTTGCCGCACCGTCGATTGCCAGGGCGCAAGCTACCTCCGCTGCAACGCCAGAACGGCTAAACGCAGTAGACCGAAATACACTGATGGACATGCGGATCGATTTGACCAAGGCCGCCTTGCAGCTGACACCTGACCAGGAAAAACTCTGGCCGCCTGTCGAGAGCGCCATTCGTGCCAGGGCGGAGGATCGGAAGGCCCGGGTTGCAAAGATTTCGGAAACAGTGGGTAGACGGACCGACCAAAATGCCGTCGAAACCATCCGCAATCGTGACCCCATCGCCTTCTTGCAACGACGCTCGGAGGCATTGGCCCAACGATCGGCCGATTTGGATAAACTCGCCGAGGCGTGGCAGCCACTTTACAAGACCCTCAATCCCGAACAGAGGCAGCGCATGGGGGCCCTCGCGGTCCTTGTACTTCACGACATGAGTGATGTCGTGGAGCGACGCCGTGCGCAGGCCGACGACGAAGACTGAGTTTGATTCATACCTGCCGCGTGATGGTCTGAACATGCGCGGCTAGCTGACTTTAGGCCCGGGCGATGTCCCCTTTGCCAAACCCGACATCCCCGGGCCAGCATCTATGGTCATGGGTCTCTTGGAAAGCCAATGATTGGGAAGTCACCCCATCGATCCGTACGTGCACGGTACTGACGGGGACGGCAGGCTCATCCACTTAGCTCTGGCCAAAATCTCTCTTCAAGAATAGCAGAAAAACACTGTTCGCGGCGATGCGGCGGAATTGAAAGCGAATTTCGCGCTCTCGCCGTGCATTGCTTGGTGCGTCAGTGTTGTTGCCTCGTTGGGACACAACAAGCGGAGCAACCGTTGATCTAGCGCAACGCCCGCCTTGAACGGGAGGGTGCATCGTCGACCGGGGCAGGAAACGGTGGAGTCAGGTCCATGATGCAGATGAATGTACGAAACGTTGCATTAGCAGCCTCGACGTTCACTTGTGCGATGCTGCTCTCCTTCAGTTGGTCCGAACAAGGCGGCGCTTCGCTTTCTACCGATAGCGCGCAAGCACGGGTCGGTCGTCCCCTGACACCGGTGAGCGTTGCGGGTGTTGCACGCCGACAAAACCGGCGGGCTGCATATGGATACGGGGCGGGCGTCGTCGGCGCCGGCGTGGGCGCTGCAGCGGTTGGCACCGCCGCCGCAGTCGCGGCCATCCAACCCTGGAACTGGGGTGGTACCGGTTACTATGGCAGGCCTTACGTGGGCAGCGGCGCACTGGCGGCAAACGCCTATTATGGCGGTCCGATTGAAACCAGCCCCTACTATCTCCAAAAGGCCTACCCGGCGAATGGCCCCTGGTATGGCTTTAGCGGATGGGCCGACTACAAGGCTCGCGGCGGCATTGTCTGCGATCCCGGCACCATGATCAAAGGCCCTGATGGCCTGATGCATGTCTGTCAATAAAACTTGAGCGCGGATGAGGCTGGAGGGGGCGGCTCAAGAGCCGCCTCTTGGTGGCAGAAATACAACTCGAGTGAATTTGGAGAGTCGTCCCGCTGTTCGGGTAGCTAATCTTGACCAATCGGCGGTGCTCGGAAGTCCGCAAGGTCTGCCGTTGGGACGAAAGGCCAGCCGGGTACTATGGATGATCTGTCGAGAATTCGCATTGACGGTGCCAAACTGCCGATCTGGCTTCGCATCGTCGTCGTCCTGGCGCTAGCACTGCTGGCCGCAGGCGCAAGCCTGTTCGCGTATCGCTGGTACGTCCGACCGGTGACGCTGTCGATCGCGGTTGGGTCATTGGATGGCGACGCCCCCAAAATCGTCTCAGCGCTGGCGAGCAGGCTTGTCCTCAACAACGCGCCGGTCCGGCTGAACGTGGTGGAGACTACCGGCCCAATTGAATCCGCGGAAGCGTTTTCCTCTGGCAAGACGGACCTTGCTGTGGTCCGCGGAGATGTCGGCGACCTTTCACAAGCGCAAGCCATCGTCGTCCTCGCCGAGGCCGTTGCGCTGCTGTTTGCACCGCCGGGATCCGCGATCAAGGACATTGCTGGCCTGAAGCGCACAACAATAGGGGTGGTTGCAGGCGAGACTAATCAGAAGATCGTCAGCGTATTGACAAAGGCATATGACCTTGACCGCGCGAACGTCGCTTTCAGGAATGTCGCGCTCGACCAGGTTCGCCGCACCCTCGACACAAAGGAGATACGTGCCGTCCTTCTCGTAGCGCCGCTGAGCGAGAAATACGTATCGCTGGTGCGAGGTTTGTTCCCGCAGAACCCGAAGAGCGCACCGGTCCTGATTCCGATCGAGAATGCCGGTGCGATCGCCGAGAAGGAGCGCGCTTACGAGAGCTTCGACATTCGAAAGGGAACACTGCGCGGATCCCCTCCCGTTCCTGAGGACGACGTGACCACTTTGAAGACTTCTTTCTACATCGTCGGCAAGAAGAGCCTGGACAACGATATGATCGCCGGCTTCACGCAAGCCGTTGCGCGCGCTCGCAGAGACATTTTGGCCGAACTGCCGGTTCTCGCGCAGTTCAAGGCGCCCGATACTGACGCCGGCGCCTACCTCCCCGTTCACCCCGGCGCGGCAGAGTTCTACAACGGTAGCCAACTGACCTTCCTGGACAAGTGGAGCAACGCCATCTTCCTGGCGCCAATGGCGCTCGGCGCGCTTGCCACGATCCTTGCGGCGGCATGGCAGTTTCTTAGATCCGGCGATCTCAAGCCAAGAGAACCCGCGCTGGATTTGCTCTATGCATTGGGGAGACGAATAAGGCACGCCGAGAACGAAGCGAATTTGTTGGAGATCGAGACTGAGATCGACGAGGTACTGAGCGCGCAACGCGCCAGAGCAGACGCGGACGTATCCACCCTCGATACGGCCACGCTAAATGTTGCCGCACATCGGCTCGAGAACCTGATACAGGATCGTCGCGCGGTACTCGGTGCGCGACCTCCCATGGACGCGCACAATGCGAAGCGGGCAGCGCTCGGGCCAGCATCGAAGGACAGTTAGCGTACGGGACACTGAGTGGTCTGGGCGACGACAGCTCGGTCCACGCAAGTCTCGAACGGAACGGGCCGTGCTGAGCAATTATCGCTAGATCGCCGCCTGCCGCCCACCCCAGAGCAACCGCCCCCGTGAGGCCACGCGCACTGCCAGCCAGAACCTTTGACCTAGCTCAAGCCTCGTCAAACCGCCGCGCCTGGAAGACGCGCGCCGGATGATTGAGGAGTACGCGCGGCCGATCAGCGGGAGATCAGAGGTTGCCTCAGTTTTGGAAAACCGTTGCACCGTCGGGCAAAACAGGAGCAAGATGCCTTCCGCTACTCCGTGCCAGCATCCCTGGGCTTCACCTTGCGGAACCAAGCGACGTGCTCTGCGTTGCTGCGCTGCTCTTGAAGGTGACGCCGCTGAACCCAGGTCGCCTTGCTGGGCGAGACAGGACGGAACGCCGGCGGGGCTAGAAAGATGCGTCGTATCCGACTCGTGATCGCAGATCGCCGTCCGATCGTTTTGCAGGGCTTTGCGACGCTATTTTCGACCGAGCGTGACTTCGAGATCGTTGCGTCCTGCGTCACCGGCGCCGACTGCCTCGAAGCAGTCCGGACGTTGGCGCCAGATGTCGCGCTCGTCGAGGACGGATTTTCGGACGTGACGGCTTCTGGAATGCTCGCCGCCGTCGGTGCCGAAAACCTTTCCACACGGCTGGTCTTCTACACCGCATCGATTGCCCGTGGCGAGCTCGCCGCGGCAATCGCAGCGGGCGCCTGCACTGCGATTCCGATGCGCGAGGAGCCAGAGAACCTGCTGCAGTCCCTGAGGCTGGTGGCGCCGGCCGCGGACCGCAAGACCGGCAATGGCGGCTTTGGCGAAAATAGGCTGGCAGCACTGACGGACCAGGAGCACAAGATCATCCGCCTGGTCGCCAGCGGCATGTCGAACAAGGAGATTGCGCGCCAGATCAAGCTCGCCCCAGGCAGAGTTGAGGCGCGAATCGAACAGATATCTGCGCAGCTTGGCATCAAAAGCCGGACGGAACTCGCGAGGTTCGCACTATCGCGCCTGTACGGCGGGGTCGGCGCGCTTGCAGCTCTGATTTGGGCAGCGCTCGACGACCTTCGACCCGCGAGCGCGACCGCAGTCGATCATGCGGATGCCGACACTGTCATGGTCATGACCGCAGACGGCACCGGCGCGGTCGTGACCATCAAGATCAGCCCCCAAAAGGCGAACGCTGCTTCGGGCAAAACGGCCAAAGCCGTCCGCGTCGAGAATTCACTGGCTGACATGCCGACGCGGGCGGGCAAGCCCATCGAATCCCGCGCCGATATTGCTGGCAGCACGATCACAGTGCCGACACTCAACGCTTCAAGGCCGGGCTTGAGCAGCGCCGGCGCGTTCATGATGACGGCGGTCGGAGTTTCGATTTACGAACTCCTCGGCAGCCACGCCCAGGCGTTCACTGCCTGGGACAGCCCGAGCGATGTGTTTGCGTGGGCTGACGCAAACGCTCCCAGCGAACTGGTCGCCCTCAATAATCCCGGCAGGCCCGACTTCAACGGCTTCGACAAGCTGCCCTGGCTCAATTCCGACATCCACCATGAATCATTCGCCTTCGAAGCTGCCCGAGGCGATGCCATGGCCAGAGCCCACGAGGTTCAGATCATCGACGCGGCCGCGGGCGAGGACGGCTTCAGTGGCAGCGGCAACCCTCACGTGGGATCCGGTGCCATCGACACTCTGACCGACAATGGCGGCTTCGAGCGGGCGGCCACAACGGGCGCGAGGAATGCCGAACACGATACAGTACAGGCCGCCGCAGCAGACGCAGGTGATCATGAACAATCGCAGCGCGATTTGCACGTTTCGGAAGACGGCGCAGCAGCAGGCAAGCATCACGCCAAGCAGGACTTGACCGGACACGAGTCCAATCATGGGCAATTGCATCGCGCTTCGGAGGACGGTTCCGCAGCTGCCGAGCAGCATGCCGACGATGATGTACCGGGAAGCCAGGCCAATTCCGGACAGTCTCAGCGTGACGTGCACCAGACGCATTCAAACGGTTCTGCGAATCTGCATGCGGAGCCGAGCCAAAAGTCTGGCGGCAACGACCAAGCCAACCATGAGTCTGGTCCGGCGTATACAGCTGCCGCGCCCGCGGCCGGAGATTCCTTTCATTTCAAGAATGATATGGCCGCGGCTAGAGATCCGGATCATCTCGAGGATGGCTACGGCGCCGACACGGCCGAACATGGTCTGCGCCGAGCCGGACACGCTGAACTGGCGCTGATTCCAGATGCAGACCTGATTGGCCCGCCGCACGCGGAGCAAGGCGCAGTTGATCACGCAAGAGGCGTTGAGCACCATCTGACACATGATCTTTTTGTGTAGCTGACCCGGCGCCTCCGCGCACCGGCATCGGCACTTCGGTTTCGAGCATGTTGGCGGGCCACGTGCGCTATGGTCCAGCGGCTCCAAGTTCGCCATTGAACCAAAGCCGATATGGGATAGATTACCTGTCCATGAAAGAGATGCGGGCCCATCTAGAACTGCTCCGCGTGCAAATGGCCGAGTGCGAGCGCCTTCAACAGGCAGCAAGGAGCCAGCTCAAGCGCGATGTCTATACGCGGGCGCTCACTCGTTACAAGGCAATCGGAAGAGAGCTGGAACAAGCAATAGCATGCCTGCCCGACTTTAGGCCCCTGCGTCGGCCGCAAAGGCAACATGAGGAAGAGTAAGGCCGCCTTGCCGAAATCGACCATCAACGACGCGATTGACCCGCAGCCACGGTTCACTTCGCTATCCGACTGAGCTCGTAGGATCGGTAGAGCGCCAGCGAAACCGTCAATTCCTCCGCCTGTGGCGAGGCATGATGGGTGTCGCAAGGGATCACCCATCCGACGTGCTGAGGCCTGACCCGTTCGTGGGTTCATCCCAGCATGTCGGTCGCCGAAGAAACCAGCAATAACGATGAACCTATGGCGCGTTCTCGTCGTTGTTATCTACTCCCCCCGCGGAAGGCGAGGTGGTGAAAAACCTGAATCAAAGCCATGAAGGATCTCAGGGAAAGGTTAGAGAAGCTCCGTGACGAGGCTGCATCTCTCGACCTCATGAGCAGACGGACGAGTGATGCGGGAAAGCAAGAACTGTTCAGACGCTTGGCAGAGGAACTCGCAATAGAGGCTCTCGAGCTTGAACTGGCGATCGGGCGCCAGAGCGCAAATTCAGACTCTATCGAACCGGAAAAGGTAGTGCCCCTTAGAACCCGGTCTAAGCGAGAGTGACGCCTCTGCGTATTGCGCCTCGCCGCGGGACGGCGCTCATCCCAAGACACGTCGGCAAGACACGCCGGCCGCAGCTTCGTGCTGCGCCTGATGCCATCCGCCGAATTAACTTTCGGGTAAAGCAACATACGATTCACATATGTAGATGCTGGAACAAGGTCGGCGGACTTCAGTCGCGATTGCATCATTTTCCCGATTGGTCCACCGGCGGGCCATGATCCAAGTCTGTTCGAAAGCTTGGTTTGGGGGTTACACGACATGCATGAACATCGTGACCTAGCGGCCGACGCCGCCGTGCTGCTGCATGAGCGTGTGGAACAGCTCACGTCTCTGTTGTCCGAACTGGAAAGTCTTCGCGCCCGCGTGCTTGAGGCGGAGCGTAGCACCACGACCGAAACCGCTCCGGTCCGAGCGCGGGCGCCATCGCGGCACACGCCTTCTTCAATTTCTCCGGTCCCTACATCGGTTTGGAGTTGTGCCAATTTGCGATGATGCCCCCGCGTTGCGGACCCGTTCTCTGAGGATTGGCGGGATGCTGCAATGTTGGTTTCTGGTCCATCGCGCCCGTTTCGGAGCACGCACCTCAATGCCAGATGCATGTCGTCGCCGAAACGGACCTTCGAAGACGCTACCGACCCGAAGCCAGGGTTAACGAAGAGCGAAAGCGTGCTCGCTCCGCGGCGATTGAAATCCCGACATGTTTGGCGATGAGACGCGCGGCGCTCAGCTATCTGAACATCAAGCGGTGCCAATTGTTGCCAAGCGAGCTTCCGGTGTTAACCATCGCCAATGGGTCGCTTCGAAGTTTCTTAAATCTTGCTGGGTACCTCTCCTGGACATGGCGACCTGGGAGAAGACATGAGCAAGCGGGCCAAACGCCGGAAGGTCGAGACGATCGCACTGCCCAGGGCCGCGAGAGTTGGGATTGGCGCCGTGGCCGTTGCCGCATTGGGGTACGGCCTGCTGGCTCGCCCGGGGAGCGTGCAACCGGTGCGGAAGCCGTCCGCGCCCCAGGCGATGGCGTCATCTACTCCGGTCTACGTGGCACCCCCAGTCCAGGCAGCAGCGCCTGCGCCGGCTCCGATTGCGGCTCCGGCGCCGCTGGTCGAGCCGCCAAAAGCCGACGCCGACGTTCCCGGAGCCTTGGTCCGGCAGGTGGTCGACTATTCCAGCCACCAGGCGTCGGGCACCGTGATCATCGATACCAAGAACACGTTCCTTTATCTGGTGCTGAACGACACGCAGGCGATGCGCTACGGCATCGGTGTGGGCCGCGAAGGTTTTGCGTGGTCCGGCGAGCAGACCGTGGCGCGTAAGGCAGAATGGCCGGATTGGCGCCCGCCTGCGGAGATGGTCTCGCGTCAGCCTTATCTGCCGCGGTTCATGGCGGGCGGGCCCGGCAATCCGCTCGGCGCCCGGGCGATGTATCTCGGCGAGACCGAATATCGAATTCACGGCACCAACAAGCCGGAGACGATCGGCAAGCGGGTGTCGTCCGGCTGTATCCGGCTGACCAATGAGGACGTCGTCGACCTCTATGAGCGGGTGAAAGTCGGCGCGAAGGTGATCGTGCTTCCGACAAATGCCGCCCGTCGACCATCCCAGGGAGCGCCGCCCGACGCCGCATCCCGATCGCCGGACCCGGCCTCGCCTTCGAACCGGCCGTCGGCAACCAACGCGCAGATGCCGTCGGCCGGACCGAGGATCGCCGAGGTACAATAGTTCGGTCCTTCCTCCTGGCTCTGCCCCGAGGACAAAGAGGCAATTCAAGTCGTCACTTCACGTCGGCGAGCCATGGCCGAACAGACCATCTTGCGCGACCAAAGCCGGTCGCGTTGGCAAGATGCGGCACCGAATTAACCCTGTCGGCAAATGATTGCCGTTGGGCGGCGGCCGCCGGCAAAGTTGCCTCATTGACGCGCAGAATTTTCAGCGGCGCTAACCTGGGTCAGAGGCGCGTTATGCTGAGAATGGCGTTGTTGGGCCTGCTCATCCTGTTGAGTGTGGGAATGCTTTCGGCCATGGAGCTGAGCGCTCCACCGCGTCGCGCCGCGGCCACGGTCCAGCCGCCTGCCGAGCAGAACGCAAGCATCTCCGCTTCGCACGATGCGCTGGCGAAGGCCGATCGCCTCGAGGTTGTCGCTGAGAGCCGCGCGATGCCGACACAGACCGCTTCGGTGGATAACCCGGTTGCTCCGCAGCACGTGCATGTCCGTTCATTCGCGCCCGCGCCGGTCGTCCGTCCGCGAAGCAAGCCGAAACCGATCGCGACCGCTGAACCTCCCAAGCCGAAGCCAAAGGCATTTGTCGTCAAACGGGCCGCCACTGTTCAGCGCGCAAAGGCCGCCAACGAGACCGAGCACTGTCGCCTCAAGGCGTTCGGCGGCCTGCTCAAGGCTTTGAACTTGACCGGCTGCGAAATCTGAGGCCGCCTCCAGGAACGTCTCGCAAACTCTTCCGATCAGCCATATGTTGCCCGCATGAAAAAGATCGGATTCCTCTCCTTCGGGCACTGGACGCCCTCGCCGCAATCCCGAACGCGCTCGGCGGCGGATACGCTGCTGCAATCGATCGAGCTGGCGGTCGCCGCGGAACAGCTCGGGGCCGACGGCGCGTATTTCCGCGTGCACCACTTCGCGCGGCAGCTGGCCTCGCCGTTTCCGTTGCTCGCGGCGGTCGGCGCCAAGACGAGCCGAATCGAGATCGGCACGGCCGTGATCGACATGCGATACGAGAACCCGCTCTACATGGTGGAGGACGCCGGCAGCGCCGATCTCATCGCCGGCGGGCGGCTGCAGCTCGGCATCAGCCGCGGCTCGCCCGAGCAGGTGATCGACGGCTGGCGCTATTTCGGCTATCGGCCGGCCGAAGGCCAGAGCGATGCCGACATGGGGCGGCGCCATGCGGAGGTCTTCCTCGACCTCCTGCGCGGCGAAGGTTTTGCCGAGCCCAACCCGCAGCCGATGTTTCCCAATCCGCCGGGGCTCTTACGCCTGGAGCCGCATGCGCCGGGCCTGCGCGAACGGATCTGGTGGGGCGCCGGCTCGAACGCCACCGCGGTGTGGGCGGCAAAGCTCGGCATGAACCTGCAGAGCTCGACGCTGAAGAACGACGAGACGGGCGAAGCCTTTCACGTGCAGCAGGCGGCCCAGATCCGCGCCTATCGCGCGGCGTGGAAGGAAGCCGGCCACAGCCGCGAGCCTCGCGTCTCCGTCAGCCGCAGCATCTTCGCGCTGATGGACGATCGCGACCGCGCCTATTTCGGCGGCGAGCGCGGCAGCGAAGACCAGATCGGCTTCATCGACCCGCGCACCCGCGCGATCTTCGGCCGAAGTTACGCGGCAGAGCCGGACGTGCTGATCGAGCAGCTGCGGCAGGACGAGGCGATCACCGAAGCCGATACGCTGCTGCTGACGATCCCGAACCAGCTCGGCGTCGACTATTGCGCGCATGCGATCGAGGCGATCCTGATGCATGTGGCGCCGGCGCTGGGATGGCGGTGACTGCGGTTGGGGCCCTCTGCTACGGCTCATCAATTGTCATGAGGGGCCCGCGCGCGCCTCGTCCTTCGAGACGACCGCTTTCAGCGGTCCCTCAGGATGAGGCCAAGCGGGATCAGTGCTCGTTGAAACTGGTGCCACGCACTCAGCCCTCATCCTGAGGAGCCCGCATCAGCGGGCGTCTCGAAGGATGGCTGCAGAGAGACTGCCAATCGTCCGCCCAGCCTCACCCCGTCTTCGTCCCCGTGATGACGGCCAGCGCCTCGACGAGGCGGTCGAGATCGGCCTCGTCGGTGAAGAGCGCCGGGGTCACGCGGATGCACTGGCCTTTGGCGACGCCGGCGCGGCGCACCGTCATGATCCGGTAGCTGTCACGAAGCTTCGCGACGATGGCCTCGTTGTCGGCCTTGCCGGTCTTGCCGGCGATGCGGAAGGACGTGATCGCGCCATAGGAGCCGGCTTCATCCGGCGTCAGGATCTCGATGTCCTTGAAGCCGCGAACGCGGCTCACCCAATAGTCGCGCAAATGGCGCAGGCGCGCCTGCTTCGCCGCCGCGCCGATCTCCTGATGCAGCGCCAGCGCCGTCGGCACGGTCAGCACCGTGGCGAAATTGACCGTGCCGGTATGCACCCGCGAGCGGATGTCGCTTTCCGGAAAGTCCTCGTCGCCCATGTCGCGGTCGATGGCCGCGAGGCGGTCCTTCCTGATGTAGAGGAAGCCGATTCCGAGCGGCGCGCCGATCCATTTGTGCAGATTGAAGCCGACGAAATCGGCCTCGAGCTCGCGCACCCGGACGTCGATCTGTCCCCAGGAATGGGCGGCATCGACGATGGTGTCGATGCCCTTGGCCTTGGCCATGCGGGCGATCTCGGCGACCGGCATGACGAAGCCGGTGCGATGGCTGACATGGGTCAGGAGCAGCAGCCTCGTCCTCGGGTTCGCCTCGATGGCGCGGGCATAGGCGTCGAGCACCGCCTGGCGGGTGGCAGGTTCCGGCACGTCGAACTTGACCGCGTCGACACCGCGGCGCGCTTTCAGCGCGTTCATCGCATATTGCATCGAATCGTAGTCGAGGTCGGCATAGAGCACGCCGTCGCCCGGCTTCAACCTGTTGTAGCCGCCGATGAGGAGCTGAAGCGCTTCGGTCGCGCCGCGGGTGAGCGCGATCTCCTCCGGGAGCGCGCCGACCGCCTCCGCTACCTTGGTGCGTACGGCCTCGAAATCCGCACCCGCACGCAGCCGCGCGTAATAGGTGTTCTGATAATTGACCATGTCGGACTGGCGGATGAACTCCCGCCTGACGGGCTCGGCCATGATGCCCCAATAGCCGTTCTCGAAATTGACCACGTCGGGCGTGACGGCATAGAGCCCCTTCACGGCCGCCCAATAGAACTTGTCGGTGGCGACAGCGGCCGCCGGACCGGTCGGCTGCGGCGGAAGGCCCTCGGCGGCAAAGGCCGGCGCCGCAAGCGGCGCCACGGCCGCGGCCGCAAGGCCCTTGAGCATCGCGCGGCGGTCCGCCGAAATCGTCTTGATCAATTGCATGTCAGCTCTCCCCAGAGCGTCATCGAGCGAAGCGGCGTCGGGCTTGCATCGCGAAAACGCGCCAAACAACATCCGGAACTCCGCTTGATGTCATTGGAGCGAAGCTCTGGCGCGCGGGACAAGAGCAACGGACGATGCAGCGGATATGACCGGGGCGTGACAAAGCGATGATGGAGACGCCGAATCGACTACGCGACCGAAGCGCCGGTGAATCCTCCCGGGAGGGAACGGGAAGAAACGGCAAACGTTCCGCGTTCCCACGGAACGGCACAGCTGATGGCGAGTTCATCGCAGCGCCGCATGCCGCGGCGAGGGAGAACACGATGAAGAAACTCATGTTGATTTCGGCCGCCGCTCTGCTCGTGTCGACGGGCGCGATGGCACAAACCACCGTCACCACGACGACCGGGGCCGGGCACGGCGCTGCCGTGCAGATCGAACCGGAATACCGCACCAAGATCCGGTCCTACGTCACCGAGCACAAGATCCGCCCGGTCGAAACGCGCGAAAAGATAGTCGTCGGTTCACCCGTGCCGCGCGACGTCGAACTCGCCGCGGTCCCGAGTGACTGGGGTCCCTCGCTCACCAAGTACCGCTACGTCTATTCGGGCAGCCGCGTGATGCTGGTCGATCCCGACACCCGCATGGTCGTCCAGGAGGTCGACTAGCTCCGCCGCAGGGCGGGTCGCCGAGGCGGCCCGCCCGTGCACTTTTATTGGTAGCTTCGTTTGCGGTAGCGCCTGATGCCGATCGTTCGATACTTCGTGTTTGCAAGCAGTTTCGTCGTGGCGCTGCTCTTCTTGCTGGATCGCTCTCTGCCATCGCCCGGCGAGCGCTCCGCCGGCCCGGACGTCGATCGAGCCCCCATACGCATCCACTCCGCCCGGGCGTTGCCTGAAAAGATCATCTTCGACACGTCGGCGCGGATCGCCACCGCGATGTCCACTCCCCTGCTCGCCGCCGAGTCGCCGGATCCTGTTGCGAGCGACGCATTGGCGTTGCTTGAAACGCGACAGCCGGAGGTGAACATCACGCCGGCATCTCGGCGCAGCACGGACCGAGCAGCCGCTCTCCGTTCGAATCGAAACGCCCGGCGGGCTTCCTCTCGCCTCTCCTCTCGTCAGGTGATGGTCGGAGCGTTCTGAGAGCTGGAAGCCTCGCGATCGCGAGCGAACAGGAATCCGCCGCTGCAGCACGCGGCAGAGATGAACGGCGGATGAATGAACGCGATGGCTTTGCGCGGCGCGGAACTGCGTCAGGTCACATCGATGCGTCAGCGTGTCCGACACAAGGAACGTTTGCGCGATTGCCAATTTATCCCGTGCCTGATTGGCGATGTGATTTTTGGAAACCCTGGAGGAAGTGAAGATGAGGATCCTGAAGCTCTCTGCGGCTGCGGCCGCGCTGCTGGCCGGCACGGCGCTCGCGGTTGCGCAATCGAGCTCGACGATCGGCACCGGCGGTTCATCGGCCGGCGGCGGCACCAGCTCTTCGACGGTGGGCACCGGTGGGTCTTCGGCAGGCGGCAGCGGGTCGGGCTCTGCATCGACGCTCGGCACCGGCGGCTCGTCGGCGGGCGGCGGCACCAGCTCTTCGACCGTTGGCACCGGCGGTTCAGCGGCGGGCAGTGGCTCGGGTAGCGGCTCGGCCTCGACGCTCGGCACCGGTGGCTCATCGGCCGGTGGCGGCAAGAGCTCGTCCAGCGTCGGCACCGGTGGCTCGTCTGCAGGCGGCTCCACCGTTGGCCAATCCGGCGCGTCGAAATCGCCCGGCATGGGCGATGGCAAGTCCGGCAGCCACGCCAGCGACATGGGCCTCGAGAAGGGCAAGGGCCACAACAAGGACGAGTGGAAGAAGGACAAGCACTAGTCCGATCCGGGGAGCGGCACGCGCCGCTCCCTTTCGTCTATGGAGGAGGAGCCGCAATGGACAAGGCAATCGTTGCGATCACGGTGCTCGCCCTGACGGGGAGCGCTGCATCGGCAGAGACCATGGAAAAAACCGGCAAGACGAGCTCTGGCGAGACCTGCAAGGTCAAAGTGGAGAAGCATGCGGACGGCAGCATCACGGCCGCCGGCGCATCGAGTTCGGGCACGACGGGCTCGACCGCATCGAGCGGTTCACTTTCGAGCTCGAGCTCGGCCGGCGGATCGTCGGTCCATGTGCAAGCGGGCGGCGGTCACGTCTCGAGCTCCTCGTCGACGGCGGGCGGACCTGGCTCCACCAGCGCCAGCACCATCACCGTCAACGGCTGCACGATCTCGACCTCGTCGCCTTGAGACAAGTTGCCATCGAACAGAGGATTTAGACATGAGAACGCTCGTTACGACCTCGGCGGTCGCGCTTCTGCTTGCCGCCACTTCACCAGTGCTGGCGCAGACCGGCATCACCGGCGGCAGCGGCGGCTCGGCCGCAGCAGGCGGCACCTCCGCCTCCACCGTCGGCACCGGCGGCACGTCCACCTCGGCGACGGGCCGCACCGGCTCCTCGATCGCGGCCGGCGGAAGCGCAGCTGCCGCCAGCGGCAAGACGCAAACCGGCGTCAGCATGAACAAGGGCAACGGCCCAGTGCTCAACTCCAACGCCCGCGCGCAAGCCCATGACGGCGGCACGTTCAGCCGCTCGCACACCCGCACCAAGGTCAAGGCCGGCGAGCAAGTCGGCTCGACCACCAAGACGATGTCGCATGTGCCGGGCTCGAAGCCGACCATGTCGACCACGTCGACGACGGCTCGCTAGAATTGGCGCGGCTCTATTCCTCACCACCTGCTGCCCGGCTTGCCCGGGCAGCTTTTTCCGTCTTGTGACTTTCGTCTTGTGACCTGGCTCAGCCACCACGCAGGCTGCGGCTGATGCGGGTCACGACGGCATCCCATCGCTGCTTCTGGGCAGCTGGATAATTGATCAGAACGCAGTGCACATAGCCCCGCGCGAAATTGCACCGGTCGTACCAGATCTTGTCGCGCTTGATGCTCGAGACCACGAAGAAGTTCGACGTGACCCGCTTGTAAATGATCCCTGCTGGCGGATTCTTCCGGGCCAGGAATTCGGCCGGCGACAGAACTTGCCGGTTCTCGACGGCCTGAACGGTGAGGTCCGCACTGCCGTCGTGGCTGCGAAACTGCTGCCCATATCCGTCGGGCTTCCCGGCCGGTCCGGTGAAGATCGAGGCGGGAATGTCGACCGAGGTTCCGGATTCCGGGATGTGGTAGGTCCTCCAGCCGTTTGCCGAGGCAATCGAGGATGTCGCACAGAGCGCGATGATTGCGGCAACCAGTGTCTTCATGTCCGCCTCGTCACTTGCGCGGCGCCAGCTGCAGCTCCATCAAGGCGATCCTTTGCAGGTCGGCGACGTTCCGCTCGCCTGCGCTGGCGGTGCGCAGGATGGATTCGGCGAGCGCGTTGACGTGCGAGGAATGCACGGGGTCCGGCAGGGTTGCAACGGCAGCCTCCAGCGCGGTCGTCATGATCTCGATCACCTCGGGAGAAAATTCGGCGTTGGAAAAATTCTTCATCGCGTGCGTCGAACGCTTGTGCGGGTCGTGTTCAACGTCGGGAAAAAATGGAAGTTCCTGGAGAGCGCCGTCGCCGTTGGCGCGCCGGCAGCTTACGTGACGGGCTGATAGCCGGTGATCTGCTCGAGCCCGGCTTCCTCGGCGGCCGTCGTCTGCACCCTCACATGGCTGCCGATGACGAGGCCGGCGAGCGAGAGCATCAGGCCCAGCGCGAGCGGCGCGAACAAGGCCTCTTCCTGAAACAATCCGTTGAGCAGAACGACCAGGACGCCGAAGCCGGCGAGGCCCTGCGTCAGATATCCCGACGACGCGTACAGGCGCCAGGCCTTAAGCGCCATCGCAAAATAGAAGGCCAGCGGCACGAAGGCCGCGATGCCCATCTGGTACAAGAGCACGCCGATCGCGCTTTCGACCGCGCCGTCGATCGTGCCGGCCGCCTGCGCAGCGCTCCAGTCGATCGAAAAATAAGTGTCCGACAGATTGCCGCCGACACCGAGACCCCGGCCGAGCGGTTTCTCCAGGAAGCCGTTCAAGCCGCCCATCAGGCCGATGACGTGGTAGTCGCCGATCTGCAGGCCGATGCGGATCGCGAGGATCGCGAACGCGATCAGGCCCAAGAAGCCGAGCAACAGCGTCGCCACGGCGCCGAGCAGGCGGGTCGAGATCCAGGACGCCGCCACGAAGATCACCACGATGAGCGCGCCCTTCACGCTGCAAAACACCAGGAGGGGCAAGGCAGCGAGCGCCAGGAACGGTCGCCCCACCGAAAACAGGAACAGGGCGAGAAAGCCGATGCCGTAGGCGAAGCTGATCGGGTGCATGTTCGGGCCGTGAATGCGCAGCATCTTCGACAGGCCGAAGCCTTCCAGCAGAGGCGTGTTCAGGAAGTCGAAGCTGAAGCGGTCCTTGAGGTCGACGGACACGTTTCCGGTGGCGCGCATCTCGGCTTCCCAGACGCCCGAATGCGTCGCCTTGAGCTCGTCGAAGCCCCAGAACGTATGGCCGTTGGTGATGGCCAGCCAGACATCCCGGAACGCGAGCTCGACATAGCCGAACAGCATGAGGATGATTGCGAGCGTCACCAGGAACGGCGTGATGCGCACCTCGTAGGTCGCGGCCGTCAGGAGCGACAACTGAAACAGAAACAGCGGAAGCACGATATTGCGCAGATAGACCGCGGCCGGCTGCCCATTCTGGCCGAAGCCGATAGCGAAATACAGCGACACCACGGCCAGGGTGACGACGCCCCAGCGCATGATCTTGTTCACTTCAGCCGACTGATTCCTCCGGCCCAGCACGTAGAGCGCAAACGTCGCCAGCCACATCACGGAGCAGACCAGGAAATTGTAGCCCTTGATGAAATCGAGATCGGACGGCAGCGGGACCAGCGGCGACAGGACGGAGACGAACAGGTTCTGGAAGAACAGGACGAAGATCGCGACGGCCGGCGCACAGGTCGGGACCGCAACGACGATGGCGATGCCGATCAGGACCTCGATGGTGATGGCCAGGGCCGGATTGGCGAGGTGCAGAACCGGCGCAGAGCCGATCGTCGCGATGGCGATGCAGAAGGTCGCGGCGAGCTCGCGCCAGGCCGGAGGCGCCGGCGCGGCCTGCACGCTCTGGCCTTGCGGTGAGTACCCGGCGTTCATCAATCGTCCTTTGGCATCGCGCCGGGACACGATAGCCGCGCGAGGGGTAAGGATCCGTTAACGATCACGGCGCGCGGGAGCCCCTTCAAGCCGGCCGGGCGCGCCGAGCAACGCCCGCATCACGTCGGGATCGGGCTTGCCGGTTGCGGCGTCGACGAGACCAAAGCCTTGCGCCAGCTCCCAATGGGCCCAGCCCCAGCAATGCGCGCGGGCATAGGCGGTGACCTCCGCCAGCCAGCGCAACCGACTCTGCCGGGGCGCGCCGGCTTTCAACACGCCGAACTCATTGACGATGATCGGCCGCGAAAATTGCTGCTGCCATTCGAGCGCGGGCGCGAGCCAGCGATCGGCCCCCGGCTTGTCCTTGGCGGCGGCAATTGCGGTGTCGAGCATGGCGAGCGCCTTGACCGCGTCCCTAGCCTGCAAATCCTGCCGAAGCGCCTGAACCTTGGGATCGCCGGCATTGATCGGATAAGGCAGATCCATGATGTCGTGCAGCGGATCGCGCGCGTCCCAGTGGCCCTGATGGGTGAACGCAATCGGATCGTAGAAATGGATGGCGTAGACGATGTCAGGGTCCGCGAGCGGACGAAACCGCGGCAGCGAGTCCGCGCGCTGCCAGTTGACCGGACCGACGATGAGCGTGGTTGCCGGCAGCAACCCGCGAACGAAGGCGGCGAGCGCCTCGATCTCCTTTTGCCATCTGTCCGCTTCGATATCGGGCTCGTTGAGCAGCTCGGCGAAGATTCGATCGGCAGGATAGGATCGAATGATTCCTGCAAGCGCGCGCCAGGCCTCCTGCATCTCACCCATCGCCGCATCCGGATCGTCCTTGTGCAGGCGATTGAAGCGCTCGCCCGGATGAAGGTCGACGGAGCTGGAATAGCCGAGCGAGGTCAGCTGCTTCAACGCGCTGTCGAGCACGCGCAGCGTCGCCGCGCGCTCGTCCGTTGCAGCAAAGCGCGGCATCACGCGCTCCGCCGGCACCGGCAGGCGGACATGGCTCATGCCCGCCTTGCGCAGCTGCTGCAGCAGCGCGCGGCTCGGCGGTGCACCGTTGATCCATCCGTCGGCGTTGAAGCCGCGCGAGAGCGCGGCAAGCCGCTCGGGCGAGACCGTCGAGGGCAGGGGCACGCAATCGCCGGCGGCTACCTGCCGGCCGAGCGAGATCGACAACAGCATCGCCGCAGCCAGCAGACGGCGGCGCAAGGCTGTCATCGTCAAACCGCAAGGCCCAACGCGCCACCGTCGGGCTGAGGCACCACTGAACCGGCGGGCACGTGATTGACGACGAGGCCGGTCGGCACCGCCGCGTATCTCGACAGCGCCGCGGTCACCCTGCGCATCGCGGACGAGCCGAGCTCGCCGGCGCGCGCCACCAGGACGATCAGGTCGGCATGCGCGGCCAGGGCAATGGCGTCGGGCTGCAAGGCGAGATTGCTGGCGTGGACGACGATCAGGTCGAACTCCGAGCGGATATCGTCCTCGGGCCGCGCATCGGGCTTCCGGCCGGCACTGAGCAGCTCGTCGATCGACTGAAGTCCCGCCGTGGTCGACCCATCGTGCCATTCGGTCACCGGCGGCTGGGCGCCTGCAAATTCCGGCTGCAGCCGGATCAGCACGCTCATCATGCCCAGGTTCACGGCGGCGCGATTGAGAGAGCGCGCCACGGTATTGCCGCCGGCGCTCTTGCCGACCGACAAGACCAGCGCGACCTTGCAGCCGCGCACCGGCACGCGGTCGATGCGTTCGAGCAGTGGCCGCAGATGGGGACCGAGATCGAGCTCGGCCGACGCGCTGACCGGTCTTTGCCAGACCGTGTTGATCCCGGCCCCTGGCGCCAGCTCGGGGATGCGGGCCCAGACAGGAAGGCGGGGCATCGCCTCCGCTCGGCGCGCGGCGGCGGCCGGAGGGGAAACTTGCTGGACCGGCTCCTCCTCCGGTTCATGAGAGGCAGGCGCCTGAACGGATTCGGGCTTGTCGGCGGACAGGCTGGTCGTCACCGCCACGGCGGCGGTCGACGTCAGCAGCGAGCCGATCGCCAGTGCCGCAAGCAGCAAAGCGAGCGGCGGACGCGTCGAGCGCAACGGCGGAATGGCAACCGAGGCGATCTTGGTCTGGGACGCCTGCAGCTGACGCTGCTCATTGGTGGTCTTGAACCGCGACAGGAACTGCTCGTAGATGTTGCGATTGGCATCGGCGTCGCGCTGCAGCTCCTGCAGCTTCACCAGCGCCTGGCCGTCGACCAGCATCTTGGTCTCGACCGCCTTGAGCTGCTTTTCCAGCGCGTTCTGCTGCTCCAGCTGGGCCTCATATTCGGACTTGGCCGTGTCGATGTTCTTCTTCCGCTCGATCTCGATCTGCCGGTTGATGTCCGCCAGCTGGCTGTAGGAGATCGCAAGGTCCGGATGGCGGTCGCCATAGACCGCCTTCTTCTGCGCGATCTGGTCGTTCAGGGCCGAGCGCTGCGCGCGCAGCATGCTGAGGAGGTCCTGCTTCACCGGCCCTTCGACATTGGCCTTGACGTCGCGCTGCGCCTGTTCGTAGCGCGCCTTGGCCTCCTCGGTGCGCGCGCGGGCGGCGGAGACCTGCTGCGTCAAATCGGTCACCCGCAATTGCTGCGTGGTGGATTCCTTGCCGGCATTGACGATGTTGTGCTCGAGCCGGAAGGCGGCGACGGCGTCCTCCGACGCGCGCAGGCGCTCGCTCAGCGTCTTCAGCCGGTCCTTGAGCCAGTCGGCCGCCTCGTCCGTCGCCTCGGTGCGGACGCGGCCCTGGCTGGCGACGAAGGCCTCGGCGATGGCATTGGCGTAGTAGGCGGCGCGGTCCGGCCGGTTCGAGGTGAAGGAAATCGCGATGACGTAGGTGAGCCCGCGCCGGTTGATCTCGAGGCGGTTGCGGAATTTCTCGAGCAGGCGCGTCATGTCGGTATAGCCGCCCGCGACGTCCTCGTCGTCCGCGATCTTGAGCTGCTCGATCAGGGGGCGGAGAAAGCCGTCGGATTTGGCGATCTCGATCTGGCTCTGCAGCGCCGCGGCGTCCTGGCCGATGCCGGGCAGCACGTCCTGCTCCGAGGTCACGCGCAGCTCGCGCGGATCGAGCACGACGAGCGCCGTCGCGGCATAGCGGACCGGAAGCACCGTCAGAGCGACGACGCCGAGGGCGAACAGCGCCAGGGCCAGCGTCAGAATGCGCCGGCCGTGCTCGCGCAGGAAGGTCAGCGTGCCGGAGACGGTCAGCGATCCCTTGGTCAGGCCCGGCGCAGCACCGTCAGGCTCCGCCTTCGCAGCCCGCGGCGCTTCCCACGAAGCCGCTTGCTCCGTCGGGGCGATGCTTCGCGGAGATGCGCGGCTACCGAACGCCATGGGTTGGACTCGAAATCAACTGACAGTCATAGCTCAGAGGCTTGCTACACCGTAAATATCCATGGTTAACCGCCGGTTACGGCGTAGGTGCGCATGACGAGGCTCAGCTGATGTTCAGGAGGACCCGGCCCGAGGCGCCGCTGCGCATCAGATCCATGGCGGCGAAGGGCGCCAGCTTCTGTCGGCACAAGTCCCGTCACCCGCGGCGCCGAGACGTCGCATGGAACGAGAATGCGAGGGACAGCGTTCCGCTCGCAAGGAGACCTGCCATGCCGACCAAGCCGACCATCGCCCGCATCTGGCGCGGCCGTACCCGCCGCGACATCGCCGACGTCTACCAGGCCTATCTGCAAGCGGAGGGCATCCCGCCGCTGCTCAAGACCGCGCTCGGTGTGCAGCAATTGCGCGAGGACCGCGACGAGGAGACGTGGTTCACGACCATCTCCTACTGGGCGGACATCGCGGCCATGACCGCCTTCACAAAGGGCGAGCCCACCAAGGTCCATCATCTCGCCCGCGACGCAGAGTTCCTGACCAAGCTGCCGGAGCGCATCGAGATCCACCGCATCCTGATCGACGAGCAGGGCCTGCGGTGAAGGCCGGAGCCGCAGGGCGGCCACGCAGCCCCCTTACAGTTTTCCATAAACCCGCGCGGCGACCGCCTTCAGGCGTTCGACCGAGCCGGACTCCGGATGCGGCTTGACCGGCGCGAACAGGATCGACGCCTGCCGGCCGTTCTTCCAGACATAGATGGTGACGGCGTTGCCGTTGCCCTTGGTGCAGGAATACTCGCCGAACGCTTCGCGGCCGAGCTCGGGGATCGCCACGTGCGTGCAGGGGCCCGCGCGCTTCATCATGCCGACGACGGTATCGCGTGATATCGCGATCACCGCGACGGTCATGGTGTTGGCCTCGCGATCGAACATCATGCAGCTGCCCGCGCCGGTCCGCTGCACGGTCAGCGTGCTGTTGTCGAGAAAGCCGTCGGCGTCGGCGGCCGTGAGCCACTCGCAATTGCCGAACCGCTCGCTGCTCTTGCTCACGCTTGCGATGGCGATGCGTGCGGCTTCGGTGATCGGTCCGAGCAGCGCATCGTCGGCACGCCGGCCGATCGGATAGACGCTGATCTGCAGAATGTAGTCGCCGGACAGAGCGACGACCGAGGCCTCCTGGCGCTCCGCGCCGGCGGCGCTCGTCCCGCCCTGGCCTTCGTCGCCGATCCCGGCCACTGCGCTCAGCGGCATGCGCTCACCGAGCGTCTTGACGAAGGTCGCGTACAATTCCCTGGCGCGGTCCTTGTCGGGATTGCGAAACACGCTCAGCATCATCGTGTCGCCGCGCCCGGCCTGGTAGATGCAGCCGCGGCCGTCCTGATTTGAGATCAGCGACCATTTCAGGGCCGGCATCGCGCGGGCGAGCTCCTTTGCGCTGATGAACGGGCAGGTTTCGGCCGCCCGCACGGGAAGCACCGGCGCGGCAGCGATGGCAAGGAATAGAGCGAGGCAGGAGAACTTGAATTTCACCATGGCGCCCCGGCTCCGAAGCGGGTTGGAGATCGAATCTATAGCTCCATGTGCACGATCTCGATTGGTTCGGCACCAAGACCGTGAGAGAAACGGCCTCTCCCTATACTTCGGAAGCCGCACTTTCGGTAAAAGCCTTCCGCATTGATCGTCGCTTCGAGTTTTATCGGCCCGTCGTGGCCTAACCGCGCCTGGGCGATCCCGATTTCGAGCAGACGCCGGCCGATTCCAGACCCGGCGGTTTCGGGCAAAACAAACAGCCTGGTTACCTCGCCGGGTTCGGCATCGACAAATCCGACCGCAACGCCGTTTCGCAGGCATATGGTCATTCGTCCCTTGGCGATGAGTTCCTCATAAAACGCCGGCGTGCGCTCACCCATCCAGTTCTCCAGTTGCGCCCGCGAATAGGAGCCCCCTGCAAGGCCGCGAATCGATGCCTGAGTGATGTTGAAGACCGTCGCAGCGTCGTCACAGTGAGCCGCTCTGAAGGAAAAGTCGCCGTCGAACATATGAAGTCGGACTCCGGAAGTCTCTCATACCCCTATCGGGCCTGCAGAATTGGATTGATAGCAATCAGCGGACGAGAGCTGGGGGACGCGGATCTCGTCCGATCAGGACGGCGACATAAAGGCCACGTGTCGCTCAGGGCCGTCGTCACCGCCCCTGATATTCGGCCCAGCAATCCGCCGTTTCATAGACGCGGACCGCCCACAGCTGCGGCAGGCTCGGCTTCAACCGGTCCCAGATCCAGACCGCGATGTTCTCGGCGGTCGGGTTGGCGAGGCCGTCGACCTCGTTCAGGCATTGGTGGTCCAGCGCGGCCATGATGTCGGCGAAGCTTTTTTCGATGTCGAAGAAGTCGGCGACGAAGCCGGTGTGCGGGTCGACCGGCCCGTCCAGCTGGACCTCGACCCGATAGGAATGACCATGCAGCCGGCTGCACCGATGAGTCTCGGGCACGTTTGGCAGCCGATGCGCCGCTTCGAACTTGAACGCCTGCGATATCCTCATCCAGCTCCTCACACGGCATGGCCATCCGGTCTCGGGCCGGTCTGGCGACCAGATGCTGTCCTGTCCTGACCTTTCGGCGAAGAATGGCGCGCCCGGAACGATTCGAACGTCCGACCCTCAGATTCGTAGTCTGATGCTCTATCCAGCTGAGCTACGGGCGCGTGTTTCGCAAACAGCGCGGGCAGGGCCCGCAAGCAGCCCCCGGCGGAGCCGGAGGGGGTGCGAAAGAGCGCTCTGACTAACCGCTCTTGTCCCGGTTGGCAAGGTCCGGGAGGGGGAGATTTTTGCAGGGCGATGACGGTTTGAATGTCATTCCGGGACGATGCGCCAGCATCGAACCCGGAATCTCGCGCAAAACCTCGAGATTCCGGGTTCTCGCTACGCGAGCCCCGGAATGACATCTGGCTCGGCCGCTGGCCGACTACGCCCTCTGCCGCTCGTTGCGGATCGAGAGCAGTTCCACGGGACGGTCGGGGATGACGATGCGGAAAGTGGCGCCGATGGTGCCTTCGACCAGGTGGATCTCGCCGCCATGGGCGCGGACCAGCTCGGCGGCGATGGCGAGGCCAAGGCCGCTGCCGCCGGGGCGGCCCGAGGTCTGGAAGGCCTCGAACAGGCGCTCCCGGGTCTTCGGGGGGACACCGGGGCCGGTGTCGGAGACCTCGAGAATCGCGACGGCGCCTTCGCGCTTTCCGGTGATCCGAATCTGCTGCACACGCCCCTCACCCGCCGCATGGCTTTCGAGCGCCTGGGCGGCGTTGCGAACGAGGTTGAGCAAGACGCGGAACAGCTGGTCGGGGTCGGCATCGACCGCGAGCCCGCGCTCGATCGCAGCGACCCAGGCGATCGAGGCGTCGCTAGCGAGCCCCGCGGTCTCCCGCACCTCCATCACCACAGGCTCGATCAGGATCATGCGGCGGTCGGGCGCAGCCTCCTGGGCGCGGCCGTAGGACAATGTCGACTGGCAGAAGGCGATGGCGCGCTCCAGCGAGCGCACGAGCTTGGGCGCAAAGCGCTGCACGCGTGGATCCGGCACGCTGGCGAGCTGGTCCGACAGCAGCTGGGCCGAGGCGAGCAGATTGCGCAGATCGTGGTTGATCTTGGAGACGGCAAGGCCGAGGGCGGCGAGCCGGCTCTTCTGATGCAGCATCGACATCAGGTCGCGCTGCATGTCCGACAATTCGCGCTCGGCCACCCCGATCTCGTCGCTGCGCTGGCTCGGCACGATGATGCCCGCCGAGCTTTCGGGATTCTCGTGGAAGCCGACCAGGCTCGCGGTCAGCCGCCGCATCGGCCGCACAAAGAGATAATGGAGCGCGAGATAGACGAGGCCGGCAGTCAGCACCGCAATGATCAGCGCGACCACGACGACGTTGCGGGAGAAGCGGTACATCTGCTGCCGCAGCGGCAGCTCGTCGGTGACGATCTCGATGAACTGGGCATTGCCGACCCCGGGGCCGACGATGCGGATGGCCTGGTTGCCGGTTTCCAGCATCATCCGGAACGAGCCGGTGATCGCCTCCCAGGCGGTCACGTCGCGCAGGTCGATGTCATGCTCGATGGCGGCGGGAATGTTGTCGCTGGCGAGCAGCCGGCGCTGCTGGCCCATCTTGATGGCGACGGCACGGGCATTGATGCTTTTCAGGATCTGGCGCGACAGCGAATCGGGCACCATGCCGAGCGGCGCCGCATCCAGCACCAGCGCCGCGGTGTTGGCGGCCGCAACGCGATCGTTGAGCCGGTTGACCCAGAAATTGGCGATGGCGGGCACGTAAAGCAGGCTGGCGGCGATCATCACCAGGGGCACGGTGAGCAGCAGCAGCTTGCCGGACAGCCCGAGCCCGCGCGAGCCGCGGGGCCGCATCGCCGGCTGGTCCGGCTGATCCAGATCCTGGATCGGCTGGCGATCTGTGGCTGGCACGAAACTCGCCCCTGTTGACCTTGGCTGATGGAGCATGCGACCCGACCGATGTCCGGTCAAATTACGGATCGCTAATCTGCCGAGGTGGGATGTAAGCGCTGATAGCGCGAGTCGCCACCTCAAGGGTTAAAAACCTCGCGCAAACAGCGATATTCACCAAAATCGCGCGCTTGTGCGGCGTTGACGAAAACAAGGCGCTCCCTTATAAGCCGCGCGAATTGTCCGCGATGACCCGGTGCGACACCGGGAGCGGCTCTCTTGGGGCCGAAAAGGGCCCGTTTTGGGCCGCATCTTCCGGACTTTACCATCAATTCTACAGGCAAATTGCCCGGTCAGCGGAGAAAAACCCGTGAAGCGGACTTATCAACCCAGCAAACTGGTGCGCAAGCGCCGTCACGGCTTCCGCGCCCGTCTCGCCACTGCCGGCGGTCGCAAGGTTCTCGCCGCCCGCCGCGCCCGCGGCCGCAAGCGTCTGAGCGCCTGAGCCGGACCCCCTTTTTGGGATTTCATCATGGATCGGCTGAGGCAGCGGGCGGATTTCCTCGCCGTTGCCAATGGCGCGCGGGTGAATAGTCCCGCGTTCGTCCTGCAAAGCCGCCGCCGCGATGATTCCGGCCCTGTCAGGATCGGCTTCACCGTCACCAAAAAGAACGGCAACGCCCCCGAGCGCAATCGCATCCGGCGCCGGCTGCGCGAATTGGTGAAGCGGCTCGATCCGACATCGATGCAGCCTCACCACGATTATGTCCTGGTCGGACGAAGGGACGCGCTCTCGCGCGACTTCGCCACCATGCTCGACGATCTGCGCATAGCGTTCACGAAGCCCGCGCGGCATACGGCCAAAGCGCGCGGCCACAGGCCGGGTCACGCCGCCGCGACCAGCCGCAAACCGGATTGATGACGAGACAATCGAGATGACCGACAATCGCAATACCATCCTCGCCGTCATTCTGTCCGGCCTGGTGCTGATCGCCTGGCAGTATTTCTACAACGTGCCGCAGATGGAGAAGCAGCGCGCCCAGCAGCAGGCGCAGGCCGAGCTCCAGAAGACGACGCCGCAGCCGACCGCCTCGGCGACGCCAGGCGGCGCGCCGGCGACGCCGGGCGCCTCGCCGCAGCCGGGCGGTGTGGCCCAGCCGGCAACGCCGGCCGCGAGCCAGCCCCAGTCGGTCGTTCCCCGCGAGGCCGCCATTGCAGCGAGCCCGCGCGTGAAGATCGACACGCCGCGGATCGCCGGCAGCATCTCGCTGAAGGGCGGCCGCATCGACGATATCGCGCTGGTACAATTCCGCGAAACCGTCGACCCGAAATCGCCGCCGATCATCCTCTATTCGCCGTCGGGCACCGCCGAGCCCTATTACGCCGAATTCGGCTGGGTGGCGGCGACAGGTGTGACGGCGAAGATGCCCGACAAGAACACCGTGTGGCAGCAAGAGGGCAGCGGCAACCTGACGCCGACGAGCCCGGTGGTGCTGAAGTGGGACAATGGCGAGGGCCTCACCTTCCGCCGCACCATCGCGGTCGACGACCATTATCTCTTCACCGTCAAGGACGAGGTGAGCAATGTCGGCAATGCGCCTGTTACGCTCTATCCGTTCGCGCTGATCTCGCGCCACGGCGCGCCGCAGGTCTCCGGTTACTACATCCTGCATGAAGGCCTGATCGGCTATCTCGGCGACCAGGGCCTGCAGGAATACGCCTACAAGAAGGTCGACGAATCCAAGCAGGTGAACTTCAGCAACGTCACCAACGGCTGGCTCGGCATCACCGACAAGTACTGGGCCTCGGCGCTGCTGCCCGACACCAATGCCAAGCTGCAGGCGCGCTTCTCGTCGAACCCGTCAGGCAATCTCCACACCTATCAGACCGACTATCTGCTCGATCCCGTCACCGTCGCGATCGGCGGCACCGGGACCGCGAACGCGCGGCTGTTCGCCGGCGCCAAGGAAGCCGGCGTGGTCGGCGTGTTCCCGTTTGCGGGTCTCGGCGGCTACAACAAGGAGCTCGGCCTCAACCATTTCGATCTTTTGATCGACTGGGGCTGGTTCTACTTCATCACCAAGCCGATGTTCCTCGGCCTCGACTTCTTCTACCGCTTCTTCGGCAATTTCGGCTGGTCGATCCTGCTCGTCACCGTGATCGTGAAGCTGTTGTTCTTCCCGCTGGCGAACAAGTCCTACGCCTCGATGGCGAAGATGAAGTCGATCCAGCCGCAGCTGCAGGCGCTCAAGGAGCGCTATCCCGACGACAAGGTGAAGCAGCAGCAGGAGATGATGGAGATCTACCGCAAGGAGAAGATCAATCCGGTCGCCGGCTGTCTTCCCGTGCTGATCCAGATCCCGGTGTTCTTCTCGCTCTACAAGGTGCTGTTCGTCACCATCGAGATGCGGCACGCGCCGTTCATCGGCTGGATCAAGGACCTCTCCGCGCCGGATCCGACCAACCTGTTCAATCTGTTCGGGCTGATCCCGTTCGATCCGACCACGATCCCGGTGTTCGGCCAATATCTCGCGCTCGGCATCTGGCCGATCATCATGGGCATCACGATGTGGTTCCAGATGAAGCTGAACCCGACGCCGCCGGATCCGACGCAGCAGATCATCTTCAACTGGATGCCGCTGATCTTCACCTTCATGCTGGCGGGCTTCCCGGCAGGTCTCGTGATCTACTGGGCCTGGAACAACCTGCTCTCGGTGCTCCAGCAGAGCTACATCATGCGTCGCAACGGCGTGAAGGTGGAGTTATTGGACAATCTCAAGGCGACGTTCGCAAGGAAGGCGACGTAGGTCTTCGGTAATGTCAGGCAAACTGCCTCCACAGCGTCATGCCCGGGCTTGTCCCGGGCATCCACGTTTTGGAGGGTACCGCCGCGGCAGGCGTGGATGGCCGGGACAAGCCCGGCCATGACGAGAGGATAGACCGGTCGGATGAACGACATAACCGACGACAAAGATGCGAAGCTGATCGAGGCCGGGCGCAAGCTGTTCGCCCGGGATTGGCAGTTCATCTGGGCTTCGCCTTCGATCGAAACGCTGCCGCCGATGGCGGGGCTGGAGGTCGCCTTTGCGGGGCGCTCCAATGTCGGCAAGTCGAGCCTGATCAACGCGCTCACGGGGCGCAATGCGCTGGCGCGCACCTCGCATACGCCGGGCCGCACCCAGGAGCTGATCTTCTTCGAGGTCCCCGGCAAGAACGACCTGCGCCTCGTCGACATGCCCGGCTACGGCTACGCCAAGGCGCCGAAGAGTCAGGTCGCGTCCTGGACCGAGCTGATCCACAAATTCCTGCTGGGCCGCGCCAGCCTCGCGCGCGTCTACGTGCTGATCGACGCGCGGCACGGAATCAAGGACGTCGATCTCGAGGTTCTGAAGACGCTCGATCGCTCCGCCGTCAGCTACCAGATCGTGCTGACCAAGGCCGACCAGGTGAAGGCCGCCGAGCTGCAAGCACGCATCGCCGAGACCGAGGCCGCGCTCGCCAAGCACCCGGCCGCGTTCCCGACCGTGCTCGCGACCTCGTCACGCAGCTCGACCGGCATGGAGAGCTTGCGCGCCGCGATGGCGAAGCTCGTGGAAGAGCGCGCCTCGTGATGCTGGCGCACCGCCTGCTGATCGGGCTTGCCGGCTTGATGGGCGCCGCCGGCGTCGCGCTGGCCGCCGCCTCCGCCCATGGCGCGGACGCTGGCCGTCTTGCCTCCGCCAGCGCCATGCTGCTGTTTCATGCAACGGCCATGCTCGCGACGATCGCCTCGCTCACGCGCGGCCTTCTGCACGGCGGAATTGGACTCGTGGCGGCGTTCGGCTTCGCGATCGGTGCCGCGCTGTTCGCAGCCGACCTCACCTTGCGGCAATATGCCGGGCATGCGCTGTTTCCGATGGCGGCGCCGACGGGCGGAACGGTGATGATTTTGGGCTGGGTGGCGGTGAGTGTGGCGGCGGTGGCGGCAAGGAAGTGACGCTCCCTCTTACCCTCCCCTGGAGGGGGAGGGTCGATCGCGCGTAGCGCGAGCGGGGTGGGGTGATCTCTCCACACGGGCACTGCTTCTGTGGAGAGACTGTCACCCCACCCCGCTACGCATTTCGCTTCGCTGCATGCGTAGCGACCCTCCCCCTCCAAAGGAGGGTAAGAGAGAACACCACACTTTGCGCTGTCCCCGCCAATCGGATAGAACGCGCAACCGACCGACCCGCCAGCGAGACCCGCGACATGACCGACATCTCTCCGCTCGACCAGGCCCGCATCCTGTCCGAAGCGCTGCCGCACATGCAGCAATATGACGAGGAAACCATCGTCATCAAATATGGCGGCCATGCCATGGGCGACGAGGAGACCGCGAAGAACTTTGCCCGCGACATCGTGCTCCTCGAGCAGACCGCGATCAATCCGGTGGTGGTGCATGGCGGCGGGCCGCAGATCGCGACCATGCTCAAGCGCCTCGGCATCGTCTCGGAATTCGCGGCGGGCCTGCGCATCACCGATGCCGCGACCATCGAGATCGTCGAGATGGTGCTCGCCGGCTCCGTCAACAAGCAGATCGTCGGCTACATCAACGAGGCCGGCGGCAAGGCCGTGGGCCTGTCCGGCAAGGACGGCAACATGGTGAAGGCGACCAAGACGACGCGCACCATCGTCGATCCGGACTCGCATATCGAGAAGGCGGTCGACCTCGGCTTCGTCGGCGACCCCGAGAAGGTCGACCTCACTTTGCTCAACCAGCTGATCGGCTACGAGCTGATCCCGGTGCTGGCCCCGCTCGCGACCTCTAGGGAAGGCCAGACGCTGAACATCAACGCCGACACCTTTGCAGGAGCCGTGGCCGGCGCGCTGAAAGCCAAGCGCCTGCTGCTGCTCACCGACGTGCCCGGCGTGCTCGACAAGTCGAAGAAGCTGATCCCGCAATTGTCGGTGAAAGACGCGCGAAAACTGATCGCCGACGGCACCATCTCCGGCGGCATGATCCCGAAGGTCGAGACCTGCATCTACGCGCTGGAGCAGGGCGTCGAGGGCGTGGTCATCATCGACGGCAAGATGCAGCACGCGGTGCTGCTCGAGCTCTTCACCAACCAGGGCACGGGCACGCTGATCCACAAGTGAAGGACGAGAAGACGAGAGACGCCGTCATGGCCGGGCAAGAGCGCGAAGCGCGTCTTCGCTCAAATGACCCCGCCGTCCGCGTGTCTCGTCTTACCCAATCATCCCGGAGCGCCCGAAGGGCGAATCCGGAATCTCGAGATTCCGGGTCTGGTCCTTCGGACCATCCCGGAATGACGGGCCTGGGGCGGCACCGCCGCTCCCCGCTCACCCGCGTCCTGATGACGCTGCCGGCGGCCGTCGTCTCCTTCTTCTTCTCCTCCGCGCCGGCGATCGCCGACCTCAAGATCTGCAACCGCATGTCCTATGTGGTCGAGGCCGCGATCGGCATCGACGACAAGGCGGCCACCGCGACGCGCGGCTGGTTCAGGATCGATCCCGCCGCCTGCCGCGTGGTGGTACAGGGCACGCTGACCGCCGACCGCATCCTGCTCAACGCCCGCGCGCTCGGCGTCTACGGCGCGTCCCCGATCCCGCAAAGCGGCAACGACATGCTGTGCGTCGCGCAGGACAATTTCGTCATCGCGGCGGCGCGGCAGTGCCGCAGCGGCCAGACGCAGGTTCCCTTCACGCAGGTGACGCCGACGCAAGCCGCGGACGGCAACCTCGTCGCTTATCTGGCCGAGGATTCCGAATATGACGACGAGCAGGCGCGCCTTGCCGGCATCCAGCGGCTCCTGGTGATCGCCGGCTACGACGCCGCGCCGATCGATGGCGTCGACGGGCCGAAGACGCAGAGCGCGCTGGCCGCATTCCTGAAGAGCCGGGGCTTGTCATCCGACATCGTGGGCTCGCAAAACTTCTTCAAGACCATGGTCGATGCGGTGCAGACGCCGTCCGCGACCGGCCTCACCTGGTGCAACGACACGCCGCACAAGGTGATGGCGGCGATCGCGACCGACGACGGCAAGGCGGTGACCAGCCGCGGCTGGTATCGCATCGATCCCAAGACCTGCCTGCACCCCGACGTGACCGGCCAGCCGAAGCAGATCTTCAGCTTCGCCGAAGCGGTCGACGCCGACAACCGCGTCGTGAAGCTGAAGGACAAGCCGCTGAACTGGGGCGGCGACAGGCAGCTCTGCACACGCGAGACCAAGTTCGAGACCAGCGAGCAGACCGATTGCGGCGCGCGCGGCTTTGCGCCAACGGGCTTCGGCGCCGTGGACATGTCGAGCGGCGGCAAGACGCTGCGCTTTGCCGTGCCGTGAGCGAGAGACTTGTGATGAGCCCACCCCGCAGCTTCAGCCATGTCGACACCTGGGTGTTCGACCTCGACAACACGCTCTATCCGCATCACGTCAATCTGTGGCAGCAGGTCGATGCGCGGATCGGGGAGTTCGTCTGCAACTGGCTCAATGTCGGCCCGGAGCAGGCGCGGGCGATCCAGAAGGACTATTACCGGCGCTTCGGCACCACGATGCGCGGCATGATGACCCTGCACGGCGTCTCCGCCGACGACTATCTCGCCTATGTCCACAGGATCGACCACTCGCCGCTGGAGCCGAATCCGGCGCTCGGTGCGGCCATCGCAAGGCTGCCGGGCCGCAAGCTGATCCTGACCAACGGCTCGGTCGACCATGTCGATGCCGTGCTGGCGCGGCTCGGCTTCGCGGGCCATTTCGACGGCGTGTTCGACATCATCGCCGCCGAGTTCGAGCCGAAGCCGGCGGAGCAGACCTACCGGAAATTCCTAAAGGAGCATGCGGTCGATCCGACCCGCGCCGCGATGTTCGAGGACCTCGCCCGCAACCTCACCGTCCCGCACCGGCTCGGCATGACCACCGTGCTGGTGGTGCCCGACGGGACCAAGGAGGTGGTGCGCGAGGATTGGGAGCTGGAAGGCCGGGACGCGGTCCATGTCGACCACGTCACGGATGATCTGGCGGGGTTTTTGGCGGGGTTGTCGCGCTAAGTTCACAGCCCGGATCTTACCCTCCCCTGGAGGGCAGGGCTATCGCATATGACTTGTGACGTCGGCCTGCGCGCACGCCTCGTCCTTCGAGACGGCGCTGACGCGCCTCCTCAGGATGAGGCTAATCAGCGTCAGTGCTCGTAGAAACTGCTGCCGCGCACTCCGCCCTCATCCTGAGGAGCCCGCCCAAAGCGGGCGTCTCGAAGGATGGCTGCAGGGAAAAGCTCTCAAATGCGATAGCCCTGCCCTGGAGGGGGAGGGTCGATCGCGCGCAGCGCGAGCGGGGTGGGGTGATGTCTGGCAGTGTGCGACGCTGATAGACCGTCACCCCACCCCGTCTCACATTGCGCTTCGCTTCATGTGAGCCGACCCTCCCCCTCCAGGGGAGGGTAACGGCGAGCTACGGTCGAGCCTTGACTCCACCCCTGCAAATCCCGAAAAAGCGCTCCAATTCTCGCGAAACCACGCGCTTCCCAGAGGAAATCACGATGTCCCTTGCAGCCCTCGAATCCACCATCAACAGCGCCTTCGACGCGCGTGACGGCATCTCGACCACGACCAAGGGCGAGGTGCGCGAGGCCGTGGACCAGTCGCTGGAGATCCTGGACAAGGGCGAGGCCCGCGTTGCCGAGCGCGGCGCTGACGGCAAGTGGAAAGTCAATCAATGGCTGAAGAAGGCCGTGCTGCTGTCGTTCCGCCTCAACGACATGGGCGTCATTCCCGGCGGTCCCGGCAAGGCGACCTGGTGGGACAAGGTGCCCTCGAAGTTCGAAGGCTGGGGCGAGAACCGCTTTCGCGATGCCGGCTTTCGCGCGGTGCCGGGCGCGGTGGTGCGCCGCTCGGCCTTCATCGCCAAGAACGTCGTCTTGATGCCGTCCTTCGTCAATCTCGGCGCCTATGTCGATGAGAGCACGATGGTCGACACCTGGGCCACCGTCGGCTCCTGCGCGCAGATCGGCAAGCGTGTGCACATCTCCGGCGGCGCCGGCATCGGCGGCGTGCTCGAGCCGCTGCAGGCCGAGCCCGTCATCATCGAGGATGATTGCTTCATCGGCGCGCGCTCGGAAGTCGCCGAAGGCGTGATCGTGCGCAAGGGCGCGGTGCTGGCGATGGGCGTGTTCTTGGGTGCCTCGACCAAGATCGTCGACCGCGAGACCGGCGAGGTCTTCATGGGCGAAGTGCCGGAATATTCGGTGGTGGTGCCCGGCGCGCTGCCGGGCAAGCCGATGAAGAACGGTCAGATCGGCCCGAGCACCGCCTGCGCCGTCATCGTCAAGCGCGTCGACGAGCGCACGCGCTCGAAGACCAGCATCAACGAGCTGCTGCGGGATTGATGCAAGGCGGGTAGCGAATGGCCAGTGGCGAATAGGGCACGCACCTACTCGCGATTGGCTATTCACCATTCGCTGCTAGGATCGAACCCATCCTTCCTCCATTGCGACCAATTTCCGGGCGGCTTCTCCCGCCCGGAGCCACCCGCATGGACTGGACCTGGTACCTCTTCCGCTTCGACGGCCGCATGGGCCGCGCCGGGTTCTGGTGCAGTCTGATCTTTGTCCTGTGCGGCATGTTCCTGCTGCTCTTGCTCTGCCTGAGCGTCATCTCCGCGCTCGGCAGCGAGGTCAAATCCTTCAATCTGAATGCTGAGGACGTCTTCAAGATCGTCGATCCCGCGACCTATCGATGGTCGCTGCTGGACAATTTGCCGGTGCTGCTGCTCAAGGTGACCGCAACCGCATTGACGCTCTGGATCTATCTCGCGATCATGATGAAGCGCCTGCAAGACCGCAACAAGAGCGCATGGTGGCTGCTTGCCTATTTCGTGCTGCCGGGCCTCTACAAGCAGTTCGAGGACCGCCTTCCGGACAGCTATTGGATGCTGCCGCTCGCGTTGGCGAGCGTCATCCTCCCCCTCGCCGCGTTTATCGAGACCGGCTTCCTGCGCGGCACCGTAGGGCCCAATCGGTTCGGTCCTGATCCGGCAGCCGAGGACGATTCCACGTCCGCCGCGCCTCCTGCGAAACGCTGGGACCAGAGCCACGAGATCGAAATTGTCCCGCCCAGTGCTAGCCCACCCGGCGGCATGCATGTTAAGCGGGGCACATGACCGATGCTCTCTCCATTGCCCGCGATCTGATCCGTTGCCCCTCAGTCACTCCGGCCGATGCCGGCGCGCTCGGGGTGCTCGAAAAAACTCTGACCGCAGCCGGCTTCACCTGCCACCGCGTGACCTTCAGCGAGCCCGGCACCGCCGACGTCGACAATCTCTACGCTCGGATCGGCACCGACGGTCCGCACCTCACCTTCGCCGGCCACACCGACGTGGTGCCGCCCGGCGACGAGAGCGCCTGGAGCGTCGGCGCGTTCTCCGGAGAGGTGAAGGACGGCGTGCTGCACGGCCGCGGCGCGGTCGACATGAAGGGCGGCATCGCCTGCTCGGTCGCAGCGGTGCTGGAGCATCTCGCCGCCAACGGCGGCAAGCCGCGCGAGGACGGTGCGGGCTCGATCTCGTTCCTGATCACCGGCGACGAGGAAGACGTCTCCATCAACGGCACCATCAAGCTGCTCAAATGGGTCGCCGAGCACGGAGAAAAA
The DNA here is from genome assembly GCF_025200925.1 of Bradyrhizobium sp. CB1015. Classification (GTDB taxonomy): domain Bacteria; phylum Pseudomonadota; class Alphaproteobacteria; order Rhizobiales; family Xanthobacteraceae; genus Bradyrhizobium. The sequence goes on along the minus strand of NZ_CP104174.1, from coordinate 954,324 downwards.
TTCGACCATTGCGTGCTCGGCGAGCCCTCCAACGTCGAGACGCTCGGCGACACCATCAAGGTCGGCCGGCGCGGCTCGCAATCCGGCACGCTCGTCGTCGACGGCGCGCAAGGCCATGTCGCCTATCCGCACCGCGCCTCCAATCCGGTGCCGGATATTTCGCGGCTGATCGTTGCGATCTCCGACGAGCCGCTCGACCATGGCAGCGCGCAATTCCAGGCCTCCAATCTCGAATTCGTCTCGGTGGATGTCGGCAACAAGGCCTTCAACGTCATTCCCGGTCAGGCCCGCGCGAAATTCAACATCCGCTACAACGACAATCACACCCAGGCGAGCTTGCGGGAATTGGTCGAGACGCGCCTCGCCAAGGCCTGCGGCAACCGCATCAAGGCCCGCATCGACTGGGAGCCTTCGAACTCGAACGTGTTCGTGACCAAGCCGGGGCCGTTCACTGATCTTGCGGTGTCCGCGATCGAGGAGGTGACCGGCCGCAAGCCCGAGCTGTCGACCTCAGGCGGCACGTCGGATGCGCGGTTTATTTCCAGCTATTGCCCCGTGATCGAGTTCGGCCTGGTCGGCCAGACCATGCACCAGGTCGACGAGCGCGTGCCGGTGGCGGATCTGGAAAAGTTGACGAAGGTGTATCGCGGAATTTTGGCAAGGTATTTTGCGTAGGGCGCAATTTCCACCAAACACTCCGCCGTCATGCCCGGGCTTGTCCCGGGCATCCACGTTCTTTGCCGGGAAAGAACGTGGATGGCCGGGACAAGCCCGGCCATGACGATGTGGTGAGAGCTTGGCTTACCTCACTGGACAATCGTGTCGTAGAGATCCTTCCATTCGGGATTGTCTCTCAGGATCAGTCGGACCTTCCAGGTCCGTGACCAGTGCTTGATGTTGTGCTCGCGCTGGATCGCCGTTTGGATATCCTCATAGCGCTCAAAGTAGACCAGCAGCTTGACTCCGTACTTCTTGGTGAAGCCGGGCACGAGTCCGTTTCGATGCTGGTAGATGCGACCAATAATGTCGCTCGTCACACCGACATACAGAATGCCGTTGGGTGCGCTTGCCAGGATGTAGACCCATCCACCATGCATGGTCGCATGTTGACGCACGTGGGTGGCCGGGACAAGCCCGGCCATGACGGTGGTGGCGGCATTAGTGGCTAATAATCCACCTTCATCAGATACAGCCCCTCGGGCGGCGCGACGATGCCGCAGGCGGCGCGGTTGCGGGCTTTGAGCGCTGCGGAGAGATCGTCCGCGGTCCAGCGGCCCTCGCCGACCCAGACCAAGGATCCCACCATCGAGCGCACCTGGCTGTGCAGGAACGAGCGCGCCGAGGTGATGACATTGATCTCGCGGCCGTCACGGATCACGTCGAGCTGGTCGAGCGTCTTCTCCGGCGATTTGGCCTGGCACTCGGTGTCGCGGAACGTGGTGAAATCGTGCTTGCCGAGCAGGCGCTGCGCCGCCGCATGCATCGTGTCGGCATCGAGCTTGCGCGGCACGCGCCAGGCGTGGCCGACGTCGAGCGCGAGATTGGCGCGGGTGTTGACGATGCGATAGCGGTAGTGGCGCTTGACCGCCGAGAAGCGGGCTTCGAAGGTATCAGGCACGATCTCGGCCTCGAGCACCGCGATCGGATGCGGGCGCAGATGCGCGTTGAGCCCGTCGCGAAAACGGCCCGGCGGAAACTGCTTGTCGACGTCGACATGGGCGACCTGACCGCGCGCATGCACGCCGGCATCGGTGCGGCCGGCACCATGCACACGCAAATCCGCACCGGTCATCGCCTTCACGGCCGCCTCGAGCGCGCCCTGCACCGACGGCAGCGTGTCCTGCACCTGCCAGCCGAAGAACGGCGCGCCGTCATATTCGATGGTGAGCTTGTAGCGGGGCATCAGGCCAGCCGCATCGGCGGCTTGACCGGCACGCCGCGCAAAAAGTCCGCGGCCTGCATCCGGCCCTTGCCCTCGCGCTGCAGCTCGATGATGCGGATGGCGCCGTCGCCGCAGGCGATCGTGAGCTTGTCATCGAGCACCGCGCCCGGCTCGCCCGAGCCTTTCGCCAGCTCGCCGCGCAGGATCTTGACGCGCGCATTCTCGAGCTCGGCCCAGGCGCCGGGGAACGGCGAGAGGCCATGGATGTGGCGCAGCACCGCGCGCGCGGGCTTGGTCCAGTCGATCCGCGCCTCGGCCTTCTCGATCTTGGCGGCATAGGTGACGCCGTCCTCGCTCTGCGCCTTGAGCTGGAGCCCGCCGCGCTCGAGCGCGGCCATCGCGCGCACCATCAGGTCGGCCCCGAGGCGCGAGAGGCGATCGTGCAGGTCGAGCGCGGTCATGTTGTCCGTGATCGCGATGCGCTCGGCCATGGCGACGTCGCCGGTATCGAGGCCGACATCCATCTTCATCACCATCACGCCGCTCTCGGCATCGCCGGCCATGATGGCGCGGTTGATCGGCGCCGCGCCGCGCCAGCGTGGTAGCAGCGAGGCGTGCAGATTGTAGCAGCCGAGTTTTGGCGCATCGAGGATCGCCTGCGGCAGGATCATGCCATAGGCGACGACGACGGCGGCATCTGCATCGAAGGCGCGGAACTCCGCCAAGGCCTCCTCGGTCTTCAGCGTCTTCGGCGTCAGCACGGGAATGCCGAGCTTTCGCGCGGCTTCCTCGACCGGCGTCGGCTGCAATTGCAGGCCGCGCCGGCCGCCCGGCTTCGGCGCGCGGGTATAGACCGCCGCGATCTCATGGCCATGCGCGACCAGCTCGAGCAGCGTCGGCACGGAGAAATCGGGCGTGCCCATGAAGATGAGGCGGAGGGGCATGTGACGGCGCTCGGTGAGAGTTCTGGTTCTCCGTCATGCCCGGGCTTGTCCCGGGCATCCACGGTCTTTGCGACAAAGCAAGCAAGGCGTGGATGGCCGGGTCAAGCCCGGCCATGACGAGGAGAGAGAGCCGAGCCCTACTCCGCCGCGCGCTTGGCGGCTTTCTCGAACTTCTTCAACACCCGGTCGCGCTTGAGCTTCGACAGATAGTCGACGAACAGGACGCCGTTGAGATGGTCGATCTCGTGCTGGATGCAGGTGGCGTAGAGGCCTTCGGCATCCTCCTCGTGCACCTTGCCGTCGAGATCGGTGAAGCGCACGCGCACCTTCGCGGGCCGCTCGACCTCCTCGTAATATTCGGGGATCGAGAGGCAGCCTTCCTCGTACACCGACAGTTCCTCGGACGAGGCGATGATCTCGGGGTTGATGAAGACGCGCGGCAGCGGCTTGGTCTCGCCGTTCTCGTCGCGCTTGGCGAGGTCCATGGTGATCAGACGCAAGGGTTGCGCGACCTGGATTGCGGCCAGCCCAATGCCGGGCGCGTCGTACATGGTTTCGAACATGTCGTCGGCAAGCTTGCGGATCTCCGAAGTGACCTTCTCGATCGGCTTGGAGACCAGGCGCAGCTGCTTGTCGGGCAGTATTATGATTTCTCTGAGGGCCATGATCGCGATTTAAGCCGCGCGCCGGATGCGGTCAATGCGGCCAGGAACCCGTTAACCCCTCGCTAACCATAAAACTTCGCCTTTCGTTAACCATAAAAATCAGGGGGCGGTTAACCCAGGACGTTCCCTCTTCGTTCGCGGGAGCGCAGCGAATCGGCTACAAGGCGGCATGAACGAGATCATTTTCATGCTGGGCGACTGGCCGGTGCGCACGATCGATGCGCTGATCGGCTTCGGCGCCCTCGTCCTCATCCTGCTGGTTGTGATTGCGGTCGTGATCGCGCGCTCGGGGCGGCGCGGCGCGGAACTCGCCATGGCGCACGCGATCCGGGCCGACGAGCTCGAGGAGCGCCTCGCCCAAGTGCTGCGCGCCCAGAGCGAGGCTTCGGGGAGGGTCGACGCCATGACCCAGGCGCTCGCCGGCCGCCAGGCCGAGATGGCGCGGGCGGTCAACGAGCGGCTGGATTCGGTGACGCATCGGGTCGGCCAGTCCATGGAACATTCGACCCGCAACACCATGGAGAGCCTGCGCGCGCTGCATGAGCGTCTCGGCATCATCGACAACGCGCACAAGAACCTCACTGATCTCACCACGCAGGTGACCACCTTGCGCGACGTGCTCGCCAACAAGCAGTCGCGCGGCGCCTTCGGCCAGGCGCGGATGGAGGCGATCGTCCAGGACGGTCTCCCGAAAGGCTCCTACGAGTTCCAGTTCACGCTTTCGACCGGCAAGCGCCCGGACTGCGTCGTGTTCCTGCCCGACCAGCGCCCGCTCTGCATCGACGCGAAGTTTCCGCTGGAGGCAATGACGGCGCTGCACGACGCCCGCACCGACGAGGAGCGGCGCGTTGCCACGCAGCGCCTGCGCAGCGACGTCATGAAGCATGTCAGCGACATCGCCGAAAAATATCTCGTCACCGGCGAGACCCAGGAGATGGCGCTGATGTTCGTGCCGTCGGAATCGGTCTACGCCGAGATCCACGACGGCTTCGACGACGTGATCCAGAAGGCCTATCGCGCCCGCGTCGTGCTGGTGTCGCCGTCGCTCCTGATGCTGGCGATCCAGGTGATGCAGCAGATCATGAAGGACGCGCGCATGCGCGATGCCGCCGACCAGATCCGTACCGAGGTGATCAAGCTCGGCGACGATCTCGGCCGCCTGCGCGACCGCGTGCTGAAGCTGCAGAAGCATTTTGCTGACGTCAACGAGGACGTCCGCCAGGTGCTGATCTCCGCCGACAAGATCGAGAAGCGCGCAGGGCGAATCGAGGAGCTCGATTTCAGCAAGAGCGATGCGCCGGAGGCACCGCGGCTGGTGGCCACGGGGGCGGCGGAGCTGTTTCCGCGGAAACTCCAGGCGGGGGAGTAGAATCGTAGCGCGCTGTCATGCCCCGCGAAGGCGGGGCATCCAGTACGCGGCGGCGGCTGTGATTGAACCGAGACGCTGGTGGGTACTGGATCGTCCGCCTTCGCGGACGATGACGCCGAGAGGGCGACGACAGCTCCTTTGTGGCGGCAGGAACGACACTCACCCCCAGAATCTGCTAACACCTCCCCATGACCGCACCCGACGCGACCTCCTCCGCTGCTTCCGCACCTGCGCCCTCCTGGCGCGAGAGCCTTGCCGTTTACCTGCAGCCGCGGGTGCTGATCGTGCTGTTTCTCGGCTTCTCCTCCGGCCTACCGCTGGCACTGTCGGGGTCGACGCTGCTGGTGTGGATGCGGGAGGCCGGGGTCGATCTCAAGACCATCGGGCTGTTCGCGCTGGTCGGCACGCCCTACACGTTGAAGTTCCTGTGGGCGCCGCTGGTGGATGCGATGCATGTGCCGCTGTTCACCCGCGCCTTCGGCCGGCGGCGCGGCTGGCTGGTGTTCTCGCAACTGCTCTTGATCATCGCGATCCTGCTGCTGGCGCTGACCGACCCCGCCCGCTCGCCGTTCTATGTCGCGCTCGGTGCGCTGCTGGTCGCAACCACGTCCTCGACCCAGGACATCGTGGTCGACGCGTTCCGCGTCGAGAGCCTGCCGGAGAGCGAGCAGGCCGCGGGCATGGCCGCTTACGTCGCGGCCTACCGCATCGGCATGCTGGTCTCGACGGCGGGCGCGCTGTTCATCGTCTCGGGCTTCGAGAGTACCGGCATCACCCGCACCTCGGCATGGATGTGGGGCTATGTGGTGATGGCCGCGATGGTGCTGATCGGGACGGTCACGGCGCTGGTCGCGACCGAGCCCGAGCAATCGGCGCGCGCCGAGGCGGCGACGAAGGCCGAGACCGCGTTCGCGCGGGTGCTGCATGCTGCAATCGGCGCCTTCTCGGAGTTCCTGTCGCGCAAGGATGCGCTCACCGCACTCGCCTTCGTCGTGCTGTTCAAGTTCACCGACGCCTTCTCCGGCACGATGACGGCGCCGTTCGTCATCGACCTCGGCTTCACCCGCAATGACTATGCGGCGATCGTGAAGGGCGTCGGCCTCGCGGCGACGCTGATCGGCGGCTTTGCCGGCGGCTTCGTCGCGCGACGTTACCCATTGGCGACGTCGCTCTGGATCGGCGGCGTGGTGCAGGCGCTGGCCAATCTCTCCTTCTCCTGGCTCGCCATCGTCGGCACCAATCAATGGGCGCTGGCGTTCGCGATCTGCGCCGAGAATTTCACCAGCGCGATCGGCACCGTGATCTTCGTCGCCTATCTCTCCGCGCTGTGCCAGAACCCACTGCACACGGCGACGCAATATGCGCTGCTCACCGCGCTCGCGGCGGTGGGGCGAACATATCTCTCGTCAGGCGCAGGCTTCGTCGCGGAGACGACCGGCTGGCCGCTGTTCTTCGTGATCTGCGTGCTGGTGGCGATTCCGAGCCTGCTGCTGCTGGCGTATTTGCAGAAGCGCGGGCATTTCGAGGCGCTGGGCCCGGTGAGGGTGTGAGCTGACGCTCTCACCACCGTCATTGCGAGCGAAGCGAAGCAATCCAGACTGCCCCTGCGGAAACGGTCTGGATTGCTTCGTCGCAAGGGCTCCTCGCAATGACGGCCGAGGGAGCGCCCCCTACTGCTTCTTGATCAGGCTCCACTTGGTGATCACGGCTTCGCTCATCTGGCCGGGATCGCTGGCGCAGGCGACTTCGTCCACCTTCACGGAGATCTCCTTGCCGACGAAGGATTTCAGCTGCGCGGCCTGCGCGTCGCTGGAGGTGACGAGCTGGAAGGTCTCGGGGCCGGTTTCGAGATTGCACAGCCCGTTCGGCGGCGGCAGGCGGCGCGGTTCCGACGTGATCTGGTAGGTCGCGACGCGCTTGCCGTTCTTGGCGTCGCGCACCTTCATCGCGTTGAGCTCGCCGGAGAGCACGTCGCCATTGTTGATCGGCTTGCCGGGCTTGGACGGCGGCGGCGCCTCGTCGCCCTGCTGCGCGGAGATGGCCGGGGTCACCAGCATCAGCATCGTCGCGACCAAAGCGAAGCGTGTGGCGAAAAGTTTCGTCATGTCGTCCGTTCCGTGAAGTCTGGATGGGGATTCTTGTTTTGACGCGTTTTCTTCACGCGAACCGGTATCCACTTCGCTCGAAAACGCTCTAGAACAGGGTGCGCTGCCGCATCGCAGCCGATAGCGTACCTTCGTCGAGATAATCAAGCTCGCCGCCGACCGGAACTCCATGGGCGAGCCGCGTCACCTTCACGTTGGCGTCCTGAAGCAGGTCGGTGATGTAATGCGCCGTGGTCTGGCCGTCCACCGTCGCATTCAGCGCCAGGATGATTTCGTGCACGTCCGGTGCGTGCGCACGCGCCACCAGTGCGTCGATGGTGAGGTCCTGCGGGCCGACGCCGTCGAGCGGCGATAATGTGGCGCCGAGCACATGATAACGCCCTTGGGTCGCATTGGCCCGCTCCAGCGCCCAGAGGTCGGCGACGTCGGCGACGACGACGATGATCGCACCATCGCGCTTCGGATCGGTGCAGACGGTGCAGGGATTTTGCGTGTCGATGTTGCCGCAGGTCTTGCAGACCTGGACCTTGTCCAGCGCGACCTGCAGGGCGCTCGACAACGGCATCATCAGCGCTTCGCGCTTCTTGATCAGGTGCAGCGCCGCCCGCCGCGCCGAGCGCGGACCAAGGCCCGGCAGCCGCGCCAGCAGCTGGACCAGCCGCTCGATCTCAGGACCTGCAACAGCGCCCATCTTATTGGCCGAACAGCCCCGGCGGCAGGCCGAGCCCGCCGGTGAGGGCCTGCATCTTCTCCTGCATGGCGGTCTCGGCCTTGCGGCGCGCATCACCGAAGGCGGTGACGAGCAGGTCTTCCAGCACCTCGCGCTCCTCGGCCTTCATCAGCGAATGATCGATCTTGACGCCCTTGACGTCCATCTTCGCGGTCATGCGCACGGCGACGAGGCCGCCGCCGGAGATGCCCTCGACCTCGACGTTGGCGAGCTGCTCCTGCATCTCCTGCATCTTGGATTGCAGCTGCGCCGCCTGCTTCATCATGCCGAGAAAATCAGCCATCGGTGCGTGTCCTTGAATGAGGCTCAGAGATCGTCGTCGCCGTCGGAACCGTCGGGCGGATCGTCGCTGCCATAGTCTGCGTTAATATTGGTTTCCGGCGTCTCGGGGGCAAGCCTGCGGACTTCGACGACCTTGGCGCCGGGAAATCGCGACAGCACCTCCTGCACGCGTGGATCGGCTTCCGCGGTACGGGCATGCTCCTGCTTGGCCGCCTGGTTCACCGAGCGCAGCGTCGGCTGTCCCTGCTCGTTGGAGACGATCACGGTCCAGCGGCGGCCGGTCCACAGCTCGAACTTCTTCGCCAGCTCCGAGATCATGGTCTTGGAGGCGTTGGGTTCGAGCGCGACTTCGAGCCGGCCCTCCTCGAAACGGACGAGACGCATGTCGCCTTCGAGCGCGCCTTTGGTCAGGAGGTCGCGCTTCTGCCCGGCCAGCGCAACGAGCTGGGTGAAGCTCGTGATTCGCAGCTGGGGTGCCGCCCCTTGCGGATCCGGGGCAGGCGCCGCCATCTGCGGTCGGGCGCCGCCGGCAAACGCAGTCGGAGACGATGTCGGCATCCGCACAAGTGCGGCGGACATCGGCGCAGCGGACGCGACCGGCGCGCCGCTGCGCGCGCTACTTCCGCCGCTCACGACCGCCGAGCCGCCGCCGTTCTGCTCAAGCATCTTGATCGCTTCGTCGGGCGTCGGCAGGTCGGCGACATAGGCGATGCGCACCAGAACCATTTCCGCCGCGGCCGCGGGGCGCGTTGCGGCCTGCACCTCGGTGATGCCCTTGAGCAGCATCTGCCACATCCGCGACAGCACGCGCATCGAGATCTTCGCGGCGAACTCCTTGGCGCGCACCCGCTCTGTCTCGCCATAGGCGACGTTGTCTGCAGTCGCCGGAATGATCTTCACCCGGGTGACGAAATTGACGAACTCGGCGAGGTCCGAGAGCACGACGATCGGGTCGGCGCCGACATCGTACTGGCCACGGAACTCCTTGAAGGCAGCTGCGATGTCGCCGCGCGCCAGCGACTCGAACAGGTCGATGACGCGGGTGCGGTCGGCGAGGCCCAGCATCTGCCTGACGGCATCGGCCTTCACCTGGCCCGCCGCATGCGCGATCGCCTGATCGAGCAGCGACAGCGAATCGCGCACCGAGCCCTCCGCGGCGCGCGCGATGATGCCGAGCGCCTCCGGCTCGATCTCGACGTTCTCCTTGGCCGCAATGCTGGCGAGGTGCTTCATCAGCACGTCGGCCTCGACGCGGCGCAGGTCGAAGCGCTGGCAGCGCGACAGCACGGTGACCGGAACCTTGCGGATCTCGGTGGTCGCGAACACGAACTTGGCGTGCTCGGGCGGCTCCTCCAGCGTCTTCAGGAAGGCGTTGAACGCCGCTGTCGACAGCATGTGGACTTCGTCGATGATGTAGACCTTGTAGCGGGCGCTGGCGGGGGCATAGCGGACGCTGTCATTGATCTGGCGGACGTCGTCGACGCCGGTATGCGATGCCGCGTCCATCTCCAGCACGTCCATGTGCCGGCTTTCCATGATGGCCTGACAATGAACCCCTAATGTCGGCATGTGGATGGTCGGGCCCTTCACCGATCCATCCGGCATCTCGTAGTTGAGCGCACGCGCCAGAATGCGCGCCGTGGTGGTCTTGCCGACACCGCGGACGCCGGTGAGGATCCACGCCTGCGGAATGCGCCCGGTCTCGAACGCATTGGAGACGGTGCGGACCACGGCCTCCTGGCCGATCAGGTCATCGAAACTGGAGGGACGGTATTTGCGCGCCAGCACCCGGTAGGGCGCGTTGCCGGCCGGGCCGGCGCTGTCGGGATTGGGAGGGGCGCCAGCGTCGGTCATCGGTCGATCCGCAATGAAATGTCTCTTGGCCGGCTTTTGCGGAAAGGAGCGCGCTGGCGGCTGGTGCCGCCGGCGCTGGTTCGCTCGGAAAAACAGGTAGGAGACTGACGAGCGACCCGATCCGGACCTCGTTAGGGCTGCTTCCTTCCGGACCTGACCCGGTTGGCGAGTGGCTCGTCCACCGCCAATCTCCCGGTCCCTATTTGGGGCCAAAGGGAGCGGAAAGCAAGCGGGTATCGGCCCGAACGGCTCGGGTTTGCCCAGCATCCGGGCAATTTCCGGTTTGCCCAGCCGACAGGCTGTGCTTTCGCCGCGCCGACCACCTTGCTAAGAACGCCTGCCGGAACTTCCAATCAACCAGAAAAGCGATTGATCCCAATGGTTACACGTCGTGATGTTGCATCGATTGTCGGACTCGGTGCGGTGACCGCGGCTGCGCTGGCCGTCCCGGCCGTGGCCCAGACTGCCGATCCAAGCGAATCGACCTTCGCCCGCATCCGCCGGACCAAGAAGATGCGGATCGGCGCCGTCGGCGGCGGCGCGCCCTATTACATGAAGGATCTGTCCAGCGGCCAGTGGAAGGGCTTCTACATCGACATCGCCAAGGGCCTCGCCGACGACATGGAGGCCGAGCTCGAGATCACCGAGACCACCTGGGGCAATTCGGTGCTCGACCTGCAGGCCAACAAGATCGACATCTTCTTCGGCCTCAACCCGACCCCGAAGCGCGCGCTGGTGGTCGATTTCTCCGTACCGGTCTTCAACAACGCCTTCGCCATCCTCTGCAAGAAGGATTTCAAGCCGAAGAGCTGGGCCGAATTGAACTCGCCCGACATCAAGATCGCGGTCGACCAGGGCTCCTCGCATGACCAGGTCGTCAGCCGCCTGACGCCGAAGGCGCAGATCACGCGGCTGAAGACCGCCGACGATGCCACCGCCGCGCTGCAGACCGGCCGCGTCGACGCGCAGTGCCTGATCACCATGCTGTCGCTGACCGTGCTGAAGAAGAACCCCTCGCTCGGCCAGCTCCTGCTGCCGACGCCGATCTTCGCCACCACCTCGAATGCCGGCTTCCGCCGCGAGGCCGACAAAACGTGGCGCGATTACGTCAACACCTGGATCGACTTCAACAAGGGTTTCGGCTTCATTCGCAACGCGATCATCACGAATATGGAGCTGGTGGGCGTGACGGAAGCGGACATTCCGCCGGGCGTGTCGCTGTAGGCTTCCACCGTCATTCCGGGGCGATGCGCAGCATCGAACTATGGTGCGCAATTGCGCACCTGAGAATCTCGAGGTTCCGGGTTCGATGCTTCGCATCGCCCCGGAACGACGGTGCAAAATGGCACGCACGACCGAGTTAAGCACGCATGTATCAGTGGGACTTCGGCATCCTCTGGAGCTATCGCTGGCTCTTTCTCAACGGGCTCGGCGTCACCGTCGGCTTCACCGTGGTCATCGTCCTGTGCGGGCTGCTGTTCGGTCTGCTCGGGGCCTTCGGCAGCCTGTCGCGCTTCAGGACGCTGCGGCTGACTGCGCTCGCCTTCATCGAGGCGTTTCGCTGCACGCCGATCCTGGTGCAGCTGATCTGGTTCTATTACGCGCTGCCGATCCTCGCCGGTGTCGAGATGACCCCGATCACGGCCTCGGCGCTGGCGCTCTCGCTCTACGGCGGCTCGTTCTATTCGGAGATCATCCGCGGCGGCATCGTCTCGATCGACCGCGGCCAGTCGGAGGCCGGGGCCGCGCTCGGCATGACACCGGGCCAGACCATGCGCCGCATCGTGCTGCCGCAGGCGATCAAGCGCATGATCCCGGCGCTGATGAACCAGTCCATCATCCAGTTCAAGAACACCTCGCTGGTCTCGGTGCTGGCCGTGCCTGATCTGGTCTATCAGAGCCAGGTCGCCGCCCATGACAGCTACCGGCCGCTCGAGACCTACACCGCGGTCGCGCTCGCCTATGCGGCCATCCTGATTCCGCTCACCATCATCGTCCGCCGCGGCGAGAAGCAACTGGCGGTGAGCGAATGAGCGAGACGCCGAAAATCGAGATCCGGGCCTTACGCAAGAGCTTCGGCAGCAACGAGGTCCTCAAGAACATCAATCTCGACGTCACCAAGGGCGGCGTGGTCGCGCTGATCGGCCCGTCGGGCTCCGGCAAGTCGACCCTGCTCCGCTGCATCAATCTCCTGGTCGTTCCCGACGGCGGCAGTGTCCGCGTCGGTGACACCCGCTTTGCGTTCGGCGAGGACGCCAAGCTGCCCGATGTCAAGACGCTGGCGAGATTCCGGGCCACCACCGGCATGGTGTTCCAGCACTTCAACCTGTTCCCGCACATGACGACGCTGCAGAACGTGATGGAGGGACCGGTCACGGTGCGGCGCATGGCCAAGGCCGACGCGGAGACACTCGCGCGGGCACAACTCGCCAAGGTGGGCCTTGCGGAGAAGGCCGACCAATATCCGGCGACGCTGTCCGGCGGGCAGAAGCAGCGCGTCGCGATCGCGCGGGCGCTCGCGATGGAGCCTGATGTCATGCTGTTCGACGAGGCCACCTCCGCGCTCGACCCTGAATTGGTCGGTGAGGTGCTGAACGTCATTCAGCAGCTGGCGTCCGAGGGCATGACCATGGTGATCGTGACCCACGAGATTGCGTTCGCCCGCGAGGTCGCCGACCGCCTCGTCTTCATGCGCGACGGTGTCGTCGTCGAGGAAGGCCCGGCGCGGCAGGTGATCGACACCCCGCAGCAGGCCGCGACGCGCGCGTTCCTCAGCCATTTCCACCGCACCGGCGCGCTGCCGCCGGCAAATGCAGTATCGTGATGTCCGAAATCAATCGCGTCTATCTCGTCACCGGTGCCGCCAGCGGCATCGGCCGCGCCACTGCAAAGCTACTTGCGGCGCCGGGCATCGGGCTCGTGCTGCATACCCGATCGAACGAGGACGGACTTAAGGCCGCCAAAGAGGATGCCGAAGCACGTGGTGCGGCCGTTGCAACATGCCTCGGCGATCTCGCCAATGAAGTCGCCCTGACCCTGGCATGCGCGACGGCGCATCTCGATTTCGGTCGGCTAGACGGATTGATCCTGATTGGAGGCCACGCCCGTCGCGGCAGCGCGATCGGCACGCCGGCCGATCAATTTATGCAGGCGATGGACGAATCCGCTCTCGCCTTCACGCGTTTCGTGAAGCTTGCGCTTCCGCAACTCCGTGCTGGGCGCGATGCGCGGATCGTCGCCGTGTCTTCCTTCGTCGCGCACGCGATCCGGCCGGAATTCGCGCCGTTCGCCGCAACGGCCGCGAGCCGTTCCGCGCTTGAAGCCTTGGTGCGCCTCACCGCGATGGAGCTCGCGAGCGACGGCATCACCGTCAATGCGGTGGCGCCGGGCCTCATCGTCAAGGACAGACCGAGCGAGAGCCGGCTGTCACCTGAGCAGATCGCCGCAACCGAGGCGCTGATCCCGATGCGCCGCCGCGGGCGGCCGGAGGAAGTCGCCGAGATCATCGCCTTCCTGGCATCCCCGAAGGCGTCCTACGTCACCGGCCAGGTCTGGCACGTCAATGGAGGCCTGACATGAGCGAAGCGACCGTGGAACGTCTCAGGCTGTTCCTGATCGAAAGCCCGATCAAGATGGCGCGCCTGCAAGGCGTCGGCAACGTCAAGGGCACCGTGAAGCGCGTGCTGATCGAGCTGACCTCGAGCGACGGCGTGGTCGGCTGGGGCGAGGCGGCGCCGTGGGAAGTCTTTACGGGAACGCCTGAAGCGGCGTTCTCGGCGCTCGACATTTACATGCGCCCCATCGTGCTCGGAAAGCCGGTGCGCCGCATCCGCGCGCTGATGGCCGCGCTCGACCGCGCGCTGGTCGGACATGCCGAGGCCAAGGTCGCAATCGAGATGGCGTTGCTCGACATCGTCGGCAAATCGTCGGGGCTCTCGGTTGCCGACCTGCTCGGCGGCCGCGTGCGTGACACCGTCCCCCTCTCCTTCTCGATCGCCGATCCGGATTTCGCTGCCGATCTCGAGCGCATGCGGAAAATGGTTCCGGACGGCAACATCATCTACAAGGTCAAGACCGGCGTGAAGCCGCATCGCGAGGACCTCGATCATCTCGCGGCGATCCGGAAGGAATTCGGCGACAAGGTCGACCTGCGCGTCGACTACAACCAGGCGCTCGCGCCGTTCGGCGCCATCAAGATCCTGCGCGATGTCGAAGAGTTCGCGCCGACCTTCATCGAGCAGCCGGTGCCGCGCAAATATCTCGACGCGATGGCGCAGCTGACCGCAGCGCTGGAAACGCCCGTGCTGGCCGACGAGAGCTGCTTCGACCGCCGCGACATGATGGAGGTGGTGCGGCGCGAAGCAGCCGACGCCGTCTCGATCAAGCTGATGAAGGCCGGCGGCCTGTTCGAGGCGCAGGCGATCATGGCGATCGCGGACACGGCCGGCCTTCCCGGCTACGGCGGCACGCTGTGGGAGGGCGGCATCGGGCTCGCCGCCGGCACGCAGCTGATCGCGGCCACACCGGGCATCTCGCTGGGCTGCGAATTCTACATGCCGCATCATGTGCTGACCGAGGACGTGCTGGAAGAGCGCGTTGCGAACCGCACCGGCCATGTCGTGGTGCCCGACGGCCCGGGCCTCGGCATCCGCGTCAGCGAAGCCTCGGTCCGCGCCAACGCAAGGGTACTGGCGGAGGCGTAAAGCAGCCGCCAACATCGCCACAAACGCGGTCGTCGTCCCGGGCAAGCGTCAGCGCAGACAGGGGACGACGAGCGTGTATGCAGTTGCCATCCTTCCCCTATCGGAATCGGTATCGTATGGTCGGGTGGAACAAGCCCGTTCCCCATCGGGCCATCCGGAAACACCTATGCCCGAACCCGCCTGGTCGCTGCACTCCCGCTTGAAAGAGGACACCATCGATATCGGCGATCTGCCGCTGTCGAAGGTGCTGGTCATCAAGGACGCGCATTATCCCTGGCTGCTGCTGGTGCCGCGGCGGGTGGATGCGATCGAGATCATCGATCTCGACGAGGTGCAGCAGGCGCAGCTGATGACGGAGATCTCCCGCGTCTCGCGCGCGCTGAAGGAGATCACCAAGTGCGACAAGCTCAACATCGCCGCGCTCGGCAACCTCGTGCCGCAGCTGCACGTCCACATCATCGCGCGCCGCACCAGTGACGCGGCCTGGCCGCGGCCGGTGTGGGGCGTGATGCCGCCGCTGGCGCATGACGCCGCGGAGGTTCAGAATTTCATCAGCGCGCTTCGCCGCAAGATCTGGTTGGGTTGAAAGAACAATAATGTCAGCATTCGACGCATTTCCGCTGGGGCAGCCGGCCTTCGTCACCAACGTCCTCGATCGCGCCGCGCATCTGCGCCGCGATGACGAAAAGCTGTTCGCGCTGGAGCAGAAGCCCACCTCGCGCGCCTATGTGGTCTATCGCGACTCGCTGCTGGTGAAGCGCGAGGGCGACAAGGTGCGCGCGCTGCTCGGCATCGACGAGGCGCTGAAATGCGGCGCCAATCCCGGCACGGTGTTCCTCGGGCTCCGGGACGGCGCGGCCGTGTTCGGCATGGGCCTGTCGCAGGCGGCCGCGGAGAAGCTGGTCGGCGGCGGCGACTACACCGTCACCGAGCTGCGTGGCATGGCGATGCAGGGCGCGATCCCGCCCGAGGAGCTCTCGGCCGTGGCGATGGCGAAGTCGATGGTGGGCTGGCATCAGCGCCACGGCTATTGCGCCAATTGCGGCGCACGCACCAGCATGAAGGAGGGCGGCTGGAAGCGCGACTGCCCGGCCTGCAAGGCCGAGCATTTTCCGCGCACCGACCCGGTCGTGATCATGCTGGTCGCCTCCGGCGACAAGTGCCTGCTCGGACGCCAGAAGCATTTTCCGGCCGGGATGTATTCGTGCCTCGCCGGCTTCGTCGAGGCCGCCGAGACCATCGAGGACGCGGTGCGCCGAGAAATCTTTGAAGAGTCCGGGATCCGCTGCACCGACGTGCAATATTACATGACACAGCCCTGGCCCTATCCGTCGTCGCTCATGATCGGCTGCAGCGCGCGGGCGTTGAACGAGGACGTCGTGGTCGACCACTCCGAGCTCGAGGACGCGCGCTGGTTCACGCGCGAGGAGGCCGCAAAGATGCTGACGCGAACGCATCCCGACGGGCTCGCCGGCCCGCATCCCTTCGCCATCGCCCATCATCTGCTCGGCCGTTGGGTACACTACAAAAATAGCGCCTGAGCCGAGGCCGACGATGGCCGGGATCGCGCCGCGCATCCTCTGCATCGGCATGCCGGTGCGCGACCTCATCCTGCGCGTCGAGGCCCTGCCCGAACGCGGCAACAAGGCGAACGCCAGCCATCTCGCCGAGATCTGCGGCGGCAACGCGCTCAATGCCGCGATCGCCATCGCTCGGCTCGGCGGCCGCGTCGCCTTCGCAGGGCCGATGGGCGATGCGCGGGAGACGTCGAGCGCTTTCATTCTCGCGCAGATGGCGCAGGAGGGCATCGATAGCACGCACATCGTGCGCATGCCTGGCCTGAGCACGCCGGTCTCGGCGATCATGATCGAGCCCTCCGGCGAGCGGACGCTCACGATCTATCGCGATCCCGCGCTGTGGACCGTGAAGCTGCCCGAGGCCGACGCGTTGCTCGCCGATCGTCAGGCGGTGCTCGTCGAAAGCCGGAGCGCCGTGTTCGCAACCTCGCTTTGCGCCGAGGCTCGCCGGCGCGGCATTCCCGTCATCGTCGGCGTCGACCGCGCGATGGCGCTGCAGGACGGCCTGCTCACGGCCGCCTCGCATCTGCTGTTCGCCAGCTCGCAGCTGCAGGAGACGACTGGCATCGCTGACGACGGCGCGGCCTTGAAGCGCCTGGCGGAGCTGACCCCCGCCTTCCTCGCCGCCACCCGCGGCCCGCACGGCACGATCTGGCTGAACCAGGCGGGCGCGCTGGAAGAGGCGCCGGCGTTCGCGGTTCAGACGGTCGATACGCTCGGCGCCGGCGACGTCTTCCATGGCGCGTTCGCGCTCGGCCTCGCCGAGGGCAAGGGGTTGCGGGAAGCGATGCGATTCGCCGCGGCCGCCGCAGCGCTGAAATGCACCCGCCATGGCGGCGGCCTGGCCGCCCCGCAACGCCTTGAAGTTGAACAGTTTTTGCGCGAGCGCCGGTAGAGCGATTCCACTGTAACGCCGAGATTATGGGCTTGCCGTGGAAAGATTTTCTCTATATCAGGGAAATCTGCCCCTGAAATGGAACAAAGTTCTTCAAATGACTGATGTCGCCGTCCAGATCCCCGAGACCAGCCGCCGCCTCGACGCCATCGACCGCAAGATCCTGATGGTCCTCCAGGAAGACGCCTCCCTTTCCGTCGCCGAGATCGGCGACCGAGTCGGCCTGTCCTCGACCCCCTGCTGGAAGCGCATCCAGCGCCTCGAGGCCGACGGCGTGATCATCAAGCGCGTCGCCCTCGTCGACCAGAACAAGATCGGGCTCGGCATCTCCGTGTTCGTGTCGGTCGAGAGCTCCGACCATTCGGATGCCTGGCTGAAGCGGTTCGCGGAAGCCGTCAGCGCCATGCCCGAAGTGATGGAGTTCTATCGCATGGCCGGCGACGTCGACTACATGCTGCGCGTCGTGGTCGCGGACATGCAGGCCTATGACGTGTTCTACAAGAAGCTGATCAGCGCCGTGCCGCTGAAGAACGTCACCTCGCGCTTCGCGATGGAGAAGATCAAGTCGGTCACCGCGCTGCCGATCCCGGCAGTGGTGGCGGCTTAGGTTTCACCTCTCCCCGCTTGCGGGGAGAGGTCGGATTGCGAAGCAATCCGGGTGAGGGGGTACAGGTCCCACGGCGATCTCACGTGTGGAGAGAGGCCCCTCACCCCCACCCTCTCCCCGTAAGAACGGGGCGAGGGAGCGCACCGCCGTCGTGGCGGGCAGCCACCAATCAAATCTTCTGATTGTACTCGCCGACTTCGGGATGGGTGCGCAGCACGCTGTTCACCATCTCGAACATGTCGTGCATGCGCTGCTCGGAGACCGGGCTCTCGACCACCACGACGAGCTCGGGCTTGTTCGAGGAGGCACGCACCAGGCCCCAGCTGCCGTCTTCCACCGTGACGCGCACGCCATTGACGGTGACGAGATCGCGGATCGCCTGGCCGCCGATCTTGGCGCCCTCGGCCTGCAGGCCCTCGAAGTGCTTCACCACCTTGTCGATGATGCCGTATTTGACCTCGTCGGCGCAATGCGGCGACATGGTCGGCGACGACCAGGTTTTCGGCAGCGCGTTCTTCAAATCGGCCATCGACTTGCCCGGCGCGCGGTCGAGCATGTCGCAGATCGCGATCGCCGAGACCAGGCCGTCGTCATAGCCGCGGCCGAACGGCTTGTTGAAGAAGAAGTGGCCCGACTTCTCGAAGCCCGCCAGCGCGCCCATCTCGTTGGTGCGGCGCTTCATGTAGGAATGGCCTGTCTTCCAATAGGCGACCTTGGCGCCCTGTTTCTGCAGCACGGGGTCGGTGACGAACAGGCCGGTGGACTTCACGTCGACGACGAACTGTGCGTCCTTGTGGATCGCCGACATGTCGCGCGCCAGCATCACGCCGACCTTGTCGGCAAAGATCTCCTCGCCGGTGTTGTCGACGACGCCGCAGCGGTCGCCGTCACCGTCGAAGCCGAGGCCGACATCGGCCTGGTGATGCAGCACCGCATCGCGGATCGCGTGCAGCATCTCCATGTCTTCCGGATTCGGATTGTATTTCGGGAAGGTGTGGTCGAGCTCGGTGTCGAGCGGGATCACCTCGCAGCCGATCGCCTCCAGCACCTGCGGCGCAAAGGCGCCGGCAGTGCCGTTGCCGCAGGCCGCGACGACCTTGAGCCTGCGCGTCAGCTTCGGACGAGAGGTGAGATCGGCGATGTAGCGTGCTGGATAATTCTCGTGGAATTGGTAGGAGCCGCCGGCCTTGTTCTTGAACTCGGCGTTGAGCACGATCTCCTTCAGCCGCGTCATCTCGTCGGGGCCGAAGGTCAGCGGCCGATTGGCGCCCATCTTCACGCCGGTCCAGCCATTGTCGTTGTGCGAGGCCGTGACCATGGCGACGCAGGGCACGTCGAGATCGAACTGCGCGAAATAGGCCATCGGCGTCACCGCAAGGCCGATGTCGTGCACCTTGCATCCCGCAGCCATCAGACCGGAGATCAGGGCGTATTTGATCGAGGCCGAATAGCCGCGGAAATCGTGGCCGGTCACGATCTCCTGCCGGACGCCGAGCTCGGCGATGAGCGCACCCAGCCCCATGCCGAGCGCTTGCACACCCATCAGGTTGATTTCCTTCTGGAACAACCAGCGCGCGTCGTATTCGCGAAAGCCCGTAGGCTTCACCATCGGCTCGGATTCGAAGGCGTAGGTGTTGGGCAACAATACGGATTTCGGCTTCGGGAACATTGAGACGGTCTCATGAAAAGGGGGGCAGGATTTGCTGCAGCCTTAGCGAATGCCGGGCCGCAGCGAAAGGCGGGAATGAAGGCTTATGGCCGATAATTGCGGCAGTTTGGTAACGAAGAAACGTTACCGCGAGGGCGGCCAGAGCAAGGATATTATCTTCTTGAAGTGACGACCGCGCGCTCGCGCGGGGCGCCTCTACTGCTCCAGCACCATCTGCCCGTTCGCGTACTCAAAACGCTTCAGGCGGGACAGGAAGGAGAGGCCGAGCAGGTTCTCCGACAGCGCTTCGTCCGGCAGCACCATGGCATCGACGTCGCGCACGATGAGGCCGCCGACGTCGAGCATGGCAATGCGGGTGCGCGCGGCCTTGATGGTGCCGTTGGCCGTGGAGACGGTGGCGTTGTATTCGCTGCGCGAGGGACGGAGACCAAAGCGGGCGGCCGAGGTCTCGTTGAGCGCAACGACGGAGGCGCCGGTATCGATCATGAAGCCGATGCGCTGGCCGTCGATCCGGCCCTCAGTCTGGAAATGACCGCGGGCATCACGGGCAATGGCCAGGCTGCGGCCGCCGGCCGGGGCTGTGGCCGCGACTGCGACCGTCGTGCGCGGCACTGAGGTGGCGGAAGCCGAGCTCATCTTGTCCGCCATCTGCGCCATGAAGGTGCCGAGGCCGATCATGACGGCCGCGATGATCATAATGTTACGCATCACACCACTTCCGAGCCGAGAGCTCGATTTCATCACGCGACGAGGCCGACCGCGAGCGCAGGCACGCCCGGGCTCCTGTCATTTTGACGAAAAGGATGAGCGGAGGGTTAATGCCGGTCGTGAGTTCTCACGTCCCGCGCGGCTTCGCCCGCCTTGTCGGCACGGCGCTCGCGGGATCGTCGGGCCAGGGGTGACGCGGGTAGCGGCCGCGCAGGTCGGAGCGGACGGCGGCGTAGCTGCCGCGCCAGAAGCCGGGCAGGTCGCGGGTCACCTGCACCGGACGCTGGGCCGGCGACAGCAATTCCAGCACCAGCGGCACCTTGCCGGCCGCGATCGAGGGATGGGTGTTGAGACCGAACAATTCCTGCAGCCGCACCGCAATGGTCGGCCCCTGCTCGGCCTCGTAGTCGATCGCCAGCACGCTTCCGGTCGGCGCCTCGAAATGGGTCGGCGCCTCGCGATCGAGCCGCGCGCGCATCTGCCACGGCAATAGCGCCATCAGGGCATCGGAGAGATCGCCCGCGGAGATGTCCTTGAGCGCGATCTTGTCGTAGAGCGCCGGCACCAGCCAGTCGTCGCGCCGCGCGATCAGGCCATCATCCGACAGGTCGGGCCAGCTGTCGCCTTCGGCCTTGCGCAGGAACATCACGCGATCACGCCATTGCTTGGCGGCCTTCGACCAGGGCAGCCGGTCGAGGCCGGTCGCAATCAGTCCGTCGGCAAAGATGCGCGCGGTGTCCTCCGAGGGCGACACTGAAAGCGTCGCCTCGGACAGGGTGATCGCGTGCAGCACGCGCCTGCGCCGCGCCCGCAGCGCCATCGCGCTACGATCAAAGGAGATCTCGTCGGTAGTCTCGATATGCTCGGCGAAATGCCGCTCGATCTCGTCCTCGGTGATGTGCGCAGCGAGCAGGATGCGTCCGCTCGCCGCCGTCCCCGTCATCTCGCCGATCGCGATGTAGGGCGCGCGGGCGAGCGAGGAGGTCTGGTCGACAGACGCGCCGCGGCCGTTGGCCAGCACGAAGCTGCCATTGCCGCGATTGCGTGCGACGCGGTCCGGGAATGCATACGCAAGCATCAGGCCGCTCGAAAGCTCCTCCTGCTGCGCCACCTTCTCCGCAGCCGCGACCTGCGAGGCCCAGCGGCGCGCGAGATCGCGCGCGCTTGCCGCGCGCGGTGAGCGGTCGCGGCCGAATTGGTCGCGACGGTGCTCGAGATCGACGCTGTCGCCGCCAAGGCCGCGCTCGGTGATGATGGCCGCGATCTCGGCGGCGGCCTCGCCGCTGCCGGCGCGATGCGAATCCACGATCATGCGCGCCAGCCGCGGCGGCAGCGCCAGCGCGCGCAGGCTCTTGCCTTCGGCGGTGATGCGGCCATCGGCGTCGAGCGCATTGAGCTCAGTCAGCAGGCTCTTTGCTTCCTTCCAGGCCGGCTGCGGCGGCGAATCGAGGAACGACAAGGCGGCGGGATCGCTGACACCCCATTGCGCGAGATCGAGCACCAGCGAGGACAGGTCGGCGCTGAGGATTTCCGGCTGGGTGTACGGCGCGAGCGAGGTGGTCTGCGGCTCATCCCAGAGCCGGTAGCAGACGCCGGGCTCGGTGCGGCCGGCGCGGCCACGGCGCTGGTCCACCGCCGCGCGCGAGGCGCGCACGGTCTCGAGCCGGGTCAGGCCGATATCGGGTTCGTAGCGCGGCACGCGAGCAAGACCGCTATCGACGACGATGCGCACGCCCTCAATGGTGAGCGAGGTCTCCGCGATCGAGGTCGCCAGCACCACCTTGCGCGTGCCCCTGGGTGCCGGCGCGATGGCGCGATCCTGCACGGCGGCATCGAGCGCGCCGAACAGCGGCACGATCTCGACGGAGGCGTCCTGCACGCGCTCGGAGAGGAAATTCTGCGTGCGGCGAATTTCGGCGGCACCGGGCAGGAACGCCAGCACCGAGCCGCTGTCGGCACGCAGTGCGGACGCGATCGCATCCGCCATCTGGCGCTCGATCGGCGCGTCGGCCTTGCGGCCGAGATAGCGCGTCTCGACCGGAAAGGCACGGCCCTCGCTTTCGACGACGGGGGCATCGCCGAGCAGCCTTGCCACCCGCGCACCGTCGAGCGTCGCCGACATCACCAGGATGCGCAGGTCTTCGCGCAAGCCGGTTTGCGCATCACGCGCCAGCGCGAGGCCGAGATCGGCGTCGAGCGAGCGTTCGTGGAATTCGTCGAACAGGATGGCGGCAACGCCGGAGAGTTCAGGATCGTCGAGAATCTGGCGGGTGAAGATGCCCTCGGTCACCACCTCGATGCGCGTGGCGCGCGAGATCTTCGAGCCGAAGCGGACACGATAGCCGACGGTTTCGCCAGCGCGCTCGCCGAGCGATTTGGCCATGCGGTCGGCACTGGCGCGCGCGGCGATGCGGCGCGGCTCCAGCACGATGATCTTCTTGTCCTTGGCCCAGGGCGCATCGAGCAAGGCCAGCGGCACGCGCGTGGTCTTGCCGGCGCCGGGAGGGGCCACCAGCACGGCGGCGTTATGCGCCTCCAGCGTGCGCGACAAATCGTCGAGCACGGCGTCGATCGGGAGGGGCGTGTCGAAGCTGCGGGGCAAGGAAACATCCGGTCGTCATGCCCGGCCTTGTCCCGCCTGCGCGGCCGAAGCCGCTTCGGCGAGACGAAGGCCCGGGCATCCACGTTCTTTCAGGCGAGAGTGAACAAGACGTGGATGGCCGGGACAAGCCCGGCCATGACGATTTCGTTGAACGAAAATGTGTAACGATCAGCCCTGCACCGCCGGCCGCCCGACGCTCTCATAGGTGAAGCCGGCGGCTTCCATGTCCTCAGGGCGGTAGATGTTGCGGAGGTCGACGACGACCGGCTGCGCCATGGTCGCCTTCAGCCGGTCGAGATCGAGCGCGCGGAACTGCACCCATTCGGTGACGATGACGAGCGCGTCGGCGCCTTGCGCGCAGACATAGGCGTCCTCGCAATAGGTGATATCGGGCAGCTCGCCCTTGGCCTGCTCCATGCCGACGGGGTCGAACGCCTTCACCTTCGCGCCCATGTCGATCAGGCCTGTCACCAGCGGGATCGACGGCGCATCGCGCATGTCGTCGGTGTCGGGCTTGAAGGTGAGGCCGAGCACCGCGACGGTCTTGCCGCGCAAATTGCCGCCGAGCGCCTGGCTCACCTTGCGCGCCATCGCGCGCTTGCGGTTCTCGTTGACCGCCAGCACCGATTCGACGATGCGCAGGTTCACGTCGTAGTCCTGCGCGATCTTGATCAAGGCCTTGGTGTCCTTCGGGAAGCACGAGCCGCCGAAACCGGGACCGGCATGCAGGAACTTGGTGCCGATGCGGTTGTCGAGGCCAATGCCGCGCGCGACCTCCTGAACGTTGGCCCCCGCCTTCTCGGACAGGTCGGCGATCTCGTTGATGAAGGTGATCTTGGTCGCCAGGAAAGCGTTGGCAGCGTATTTGATCATCTCGGCGGTGCGGCGCGCGGTGAACATCAACGGCGCCTGGTTCAACGACAGCGGCCGGTAGATGTCGCCCATCACCTTGCGGCCGCGCTCGTCGGAAGTGCCGACCACGATGCGGTCGGGGAATTTGAAATCGCGGATCGCCGCGCCCTCGCGCAGGAACTCGGGATTGGAGGCGACCACCACATCGGCTGACGGGTTGGCCTCGCGGATGATGCGCTCGACCTCGTCGCCGGTACCGACCGGCACGGTCGATTTCGTCACCACCACGGTGAAGCCTTGCAGCGACTGCGCGATCTCTTTCGCGGCGGCATAGACGTAAGACAGGTCGGCATGACCGTCGCCGCGACGCGAGGGCGTACCGACCGCGATGAACACGGCGTCGGCATCGGCCACCGGCTGCTTCAGGTCGGTGGTGAAGTCGAGCCGCTTGGCCTTCACGTTGTTGGCGACCAGCTCGTCGAGGCCAGGCTCGTAGATCGGGATCTCGCCGCGATGCAGTGCCGCGATCTTTCTCTCGTCCTTGTCGACGCAGGTGACGTCGTGGCCGAAATCCGCAAAGCAGGCACCGGACACCAGTCCCACATAGCCCGTGCCGATCATCGCAATTCGCATGAAAAATCCTTGTTCCAGCTTGGTTAACGGAAGCCCAATCCGGGGCGGTTTAGCATTTTCCCGAGGCCATGGAACAGTCCGCATGCAAAAACCGGCCCGCGATTTGAACCGGTAAAGCAGTCGGAAACCACTGGGCTCCAAACTGCCCCACGCCCACACAGGGACGGGCGGAACGCGCCTCGAAAAGGGACACCATGGCACGATCAGGCACAATCGCGGCGGCCAGCCCTTCCACGGCCGCTTCGGCCGCGCGTATCGACTGGGTCGATTACGCCAAGGGCATCTGCATCGTCATGGTCGTGATGATGCATTCGGTGCTTGGGGTCGAGCTTGCCGCCGGGCAGACCGGTTTCATGCATGCCGTCGTGGCCTTCGCAAAGCCGTTCCGGATGCCGGATTTCTTCCTGATTTCGGGCTTGTTCCTGTCTCTGGTGATCGATCGGGACTGGCGAACCTATCTCGACCGCAAGGTGGTGCATTTCGCCTATTTCTATGTCGTCTGGGTGACAATCCAATTCGGCTTCAAGGCGCCAGCCTTTGCCGCGGAGACCAGCTGGGGCGCGGTCGGCTTCCTGTACCTCGAATCCTTCATCGAGCCGTTCGGCACGCTGTGGTTCATCTATCTGTTGCCGGTCTTCTTCATCGTCACGAAACTGACACGCAAGGTCCCGCCGCTCGCGATCTGGCTGGTCGCCGCCGCGCTGGAGACCGCGCGCATCACGACCGGCTGGACCGTCATCGACGAGTTCTGCGCACGCTTCGTCTATTTCTATTCGGGCTATTTGTTCGCACCTTACGTGTTCGCCCGGTCGGATCGTGCGCGAAAGCATCCGGCCCTGGCGCTTGCAGCGCTCGCTATATGGGCGCTGGTCAATGCCGGCCTCGTCGCAGCGGGCGCCAGCGAGTGGGCGATCGTCTCGCTCGCGCTCGGCTTCGCCGGCGCCTGCGCCATCATCGCGACGGGCACGCTGCTCGCGCGGGCGCACTGGCTCAACTTCCTCCGCTTCTGCGGCGAGCATTCGATCGTGATCTATCTCGCCTTCTTCCTGCCGATGGCAGCGACGCGGACGCTGCTGCTGCGCACGGGCGTCATTGCCGATGTCGGCACGGTGTCGCTGCTCGTCACTATCGCCGGCGTGCTCGGTGCGCTGGCGATCTGGCGGATTGCGTTGTGGCTTGGTGCGAACTTCCTGTTCGAGCGGCCAGAGGCATTCTGGATTGCACCGAAGAAGGCGGGCGTGCGGCTGCAGGCGGCGGAGTAGCCAGCCCTCGCCAAGCTTCTCCCTATTGTCATGGGCCCCGCTTTCGCGGGGACGACAACAGGTGTGGGAATCGCGCCAAAAATCCCGCTTCCAAGGCTGTCAAAGCCCGCAAAAATTCATACATTGCGGCCATGCGAAAAACATCCCCGAAGACCACCGCCAAAGCTGACACCAAGGCCGCGCCCAAAGCCGCCGCCGATGCCAAGCCCGCCGCGACAGCTGCTGCCAAACCGGTCGCGGCCAAACCAGTCGCAGCCAAGGCTGCCGGCAAGGGCGATCACGTGTTCCTGGTCGACGGTTCCTCCTACATTTTCCGCGCCTATCACGCGCTGCCGCCGCTGAACCGCAAGTCCGACGGGCTCCAGGTCAACGCCGTGCTCGGCTTCTGCAACATGCTATGGAAGCTGCTCCGCGAGATGCCCGAGGACAACAGGCCCACGCATCTCGCCATCATCTTCGACAAGTCGGAGATCACCTTCCGCAACAAGATCTATCCGGACTACAAGGCGCACCGGCCGCCCGCCCCCGATGATCTCATTCCGCAATTCGCGCTGATCCGCGAGGCGGTGCGCGCCTTCGACCTGCCCTGCCTGGAACAGACCGGCTTCGAGGCCGACGATCTCATCGCGACCTATGTGCGACAGGCCTGCGAGCGCGGCGCCAGCGCCACCATCGTGTCGTCCGACAAGGACCTGATGCAGCTGGTCACCGATTGCGTCACCATGTACGACACCATGAAGGACCGCCGCATCGGCATATCAGAGGTGATCGAGAAGTTCGGCGTGCCGCCGAACAAGGTGGTCGAGGTGCAGGCGCTCGCGGGCGATTCCACCGACAACGTGCCGGGCGTGCCCGGCATCGGCGTCAAGACCGCGGCGCAGCTGATCACCGAATATGGCGATCTCGACCAATTGCTGTTTCGCGCCGGCGAGATCAAGCAGCCGAAGCGGCGCGAGGCGCTGCTCGAGAACGCGGAGAAGGCGCGCATCTCGCGGCAGCTCGTGCTGCTCGACGACAAGGTCGAGCTCGAGGTGCCGCTGGACGACCTCGCCGTCCACGAGCCCGACGCACGCAAGCTGATCGCCTTCCTCAAGGCCATGGAATTCACGACGCTGACGCGGCGCGTCGCCGAATACGCGCAGATCGATCCCGCCAATGTCGACGCCGATCCCGGCTATGCCAGCGGCGCCAGCGTGTTCACGACGCTGCCACCCTCGGACGTCGTGCCGGCACCAGGCACGGGAACGCCGGCGCCAGCCCGACCGAACCAGCCCAACAAGGCGGCGGGCAAGGAGGACAAGACTGCGAGCCCGAAGGGGGCGCCGATCTCGCTCGCCGCCGCGCGCGAAGAGGCGCTGCGCAAGCTTCCGGTCGATCGCGGCAAATACCAGACCATCAAGACCCTGAAGGAGCTCGACGGCTTCATCGCGCGCATCCATGATGCCGGCCATGTCGCGATCGAGACCAGAGCGAGCTCGATCGATCCGATGCAGGCCGATCTCTGCGGCATCGCGCTGGCGCTGGCGCCGAACGAAGCCTGCTACGTGCCGCTGGCACACAAGCAATCCGGCGGTGGCGCCGGCCTGTTCGATGCGGGCCTCGCGCCGGACCAGGTCAAGCATGACGACGCGCTGCAAGCGTTGCGGCCGGTGCTGGAATCGGCGGGCATCCTCAAGATCGGCTTCGACCTCAAGTTCACTGCCGTGATGCTGGCACAGCACGGCATCACCTTGCGCAACATCGACGATGCGCTCCTGATTTCCTACGTGCTCGACGCCGGTCGCGGCTCGCATGCGCTGGAATCGCTGTCGGAGCGCTGGTTCGGTCATGCGATGCTGAAGGAAAGCGAGCTGCTCGGCAGCGGCAAGGGCAAGATCACCTTCGACCAGGTGCCGGTCGACAAGGCCGCACCGCTATCGGCCGAAGGCGTCGACATCGCCTTGCGGGTCTGGCGCGTGCTGAAGCCGCGCCTGGTTTCCGAGCACATGAGTGCGGTCTACGAGACGCTGGAGCGGCCGCTGGTATCGGTGCTTGCGCGCATGGAGCGGCGCGGCATCTCGATCGACCGCCAGGTCCTGTCGCGTCTCTCCGGCGACTTCGCCCAGACCGCAGCGCGCGTCGAGGCCGAGATCCAGGAGATCGCGGGCGAGCCGGTCAATGTCGGCAGTCCCAAGCAGATCGGCGACATCCTGTTCGGCAAGATGGGATTGCCCGGCGGCACCAAGACCAAGACCGGCGCGTGGTCGACCACCGCACAGGTGCTCGATGATCTCGCCGAGCAGGGCCACGACTTCCCGAAGAAGATTCTGGAATGGCGCCAGGTCTCCAAGCTGAAATCGACCTACACCGACGCGCTGCCGACCTACGTCAATCCGCAGACCCACCGCGTGCACACCACCTACGCACTGGCTGCGACCACGACCGGGCGCTTGTCATCGAACGAGCCGAATCTGCAGAACATTCCGGTGCGCACCGAGGACGGCCGCAAGATCCGCCGCGCCTTCATCGCCACGCCCGGGCACAAGCTGGTCTCCGCCGATTATTCACAGATCGAGCTGCGACTGCTCGCCGAGATCGCCGACATTCCCGTGCTGAAGCAGGCCTTCCGCGACGGGCTCGACATTCACGCCATGACCGCGTCGGAAATGTTCGGCGTGCCGATCAAGGGCATGCCGAGCGAGATCCGCCGCCGCGCGAAAGCGATCAATTTCGGCATCATCTACGGCATCTCCGCGTTCGGCCTCGCCAACCAGCTCGGCATCGCGCGCGAGGAAGCTTCCGCCTACATCAGGAAATATTTCGAGCGCTTCCCCGGCATCCGCGCCTACATGGACGAGACGCGCGACTTCTGCCGCAACCACGGCTACGTCACCACGCTGTTCGGCCGCAAATGTCACTACCCCGACATCAAGGCGTCCAACGCCTCGGTGCGCGCCTTCAACGAGCGCGCCGCGATCAACGCGCGGCTCCAGGGCACTGCCGCCGACATCATCCGCCGCGCCATGACGCGCGTGGAGGAT
The DNA here is from genome assembly GCF_025200925.1 of Bradyrhizobium sp. CB1015. Classification (GTDB taxonomy): domain Bacteria; phylum Pseudomonadota; class Alphaproteobacteria; order Rhizobiales; family Xanthobacteraceae; genus Bradyrhizobium. The sequence goes on along the minus strand of NZ_CP104174.1, from coordinate 925,965 downwards.
GCGCTGGCCGCGAAGAAGCTCGCGGCGCAGATGCTGCTCCAGGTGCACGACGAGTTGATCTTCGAGGTGCCGGACGACGAGGTCGAGGCAACGCTCCCCGTCGTGCAGAAGGTGATGCAGGACGCGCCGTTCCCGGCCGTGCTGCTCTCGGTGCCGCTGCATGTCGACGCCCGCGCCGCGAACAATTGGGACGAGGCGCATTAGCGCTCTCTTCACCTCTCCCCGCAAGGGCGGGGCGAGGGAGCACACCGGCGCAAGAACTCAATTGTCCTCCGGGCAATTGCGCGATGGCGCCGCCGCCCTTCGCATATTAGAACCTTTGCATCTCCGCACCGGTTCACCCATGCCCCATACTTCCGCCCTGCTCGGCTTTGCCCTCGTCTGCCTCGGTCTCGTGCTCACGCCGGGACCGAACATGATTTACCTGATCTCGCGCTCGATCACGCAGGGGCCCGCGGCCGGCATCGTCTCGCTCGGCGGCGTGGCGCTCGGCTTCGTGTTCTACATGCTGTGCGCGGCCTTCGGCATCACGGCGCTGTTGCTCGCCATTCCCTTCGCTTACGACGCGCTGCGCTTTGCCGGCGCCGGCTATTTGCTGTGGCTCGCCTGGCAGGCGGTGAAGCCGGGCGGGCGTTCGCCGTTCCAGGTGAGGAAGCTCGCCATCGACAGCCCACGCAAATTGTTCGCGATGGGCTTCGTCACCAACCTGCTCAACCCGAAGATCGCGATGCTGTATCTGGCGCTGCTGCCGCAATTCATCGATCCCACGGCCGGCAGCGTGCTGACGCAGTCGGTGGTGCTGGGCGCGATCCAGATCGCGATCAGCGTCAGCGTCAACGCGATGATCGCGCTCGCGGCCGGCTCGATCGCGCTGTTCCTCGCGAACCGGCCGAGCTGGATGCTGATGCAGCGCTGGCTAATGGGCACCGTGCTGGCTGGGCTCGCGGTGCGGATGGCGGTGGAAGCGAAGAAGGTGTGAGGGTTTTCCCACCCTCCCCTGGAGAGGGAGGGTCGCTGCGCATGTAGCGAAGCGGAATGCGCAGCGGGGTGGGGTGACGGTCCCTCCCCATCCAACAGTGCCCGAGTGGAGAGATCACCCCACCCCGCTCGCGCGTTGCGCGATCGATCCTCCCCCTCCAGGGGAGGGTAAGCGAAGCTCAATCCAGCTTCGCGTCCATGCCGCGCTTCACGGCCGGGCGCGCCATCAGGGCGTCGTACCAGCGCTTGACGTTGGGGAAGTCGGCCAGATCAACCTTGTGGCGAGGATGGCGCCAGGCCCAGCCCAGGATGGCAAAATCGGCAACCGAGAGCTCGCCGGCGACGAAGTCGCGCCTGTCCAGGCGGCGATCGAGCACGCCATAGAGCCGGCGCGTCTCGGCCATGAAGCGCGTCAAGCCGTACGCCCGGTCCTGCTCGTTCTCGAGTGCGATGAAATGGTGCACCTGGCCGGGCATTGGGCCGAACCCGCCCATCTGCCACATCAGCCATTCGTACACCGGAATGCGCTGGATAAGCGATTTCGGCAGGAATTTGCCGGTCTTTTCGCCGAGATAGAGCAGGATCGCACCGGATTCGAAGATGCTGACGGGCTTGCCGTCGGGGCCCTCGGGGTCGACGATCGCGGGGATCTTGTTGTTGGGGGAGAGCTTGAGGAACTCGGGCGCCATCTGCTCGCCCTTGGTGATGTTCACCGGGATCACCTTATAGGGCAGCCCCATCTCCTCCAGCGCGACCGAGATCTTGCGGCCGTTCGGCGTGTTCCAGGTATAGAGCTCGATGGTCATTCCGTGTCCTTCCCAAGAGGCGTGCCCCCTGAACTACTCCAGAAGGTTGCGCCCTCACAACCGGCGGGCCGGGATGGCCGATCCCTGTTGACGGAAGACGCCCCCTCTGGAATGTCGCGTCGGTCGCGGATAAATTCCGCCTCCTCCAAAAACGCTGTTCGAGGGACCGCCGTGTCGAAATCCGCCTCCCGCGCCCGCCTGTTCGAAATCATCCGCCGGCGCTCATTCGGTCGCGGCGAGGTGACGCTCGCGTCGGGCCGCAAGAGCGATTTCTACTTCAACCTCAAGCCGACCATGCTCGACCCCGAGGGCGCGACGCTGCTCGCGGAGCTGACTTACGAGGCGCTCAAGGACGACCAGCTCGATTTCATCGGCGGGCTCGAGATGGGCGCGGTGCCGCTCGCCGGCGCGCTGGCGCAGATCTCCTGGATCAAGGGCCATCCGATCGCGGCCTTCTTCGTGCGCAAGAAGCCGAAGGATCACGGTGCCAAGCTTGCGATCGAAGGCCTGCCCAAGGGCGAGACGTTGGCCGGCAAGCGCGTCGTGATCGTCGAGGACGTCACCACCACCGGCGGCTCGGCGATGAAGGCGGTGGAAGCGGTGCGCGAAGCCGGAGCCAATGTCGTGCTGGTGCTGACCATGGTCGACCGCGAGGAAGGCGCCACCGACACGTTCGGTGCGGCCGGCCTGCCGTTCCGCTCGCTGTACAAGGCGTCGGAATTCTTGAAGGGGTGAAGTGGCGGAAATTTCTCCGCCGTCATGCCTCAATGTGTCCCGGTGGCAACCATCCGTCCAAAGCTGCGCCCGGCCACAAAGAGGCCACCGCCTCGTCTTGAAAGCGCCTCCGCTCAACTGCTCATTTACCATCCCGCTTTATGGTGAATCGTGCGCTGAGATCTCTCGGTCCCAGCCGGTTCAGTAGCGTTGGGTGGAGTAAGCATTGCGTACAGTCATGTCCCATGCGCGCCGGCGGCGTCGCGCGATGCTTGTGGCCGCCATGCTGGCAGCTCCGCTGCTCGCTACTCCTGCCCCAGTTTCGGCCGAAGGCCTATTCGATTTCCTCTTCGGCGGAATGCAGCAGCAGCGGCCGCAGCGCGAGGTGCCGCAGGCGAACTCCTACGTCGATCCCTTCAGCAGCCAGCAGAATGGCGCCACGCCGCAATATGTGCCGCCGACCCGCTCAGCGGCGGCCGGCGGCTCGGGCCCGGCCTTCTGCGTACGCAGTTGCGACGGGAAATACTTTCCGCTGATGCGCGGCCTCGTCTCGCCCGCGCAGATGTGTCAGGCATTCTGCCCTGCCAGCGCGACCAAGATCTATTTCGGCTCGTCGATCGACGGTGCCTATTCGCAGACCGGCGAGCGCTACGCCGACAGCGAGAACGCGTTCGCCTATCGCAAGGCGCTGCGCGCCGATTGCACCTGCAACGGCCGTGAACCGGTCGGCCTGGCCCCGGTCGACCTTGCGCTGGATTCATCGCTGAAGGCCGGCGACGTGATCGCCACCACCGACGGCCTCGTCGCCTATACCGGCATCCGCGTCGGCAACGACCAGGCTGCGGAATTCACCCCGGTTGCGTCCTATCCCGGCCTCACCGCCCAGGTCCGCGCGCGGCTCGGCGAGATGAAGGTGGCGCCGGTGCGGGCAGAGACGGTGTCGGCGGATGCGCCGCCGTCAAACGAGATCGTGCGTGAGGCACTGCCGGATGTGACGGTGCCGAAGACGACCGCGAAGCCGGCGAAGCGGGCGGGGTTGGAATGATCTCGTGTCCCGGACGGCGGCGCAGCGCGGAAGCGATGCGACGCTGAGCCGGGACCCAGCATGCCGCGAGATGGGCCCCGGCTCTGCAGCGCATCGCTTGGCGCGCTGCGCTTTGTCCGGGGCACGAGAGCTCACCTCCCGATGATCACCCCGATCACGTTCGGCGCGGCCAGATATTTCTCCTCGATCGCCGCGCGCGCGGCGGCGCGGTTCTCCGGCGTCAGGAGGCCGCGCTTCTCGGCCAGGATCATCCAGCAGAAGCCCCACCAATCCGTCAGCATGCCCTGATCGCCGACGAGGTCATAGCCCTGCTCGGCCGCGAAGATGCGCGCATGCGCTTCGTCCAGCGTGTCGAGAAACTGATGATCCTCGGGCGAGAACAGATCGTCGCTGACGTCGTCGATGGTGTAGCCCCAGATCGACTGGCACACGGCGTTGAACTCGCGATCGAACTGGTCGTCGTCGACCCTCTGGCGCCGCGCGGCCTGATGCAGCCGTGACAGCGAGCGCGCGAAATCGGCGATCCGGGTGAGGGCAAACTGGTCGAAGGCAATGGTGGACATGTAGTCCTCGCAAAGTCGGACAGACGCTAGATATTGTATCGGCGAGACGCCGAATCACAATGATATATCAAAGACTTGCTAAAGTGTTCTTAATTTGTTCTAGAGAGGCGCCAAAATCTCAGATGCAGCGCGAGGCCGCAATGGCGTGGACGCGGCGGTCGCCGAGGAGATGGGCGACAAAGCCGTTCTGCGGAAAGATCCTGGCGAAGGCAGCGTCGCGGATGCTGAGGCCGCCGGCATAGGCGCCGAACGCGGGCATGACGGCGCGCAACCCGTCGCTGGCGAAGCAGCGGCGCTCCATGAAACGGCCGCGCGCCGAGACGCGCGCCTTCGGATGCAGATGGCCGGCGATCTCGCCGCGTGCCCCGGTCGGCTCGTGGCGGAAGGTGATCGGTCCGATCGCCACTTCATCCGCGATGGTGCCGCCGAGATCGCGCGGCAGCATCGGATCATGATTGCCCGAGATCCAGATCCAGTCGCGGCCGGTCTGGAGTGCGGCCACCGCGTCGCGGTCCTCGGCCGACAGACGCTCATGCGCGCTGCGGTCGTGAAAACTATCACCGAGCGAAATGACTACTCGCGGATTATGGCGGGAGATGACAGCAGCGAGCCGGCCAAGCGTCGCGATAGTATCGTAAGGCGGCAGCAACACGCCACGCATCGCGAAGCTCGAGCCCTTCTCCAGATGCAGGTCGGAGACGACGAGCAGGCGTTGCTCGTCCCAGAACAGCGCGCCGGAGAGATCGGCGAGGAACGAGATGCCGGAAACGTCCACAGTCCGTGTCGACGCGATCGATAGCGCAGCATTCTCCGTCATGGCCGGGCTTGTCCCGGCCATCCACGTTCTTGGCGCCGCACGAAAGACGTGGATGCCCGGGTCAGGACCGGGCATGACGATGCGGATGGAGTTGCGCCCCGAAAATACATTCCTACCGTCTACGACATCGCCTCTTTGACGAGCTCGTCGGCGGCTTCGGCCAAAAGCTCGTCTGCAGCTTCGCCATAAACTGACTCGCGGCCGATTTCCAGCATCACGGGCACGGCGAGCGGGGAGACGTGGTCGAGTTCCCGGTGCGTGATGCGGCCCTGGATGCGCATCAGCATGTCGCTGAGGCGGCGCAAATCGAGCAGGCCGGTGGCGGCATCGGCGCGCGCGGCGCGGAGCAGGACGTGATCGGCCTGGTGCTTGCGCAGCACGTCGTAGACGAGATCGGTCGAGAACAGCACCTGGCGGCGGCTCTTCTCTTCGCCGCTGTGGCGGCGCGCGATCAGGCCGGAGATGATCGCGCAGTTGCGGAAGGTGCGCTTCATCAGGGCGGATTCGGCGAGCCAGGCTTCGAGATCATCGCCGAGCATGTCAGGGTCGAACAGCGCGTTGAGATCGATCCTGCCCTGACGGATCATGAAGGAGAGATCGCCGAGCCCCCAGATCGCCACCGCATATTCATTGGCGACGAAGCCGAGCGGACGCGCGCGGACGCGCTCCAGCCGCCGCGTCAGCAGCATGCCGAGGGTCTGATGCGCGAGGCGGCCCTCGAAGGGATAGCAGACCAGATAATGCTTGTTGGCACGCGGAAAGCTCTCCACCAGGAGCTCGCGGACCGCCGGCACTTGGCTGACATCCTTCTGCAGCGACAGCCAATCGCGCACCTGCTCCGGCAAGCCGCCCCAGGCGCGGCCATCATCGAGCAGCCGACGCACGCGCTCGGCGAGATAGGTCGAGAGCGGAAACTTTCCGCCCATGTAGGACGGCACCTTCGGGTCCTTGTCATGCGCGCGCGAGACATAGACCTGGTCCTCCACCAGCGTCTCGTAGCGCACCACCTCGCCCGAGAACACGAAGGTGTCGCGGGGCGAGAGGCCCTCGATGAAGGCCTCCTCGATCTCGCCGAGCAGCCGGCCGCCACGTGCGATCACGCCTGGGGATCCTGTACCGCTGCCGCGCGAGCGCACCAGGCGCACCTTCAGCATGTCGTCCTCGACGATGGTGCCGACATTCATGCGGTAGCTCTGCCGCACCTTTGGATTGGCGACGCGCCAGCGGCCTTCCTTGTCCTGCTTGATGCGGGCGAAGCGCTCATAGGTCTTCAGCGCGTAACCGCCGGAGGCGACGAAATCGACGACATCGTCGAAATCCTGCCGCGACAGGCTTGCGTAGGGCGCGGCCGTGCGGGCCTCGCCATAGAGCTCGTCGCTGAAAAACGGCTCGCCGCAGGCACAGCCGAGCACATGCTGAGCCAGCACGTCGAGGGCGCCCGTGCGCAAGGGCGGCGTGTCCTGCGCATTCTCGGCAATGGCGTCGATGGCGACGCGGCACTCCAGTACTTCGAAACGGTTGGCCGGCACCAGCACCGCTCGTGAAGCTTCGTCGAGGCGATGGTTGGCGCGGCCGATGCGCTGCATCAGGCGCGAAGAGCCCTTGGGCGCACCGATATTGACGACGAGATCGACGTCGCCCCAGTCGACGCCGAGGTCGAGCGAGGAGGTGCAGACCACGCCGCGCAGCCGGCCCGCCGACATCGCGTCCTCGACCTTGCGGCGCTGGGCGACGTCGAGTGAGCCGTGATGCAGCGCGATGGCAAGGCCGTCGTCGTTCATGCTCCAGAGATTCTGGAACAGCATCTCGGCCTGGCTGCGCGTGTTGACGAAGACAAGCGTGGTCTTGTTGGCCTTGATCAGCTCGTAGATTTCAGGAAGCGCGTGGCGGGCGCTGTGGCCGGCCCAGGGCAGCCGCTCGCGCGTGTCGAGCATCTCGACCACGGGCGGCGCGGCACCGCCGGCGACGACGATGTCGGCTGCCCGCTCCTTGCCGTCGGGCTGCGGCACCAGGAAGCGCGCGAGCTGCTCCGGCTCGGCCACTGTCGCCGACAGGCCGATCGCGCGCATTTGCGGAGCGAGGCGCCACAATCGAGCGAGGCCGAGCGAGAGCAGATCGCCGCGCTTGGACGTCACCAGCGCGTGCAGCTCATCCAGCACGATGCGCTTCAGGGCGGAAAACAGGAACGGCGCGTCGTCGGAGGAGAGCAGCAGCGCGAGCTGCTCGGGCGTCGTCAGCAACACGTCCGGCGGATAGCGCCGCTGCCGCTGACGGCGCGAGACCGGCGTATCGCCGGTGCGGGTCTCGACCTTGATGGGCAAGCCCATCTCGGCGATGGGACGCTCGAGGTTGCGCGCGATATCGACGGCGAGCGCCTTGAGTGGCGAGATATAGAGGGTATGCAGGCCGCCGCTGCGCTGCACGCTGCGGCCGGTGGAAACGAGGTTCTTCTTCGCGCCCGCGTCTTGCGTCACCGGCTGCGTCGAAAGCTCAACCAAGGTCGGCAGAAATCCAGCCAGCGTCTTGCCGGCGCCGGTCGGCGCGATCAGCAGGGCCGAGCGGTCCTCGCGCGCCTTCTCCAGCAGTGCCAATTGATGCGCGCGCGGCGACCACCCGCGGGCTGCGAACCAGGCCTGGAAGCGATCCGGCAGCAGCGCGGCCGGCTCGGCCGATGTTTGGAGGATGCGGGGCGGCACGGCATGACAGGTAAGCCGTAGGGATGGCTTCGTCGAGGGGGGCTATGGCCTGCGGCCATCGCATACGCGCTCTCCATTTGAGGCGCGATGGCCTCGACATCGTCATGGCCGGGCTTGTCCCGGCCATCCACGCAGCACAAAGTACGTGGATGCCCGGGACAAGCCCGGGCATGACGACCTCTTGTGAGGTCCAAATTTCGGTCCTCTCCTCGCCTGCGCGACGAGGGCCAGCGCTCTCACACCCCGGCCGGCACCTGATCGAGAAATCCGGTCACGCTCCTGATCCGGCCGTCCTTCAGCACGGCGAAATCGGTGCCCTTGATCGGGCTGTCGGCGCCGTCAGGACCAAGTCCCCACGAGAAGCGGACGTGATCGCCGTAGCCATTGGGCTCACCGATCAGCTTGAATTTGAAATCGGGAAAGCGCTGCTGCACGCCTGCGATCAGCGCCTCGATGCCGTCCTGGCCGTCGCCCTTCATCACGGGATCGACATAGCTCGCATCCGTCGTCCAGCTTTCGCTGAGCAGCTCGCGGCGGCGGCCAGCGGTGCGCTCGTTCCAGAGCTCGATGTAGCGGTGGGCGATGGTGACGGGATCGGTCATGGTGCTCTCCTTCGATGGCGCCGTGTTGTCCGGCTGACCGTGACTATCGAAGGTTCACGCGCGTTGATCGATTACCTCGGAGGTCATCAACGCGCGTGAAGTTTTCGCAAAAATTACTTCGCCGCCGTCACCATGATCTCGACGGTGTATTGCGGGGCCGCCAGCTTGGCTTCGACGGTGGCGCGCGCCGGGGTGTTGCCGGGCGAGACCCAGGCGTCCCACACAGCGTTCATCTCGCCGAAGGTCTTCATGTCGGTGATGTAGATCGTGGCCGAGAGCAGCTTCGACTTGTCGGTGCCGGCCTTGGCGAGGTGCCCGTCGATGGTCGCCAGGATGTCCTGGGTCTGCTTCGTCACGCTTTCGCCGGCCGCCTTGTTGGCGACGACACCGGCGAGATAGACGGTGTTGCCGTGCACGACGACCTGGCTCATGCGCGGGCCGGTTTCAAAACGCTGAATGCTCATCTGGGATCTCCTGACTGGAATGGCGGCCCTGTCTAGCCCAGCGGTTTGCAGTGTGCCACCCCTGGCACGCATGCATTGCTTGCCACGCATGCGTCGTTCACGGAAACCGACTGAAGAAGGTCCAGATCGTTTCGGCGCCGTCGATGTCGCCGTTCTGCGATCCGAGCAGGCTCCTGGCGACCTTCGGGAAACGGGCGTCCGGAGCGAAGCCCGGCATGCGGTGGCCGCCATGGTTGATGCGATAGAGCACGACGTCGTGCCCAGCCGGACAGCGCGAGCTGATCCGTGTCACTGTGGACTGGTCCGCCGGCGCCGCGTCGGGCATGTCGGTGATCCCGGCGTCGTCGGTCTCGCAGCCATTGAGCCTGCGCCAGAACGCCAGCGTCTCGTCCGTCGACCAGAATCCCTCTGCGGCAAAATAGCTCGATCCGCGCCCGCCCTCATAAGGGACCAGCGGATCGGCGGTCCCGTTCATGAGCAGCATCGGCAGCGGCCGCGACGGATGACAGGTGACGGCGGCTTCATCGCTGAGATTCATGATCACACTCGC